>NZ_JAGTPM010000006.1:0-414354 GCF_021147865.1 Pseudomonas sp. CDFA 610
GCGCTGAATGAAGTGCAGGTCCGATTCGTGGTACTGCACGCAGTACTCACGCTCGGGATAGACGCTGGCGAGCTGGAAGCGATAGGTGGTGGCGAGCAGACCATGCTCTTCCAGTATCAGGGCAATGATCTGCGGCACCGTGCGGTGCTGAAAGATGCGTTGATTGGTGCGATGGCCTAGGCGAGCCAGGTGCGGGCGCAAGGTGATCGAGTAACGGGTCAGACGTTGCCCCGAATCGCCTTGGGCGATGCGGTCGATCAGACCGTGAATCCCGCCGTTGTCTGGCGCGAACTGCAAAAAGGCAGGACGGTTCAGCAGGCTTTCCAGATCCAGGCAGGATGACTCGCTGACCAGATCCAGGGTAAAGGTGAACGGCTGACTGATGGCTTCCCGGCCGCTGAAGGCGAGCACCTGAAAGTCGTGATCGACGCCATCAAGGTTGAGCTTGAAAAAAGTCTGGTGGGCAGGCATCCCGATTCCCTCTGTATCAACAGGCAACTGCGCCCGTCGAGTCAGGTACCTATAACAAGATGCATGCCTGATATTTTTTTTATATAAAAAACAAATAGATAGTGTATTTTTTTTACAGGATTGATCGTCTTTTGATCAGTTTGGCCGTCAGTACCGCGCAAGGTATTGCGCACGTGCGCAAATGTCTGCGAATCGAACCAGGGCGTTGGCCTGCAAGGTCTGGAACAGGTCCTGTGGGCAGCGCCTGTGCAATAAGTTGCGCATCACGATGATCCGAGCGTTACGGTATTTTCAGGTGTAAGCCAGCAGTCGTCCGCAGGTCACGACGCCGATCCAGAGTGCGATTGAAAGCACGGCATGGCATCTGGCGAGGCACGGTGAAGTCTGCCGGACGTTCCAGTGCGTCACTGAGCGATAGACGCCCACATGAAAGAGTGCCGCGTTGGCACCGGCAGCCGCGATCAGACACAGTTTGAGAATGAAGACGCCGTTGCTGGCGAAGTCGTCGGGGTGGGCTGCAAACATCATCAGCCCGGCCGGTACGATCAGCAACAGTGTCGACAGGGCCCAGATCAGCAGATGACGCGCAAGCGCCGTAATGGGGATGTCTTTCGACCATCCCAGCAGGCGCAGGTCGAACAGGATCACTGAACCGACCAGCACGGCAAAGCCGATGATGTGCACCACCTCGACTATCGGGTACAACCAGACCTCGCCACGCATGGATTGACCGAGCGGTGAAGCTTGCAGCCATATGAGCCATGAGCCATGAGCCGTCGACGACGACCGCCATCATCTCAGCTCGACAGTCTTGCCGTTGATGGTGATGCGTTCTCAGCTCTTCAGACCGGGTTCGATTCTGATAACCCACGACGGTTGCCTGCGTATCGTTTGCCAGCATCTGCTGAGTCAGGCCACGGTTTCCATACGTGAGGGCGGTGCCAGCACCACGGTCCAGGTCTTGTCGGCGGTTTTGAGCTGGATGAAACCGTGGGGGTTGGCGTATCCGCTTTGAGAAATGGTGCCAGTCAGGGTGAGCGGATTGTCGGCGTTGTATTTGCTCCAGCCGTGGTGGGCAAAGGCGACGCTGGCAACCATCAGTAGGGATGCGCCGAGGCTCTTGTGCATGAGGTTCATGGCACGGATGCTCCTGCAAGGATCATGGGGGATATCAAGTCGATGCAGACAAGTGAATCAGCTGAAACGAAAAGAGCGACGCGTCAGGCTATCTCTCCGACGGATGGAAATCCGAGACCTCCGCGGTAGCCGGTTACCGTGGAGGTCGTGATCGGTTGGAAGAGACTCAAGCCGTCGCGCGGACCTTGACTGCCGATTGACGGCTGATGCGCAAGGCAACCACACTGCCGACGATGGTCAGTGCAGCCAGGGAATACAACGCCATGGTGGTCGAGCCCGTCTGGTCCTTGATCCAGCCCACCAGATAAGGGCTGAGGAAGCCTGCCATTTGCCCGATCGAGTTGATCAGGGCCAGGCCGCCCGCTGCAACGCTGGCGCTGAGAAGGGCGGTCGGCAGCGGCCAGAACATTGGCAGACTGGTCAATGCGCCCATGGTGGCGATGGTCAGGCCGACGATGGCCACGAGCGGCACGGTGGCGAAGTTGGCAGCGATGATCAACCCTGTTGCGCCCATCAGCATCGGCACCACCAGATGCCAGCGGCGCTCATTGCGCAGGTCTGCGGAGCGGCCCACCAGCAGCATGAAGACGCCCGCCATCAGGTACGGCACGGCGCTGATCCAGCCGATCACCAGTGCATCGCTGAAGCCCAGATTCTTGATGATCGACGGCAACCAGAAGTTGATCGCGTAAACGCCACTCTGAATACAGAAATAGATGAAGCCCAGAATCCAGATGAAAGGCATCGTCAGTACCGAGGCCACTGAACGCTTGCCTTGCACCGGGCGATTGAGTTCGTCCTGGGTGATATCGGCCTTGACCCGCTGACGCTGCTCGGGCGTCAGCCAGCGTGCATCTTCGACCTTGTCGCAGAGCAGGAAGAACGCCAGCACGCCCAGCGCAACGGTCGGCAGGCCCTGAATCAGGAACATCCACTGCCAGCCCGCCATCCCGCCTTGACCGGCGGCAAAGTGGTTGAGAATCCAGCCGGAGAACGGTCCGCCCAGTAGCCCGGATACCGGAATTGCCGACATGAACAAGGCCATGATCCGGCCGCGTCGCTGGTTCGGGTACCAGCGCGAAAGGTAGAGGACGATGCCGGGGAAAAAGCCTGCTTCGGCCATGCCGGTCAGAAAGCGCAGCACATAGAACTCGGCTGGCGCGGTGACGAACAGCAGGCAGGTGGAGAACGTGCCCCAGGTGATCATCATCAACCCGATCCAGCGCAGTGGACCGAAGCGGTTGAGCGCCAGATTGCTGGGCAGGCCGCACAGCACGTAGCCAATGAAGAAGATACCGGCACCCAGGCCGTAGACGGTTTCGCTGAAACTCAGGGCGTCGAGCATCTGCAGCTTGGCGAAGCCGACGTTCACGCGGTCCAGATAGTTGAACAGGTAGCAGATAAAGATGAAAGGGATAAGGCGCAGGGTGATGCGACGATAGACATGATTGCCGTCAGCGTCGCCAACCTCGCGAACCGGAGAGTTGGACATGGCGTCAGTTCCTCAGAGCTTGTTATTTTTATGCAGCTTGCCGGGGGCTTTCCGATCATAGGGAGGCTGCAGAAAAAACGCTTTGGGGTTTTGCACGGCTGAGGCGAGGGTGCGTTGTGAGATTGCACAAAGGCGGGCACTGTTCAGGGCCCTGGCAGAGAGACGGCGCGTGATCGTTGATCATGCGCCCGACAATACCTTATTCGATAGCTTCGTAAGGCAAGCCCACATAGTTCTCGGCAATGGTCCGGCGTCCTGCCTCGGAGCCGACGTAGTAGTCCAGTTCGGTCTGCTGGATGCGCTGGCTGAAGGCGTCGGTGTCGGGAAAGTTGTGCAAAATAGAGGTCATCCACCAGGAAAATCGCTCGGCTTTCCAGACTCTGCGCAAACAGATCTGCGAGTATTTTTCCAGCAGGTCGGTGCGTCCATCTCGATAGACCTTGAGCAGGATGCGGTATAGCGTGCTGACGTCGCTGGCGGCCAGGTTCAGGCCCTTGGCGCCAGTGGGCGGGACGATGTGCGCCGCGTCGCCGAGCAGGAACAGTCGGCCGTACTGCATGGGTTCGACCACGAAGCTGCGCAGCGGGGCGATGCTTTTCTCGATGGACGGGCCGGTCACCAAACGCCCGGCCAGATGGGCAGGCAGCCGCGATTTGAGTTCGTCCCAGAAACGCTCGTCCGACCAGTCCTCGACACGTTCGTTCGAGTTGACCTGCACGTAATAACGCGTACGAATCGCCGAACGCATGCTGCACAGGGCAAAGCCGCGCGGATGGTTGGCGTAAACCAGTTCTTCGTTGACCGGCGGGGTGTCGGCCAGTACGCCGAGCCAGCCGAACGGATAGACGCGTTCGAATACCTTCAGTGCCTGGGCCGGGATCGCCTGGCGGGACACGCCATGAAAGCCGTCGCACCCAGCAATGTAGTCACAGTCCAGACGCACGGTTTCGCCATTTTTGACGAACGTCAGGTAAGGGCGGTCAGTCTTGAGGTCATGAGGCTGGACGTCTTCGGCGTCGTAGACCGTCATGGCACCGCACGCGGAGCGGGCCTGCATCAAGTCGCGGGTCACTTCGGTCTGGCCGTAGACCATTACGGTTTGGCCATTGGCGAGGCCTTTGAGGTCAATGCGCTCGCAGCGCCCGTCGAAGGCCAACTCGAAACCGTCGTGGATCAGACCTTCAGCATCCATGCGCTCGCTGACGCCTGCTTCGCGCAGCAGGTCGACCATGCCTTGTTCAAGCACGCCGGCACGAATGCGGGAAAGGATGTAGTCGGGGTCTTTGCGTTCAACGATGACGTTGTCGATACCGGCACGTTGCAGCAACTGGCCCAGCAGCAGTCCGGAGGGGCCTGAGCCGATGATCGCGACTTGGGTTTTCATGGGTGTCGTCCTGTTTTGTAACCCCTGCCAGCCGAGGCGTGCGGGATGTGTTTGTTTTTGTCTCCTGCATTTTTAATGGATGACGACGAGATAAGAAGGCAATATCCAGCACATTATCTGGACTTTCCAAGGGTCTGGTGAGGAATGATCGATGCCAAGAACAGCGCCCGTTTCCGTCCCCGTCTTCAAGCTTTACGGCGAAACCACGGCGTGGCCGACGCCTGACCTGATCCACTGCGAGTCGATTCCCGAGCGCAGCAAAATGCATGAATGGGAGATCAAGCCCCATCGGCATGGTGATCTGGTCCAGTTGCTGTATGTGCAGTCCGGTCGGGCGATATTGAGAGTCGAGGACCGGGTGAATCAGGTCGATACGCCGTCGCTGCAAGTGGTCCCCGCATTGAGCGTGCACACGTTCAAATTCGCCGAGGACATTCAGGGTCACATCCTCAGCCTGGCGCGGCCGCTGGTGGAGCAATTGGAAGCTGCGCTGGATATTTCGGCCATCGGCACGGCGCGTTGCCATGCGTTGGGCGAGGACAGCATCTACGTGGACACGCTGTTCAGTGCGATTGCCCGCGAGTACCGCCAGCGCAAGCCGGGTCGCGACCTGATGCTGCAGTCGTTGATCAATGTGCTGATGGTCTGGCTCAGTCGACGGGGCAGCGAGCAGCGGGGTGATGACAGTCCGGTGCAGGAGCGCGGTCGGGAGCATTTGCAGGTGTTCATGCATCAGCTGGAGTCGAGCTTCCGCGAACACTGGTCCATCGAGCAGCACGCGCAGCGCATGGGGCTCAGCGCGGCACATCTTAATGCGCTGTGTCGGCGGCTGTGCGATCAATCGGCGCTGCAGATCATCAATCAGCGTCTGCTGCTGGAGGCCAAGCGTAATCTGGTCTATACGACCATGACGGTGAATCAGGTATCCGACAGCCTGGGGTTTTCCGAGCCGGCGTATTTTTCCCGATTCTTCAAGCGGGCTACCGGGCAGTCACCCAGCCAGTTCCGTCAGCAGAAATGAAAACGGGGCGCTGAACAGCGCCCCGTTTTTCTGCAGTCCTGTTATCAGGTCACAACCTGATAGCACGGCACATAAGCTGCGCCACCCGGCAGCTTCATGCGGTGCTGATCGACGAAGGCCTTAAGCAGTTTGTCCAGCGGCTGCATGATCGATGGATCGCCATGGATCTGGTACGGGCCGTGTTCTTCGATCAGGCGAATGCCCTTGTCCTTGACGTTGCCCGCCACGATGCCGGAGAACGCCCGACGCAGGTTGGCCGCCAGTTCATGAGGCGGAATGTTGTGGTTGAGCTGCAATCTGGCCATGTTTTCGTGGGTCGGATCGAATGGGTGCTGGAAGCTTTCTTCGATCTTCAGCAGCCAGTTGAAGTGGAACGCGTCGTTGCGCTCGCGACGGAACTGACGCACATCCTTCAGGCCCTTGGCCATGTGACGGGCGACTTCTGCCGGGTTGTCGATGATGATCTGGTAATGACGCTGCGCCTCTTCACCCAGTGTGGCGCCGACGAACGCATGCAATTGTTGCAGGTAGGGTTCGGTGTTCTTCGGACCGGTCAGCACTACCGGGAACGGCACATCCTTGTTGTCCGGGTGCATCAGGATGCCCAGCAGGTACAGGAATTCTTCGGCCGTGCCTGCACCGCCCGGAAAGATGATGATGCCGTGGCCGACGCGCACGAAGGCTTCGAGACGCTTTTCGATGTCCGGCAGGATCACCAGTTCGTTGACGATAGGATTGGGCGCTTCGGCGGCGATGATGCCCGGCTCGGTCAAACCCAGGTAGCGGCCACCGACGATGCGTTGCTTGGCGTGCGCGATGGTCGCGCCTTTCATCGGGCCTTTCATGACGCCGGGGCCGCAGCCGGTGCAGATGTCCAGGCTGCGCAGGCCCAGCTCGTGGCCGACTTTCTTGGTGTATTTATATTCTTCGGTATTGATCGAATGGCCGCCCCAGCACACTACCATCCTGGGTTCGACACCGGCGCGCAGCGTGCGGGCGTTGCGAAGCAGGTGGAACACGTAATCGGTGATGCCCTGAGAGTTGCTCAGGTCGATGCGCTGGCTGTCCAGCTCGCTTTCGGTGTAAACGATGTCGCGCAGGGCGCTGAACAGCATTTCACGGGTGCTGGCGATCATCTCGCCGTCGACGAAGGCATCGGCCGGAGCGTTGAGCAGCTCCAGTCGCACGCCACGGTCCTGCTGGTGAATGCGGACCTCGAAGTTCTCGTAGGCCTCAAGGATGGTCTTGGCGTTGTCGACATGCGCGCCAGTATTGAGAATGGCCAGGGCGCACTGGCGGAACAGGGTATAGGTGCTGCCTGAGCCGGCAGCGCTGAGCTGCTGGACTTCACGTTGGGACAGGGTTTCAAGGCTGCCTTTTGGGCTTACCGTGGCGTTAATCACTTGTCTTGGGATCATTCTATTTTCCATTAGAGCGATGCAGTCGAGGCGGCAGGGCCTGCGCATCAGGATGGTGAGCATCGAAGACGTTCACGCCTGACGGGTATTTTCTACAGCACTTGGGCGCGAATGCAAACGCCGGGCCTTACCTGCTGCGTGTTCGAGGGTGTGGGCGTCGTCTGAAGGACTGAAGTCATTTAAAGCAGGCACTTGATCGAAACGCCACGCGGCTGAATTTTGACGCGCAAGCGGGCCGATAGTGAACCTGACCCATTTAACAGGGTCTGTTAGCTGATGGACTCTCTGGACAGCCCGTGCAAGTGGCTGCCGATATAAAGGATTGCAGGCGTTTTTCAGCTCGCCTGATAGGCAGACATCCCGTCCAGACAGGAGTTGCAATTGATTTGCCACCTGCCAGAGCCATCGTTAGCCGGCCCGTACGTCGGGGCTTTATTTTCATTCCAGACAAAGATAATCATTGCCATGTCTCGTCATCTTTCAGCACTGCGTTCTCGTGCCCCTGGCCTGTTCACTGCTTCGCGTCATCTCCTCGGCACCGGTCTGCTGGGCGCCGTTCTTTGCGTTATTACTCCGGTGACCGCTCAAGCAGCGGACAGTGACCGCTGGGTGAGTGACAGCCTGACCACCTACGTGCGCAGCGGCCCTACTGACGGACATCGCATCGTCGGGACGCTCAAGTCCGGGCAGAAAGTGGAGCTGCTCAGCACTTCGGGCAATTTCAGTCAGGTGCGCGGTGAGGGGGGCAGTACCGTGTGGATTCCCAGCAGTGATCTGCAGGAAGTCCCGGGTCAGGCGGAGCGTGTGCCGCAACTCACCCAACAGGTCGCAGAACTCACCGAACAATTGAACGGCATCGACAACACCTGGAAAACCCGCGTGCAAGGCATGCAGGAAACTCTGGATGCGCGCAAGAAGCTGGTCGATGAGCTGGAAGCACGCACCAAGACCCTCAATGATCAACTGGCTGACTCACAGGCCGAGTTGCGTTCCACACAGGCGCGGCTGGGTGACGAGAACAAGCAGGTGATGATGCGCTACATGGTCTACGGCGGCAGCATTGCCGGGGCCGGGCTGCTGGTCGGTCTGATCCTGCCGGCCCTGACCCGTGGCCGCAAGAAGAACGACGGCTGGGTGTAACGCTCGATCCGCATGCCGCAGCCCCCGCGTGTCGGGGCGCTGCGGTGCCATCCTGTATGTGACTCGCTTCTCCGTAGCAGCCCTCTCATTCCCGCATTTTCGATCTGCCTCGCAAAAAATCCTGCCTGTCCTGGATGCAATCAGTCGCGAAGTCGATGTTCGCTCTATAGTTTCTGCCTGCGTGGTCGAAAAACTGGCTGGTGCCCTGAATTGAACCTCAAGATAGAGCGATCAGGGCTGTATATGGCATGTGGCCATTAGTTAACATGCGCATCGATGCTGGACCTGGAAAAGTCGTTCAGGCCATGGGTCTTATATTTTCACCCTCTCCTGTGTAGGAATCCGGATGCTGGCGTACAACCAAAAAAGCTTTCTTATCGTTGATGACTTCTCCGACTTTCGCAGTTCGGTGCGGTCGATGCTGCGTGAGCTGGGCGTCAAGGAAGTGGACACGGCCGACACCGGCGAGCAGGCCCTGCGCATGTGCTCGCAAAAGCGTTATGACTTTGTGCTGCACGATTTCAATCTGGGCGATGGCCGCAAGAACGGTCAGCAAGTGCTGGAAGACCTGATGGTCGAGCGGCTGCTGAGCTACGAAAGCGTGTTTATCATGGTCACTGCCGAGAACAGTCAGGCGATGGTCATGAGCGCGCTGGAGTGGGAGCCCGATGGCTATCTGACCAAACCGTTCAACCGCGCAGGCCTGGCCCAGCGTCTGGAGAAGCTCGTGCAGCGCAAGAACCTGCTCAAGCCGATTCTGCAAGCGCTGGACCGTCGCAAACCTGCTGAAGTGCTGGCAGCGTGCAACAAACTGATCGAGCAGGACCCGCGTTTCGCGCCGTTGTGCCTGCGCTACAAGGCCGACGCATTGCGTGACCTGAAACAGAACGAGCCGCTGGAAGCTTTTCTCAGAACCATCCTTGCCGACCGCGCCACGCCCTGGGCGTATGCCGCGCTGGGCAGCCTGCTGCTCAAGCGCGGCAAGGTCATCGAAGCTCAGGCCGTTTACGAGCAGGCGATCAAGGCGTTCCCCACCATGCCGGCTTTGTACGATGGCCTGGCCGATGTGCTGGTGGTCAGCGGTGATGCCAAGCGTGCGCAGAGTGCGCTGGAAAATGCTGTGCGCCTTTCGCCTCTGGCAGTACGCCGCCAGAAAATGCTGGGCAAGCTGGCGATGGACAACGAAGATTTCGAAAGCGCTTCCAAGGCCTTTCGTCAGGCGGTGTCTCAAGGCGCGCATTCACGTTTCAAGGACCCTGAAACCAACCTGGGTCTGGCCCATGCCCTGATCAGCAAGGGTGGCGATCAGGGGCTGGATGCGCGTACCCGTGTCGAGATCAATAACGCGCTGGGTGATGTGGCCAAGGAGCACACCAACGACGAAGGCCTGCAAGTGCGCACGCGCCTGATGAAGGCCGCCAGCCTGCAACACTCGGACCCGGAAACCGCCGCCAAACTCACTGAGCAGGCGATGGCCAGGCTTGAGGGCATGGAGCAGTTCCTCAGTGCTGATGCAGCCCTGCTGGTGGCTTCGCAGCTCAAGCAACTGGGTCAGGAAGAAGCCGGTGCGGGCGTGCTGAAAAACTGCGCGGAAGTCTACGGTGACGACCCGGCCGTGATGAAGAGCGTGGCCAGCATGACCGACGACCCAGCCATTCTGGGCGCCAACAAAGCCGCCGTCGATTTCAACCTGCAGGGCGTGCGCAGCTACAAGGCGGGTAACCTGCCAGAGGCGCAGGAGCATTTCCGTCGTGCGCTGGCCTTGCAGCCCAAGAACATCAGTATCGCGCTGAACATGGCGCAGTCGCTGCTGCATCCGGGGCAGAACCTCGGACAAGCCGGGCTTGAAGAGTGCCGCGCCAGCCTGAAAATGGTCGGCATGATCCCGGACAGCGATCCACGTTATGAGCGTTATCAGAAACTCAGGGAAAGGGCGTTTGGCGCATGAGCGAAGAGCAGCAGGGACTCGATTTTTCCATGGTGATTGCTTCCACCGTGCACGATATGAAGAACTCGCTGGCGACGCTGACCCAGGCCCACACCGAGTGGTTGGCGAAGCTCTCCGTCCAGCAGCGCGACACCCCGGAGCATGGGGTGATCGAGTACGAGTTCGCCAACCTCAACGGCATGCTCGTGCAACTGCTGGGTCTTTACAAACTCGGGGTCAACCAGCTGCCGTTGCGCCCTGATTATCACGAGCTGGACGATTTCATCGAGGCCCAGCTGGCGCATCATCAGGATGTGCTGGCCAGTCGCGGTATCGCCGCACGTGTGGATATCACCGATGCAAGCCCATTGGGTTTTTTCGACCGCGAGCTGGTCGGTTCGGTAGTGGGCAATATCATCGTCAACGCGATCGGTTTTGCCCGCGAGCAACTGGCGATCAGCATCGGCGATCAGGATGGCCAGCTGAAAATCACAATCAATGACGACGGTCCTGGTTATCCGGCGTACCTGATCGAGCGTCAGACCGAGTATGTGCAGGGCATCAATCAGGGCACTGGCAGCACCGGCCTGGGTTTGTACTTTGCCGCACACATTGCCCGCTTGCATGTGCGCAACGGCATACAGGGACGAATCGAGATCGCCAACGGCGGCGTGCTGGGCGGGGCGATGTTCAGCATCTATCTGCCATGAATGAAAGAGGCCGTCGCGTCTCTTCGTTATATTGACGCGGCGCGGGATGCCCGCGCCTGATCACTGAGGCCTTGAGCGTCATCTTTTTGGCTTTCAAACCTCTGTGCCTCATGCTTTCTCTCCTGAAACCCCGTAATCACGGCACCTCCCCATGTTCGTTGGCTTGGTTCGATTATTGCTATATCGCTTTCAGGCGTCGGCTTTGGTCTGCGCAGAATCAATCCAATAGCGGGCTGTCCGGGAGCATAGAGATGGAAGACAAAGTACTCAGGCTGATCGAAGAAGCGATGGAAGCAGACGAAGGCAGTCTGAGCAGGGGCCAGAACCTTGACTGGGACTCCATTGCGGTCCTGACATTCATGTCGCTTGCCGACGAACATCTGGGCAAGACCCTGGCGGCCAATCGTCTCAATGGTTGCAAGACTGTGGACGATGTCATCGATCTCGTCACCGAGAAGTAATTCGCAGGTATCTGTTCAATTCGTATGAATCGACCCTCAAGGGGAACGTTGGGTGGTGAGTAGTCCTTTTTCATTGAGCGGCAAAGTGGTGATGGTGACAGGTGCCTCTTCCGGTATCGGCAGCCAGGTCGCGATCTGGCTGAGTCAACAGGGCGCGCGCGTGGTGCTGGTTGCCAGAAATACCGAGCGCCTTGAAGCGACAAGGCTTCAGCTCCATGGCGAAGGTCATGGGGTCGAGCCGTTCGATCTGCTGGACGGGGCTGCTGTTTCAGGCTGGATGCGCAATCTGGCCAAGGCTTACGCGCCCTTCGACGGGCTGGTTCATGCCGCCGGCGTGCAGATGCCTATGCCGATTCGAGCGTTGGGGCTCGATCAGTGGGAAACGGTATTCGCCACCAACGTGACCTCCGGCTTTTCGCTGGTCAAGGCCTTCAGGCAGAAAGGGGTGTTCGTTCAAGGTGCCAGCATCGTTCTGCTCTCGTCGGTGATGGCTCAGGCTGCCCAGCCCTCCCTGATGGCTTACTGCGCCAGCAAAGGCGCAGTTGAATCGATGGTCCGCGCTGCGGCGCTGGAGCTGGCCCGCGACGGGATCAGGGTCAATGCGATTGCACCGGGTGTGGTGAGAACCGAAATGACCCGCACGCTTGAGGACCTGGTGGGCGCCGACTCTATGAAGGCCGTGGAGCAGAAACATCCACTGGGGTTCGGTGATCCGCTGGATATTGCCTACGCGGTGAATTATCTGCTGTCTGCAGCGGCTCGCTGGGTGACCGGCACGTCGATGGTCGTGGATGGGGGGTATCTGGCTCAATGACTGTCAAGAACCTGCTCATCGTCGGTGCGGGTGCGTTCGGGCGTGAAGTGCATGCCTGGTTGACCGACTGGGTGGCGAACAACCCGGGCTGGCACATCGCCGGGTTCATCAACGATGGCCCGGGCTCCACCGAGCGTTTCGACCATTACCCGCCTGTCGTGTCAAGCGTGGACGGTTACGAGCCCAAGCCTGACGAGTATCTGGTCTGCGCGATTGGCGCGCCTCAGGGGAAACGCGCCGTCGTTGAAAAGCTGCTCGCCAAGGGCAGCCATTTTTTCACGCTGATCCACCCTTCGGTCATCATGGGCGAGAATGTCGTGGTAGGTCAGGGCACGGTCATCTGTCCTTCAACGGTACTGACGGTGGATCTTCGGATCGGTGCATTCGTGACTCTCAATATAGGCTGCCTGATCGGGCATGACGCAGACATCGGTGATTTCTCCACCTTGAGTGGACATTGCGACATCACCGGTGGGGTCGTGCTGGAAGAGAGCGTTTTCATGGGCACGCATGCCAGCGTCCTGCCCAGGGTCAGAATCGGCAAACAGGCTGTAGTCGGAGCGGGCAGTGTTGCAATACGCAATGTGGCCGCAGGCACTACGGTGTTCGGTGTACCCGCCAAACGTATATCGGGGTAATGCTCATGAAGTCTCATGCCAGAATCGTCGACATAGAATATGAATTGCCTGCTCATTCACTGGACAACGAAACGCTGGCCCGGGAATTTCCCGAGTGGGACGTCGAGAAAATCTTCGCCAAGACCGGTATCGGTGAGCGGCATATCATCGACAAGGATGAAACCGCGTCCGACCTTGCCTTTCGGGCCTGCGAGAAGTTGTTCCTCAAAGGGGACATTCAGCGCAGCCAGATAGATGCGTTGATTTACTGCACGCAAAGTCCCGATTACGTGCTGCCTGCCACTGCCTGCATCCTGCAGCATCGCCTGCAACTGCCGACCCACTGCGCCGCCTTCGATTTCAATCAGGGGTGTTCAGGGTTCATCTACGGGCTTGGCATCGCCAAGGGGCTGATCGAGTCGGGCCAGTGCCGCAACGTCTTGCTGGTCACAGCGGAAACCTACAGTCGCTACATTCACCCTCAGGACAAGAGTGTTCGCACCCTGTTCGGCGATGCGGCGGCCGTCACACTGATCAGTGCCACCGAGGGTGGGCCGTTCATGGAGCGCTTTCGTTATGGCAGTGATGGCTCCGGGGCCGAGAACCTGATTGTGCCCATTGGCGGCGCACGCAGACCTTCGGCGCAGAATCCGCAGCCTGAAACCCATGAGGATGACAACGGCAACGTGCGGACCGACGCCAATCTATACATGAATGGCCCGGCGATCTTCGAGTTTTCCATGACACGCGTGCCGCAGCTGTTCGCTTCACTGTTCGACGAGGAACTGGCGGTGACCGATATCGATCTGTTCGTGTTCCATCAGGCCAACCACTTCATGCTGGATGCCTTGCGCCGGCGTCTGAAATTGCCTGCCGACAAGTTCGTTTCTGCCTTCCAGCACTGCGGCAATACCGTGTCCTGCACCATTCCCATCGCGCTGAAAGAGTCGTTGGACAAGGGGGCGCTCAAACGCGGTGATCGGGTCGCTGCGGTCGGGTTCGGAGTCGGTTATTCGTGGGGTGCGTGCGTCATACACTGGTAACCGTCAAGGGTTGCCCCTGTATCACGACTGACTCAAGGCTCTGCGTCATACCTCTGACGCGGAGCCTTTTTTTATTGAGCCTTTTTACGATCAGCTGTCCACCCAGGCAGTGCGCCAGGCGTGCAGGTGCTCGGCGTCAAGCATCCAGCGTTCGATGACTGTCTGCTTCAAGGCGTCGCCTCTCTGCGCGCAGGTATCCATCCGCCCGATGTGCTCCTCGATGGCACTTATCCAGGCATGGGTGTCGTTGCCAACCCGCGTGACGGGCAGGCCTTCAGGAACGCTCAGCACGTCGCTGCAAATGACCGGAAAGCCACAGGCGCCGAACTGCAGCAAGGCCACCGGGCTTTTGCTCTGGTTGACCAGGTTCGACTCGGCGGGGGCCAACACGAGATCAAGGTTCAGACCGGCCAGCATCCCGGGGAGCAGTGCTCCTTCCACCGATGAGCGCAGTTCGTGGATAAAGGGTCGCAGCCAGCGCGTACAAGGCCCCATGACGACCCATTCCACCCGGTCCGCCAGCGTCTTGATGACTTCCGACAGGATCAGCAGATCACCCAGCTCGCCCGCTGTGCCGACCCAACCGACGCGGGGTTTCGCACGCGTCTGGCGCTGGCTTTGCAAGTTCAGCCAGGGTTCGGTGGCCAGCCGGGTTTCGATGACCTGAACGTTGGGATGCGAATCACCCAGCAGATCCGCCAGCGCCCGAGTGGGGACGGTGATCAGGTCTGCACGTTCCAGCCCATGGCGCAGCGAGGTTTCAATCGCAGCGAGTGGTGCTGCGGTCTTGCCGATTTCTGCGTACGCCGGATATTGCGGCAAATCGTAGATGACTCGAGCATGGGTGTGATCCTTGATTGCATTGATGCTGGCGATCAGGCGGTCGTTGACCGGGCCTTGCATGACGACCGTGTCAGGGCTGAGTCTGGCGATCTCCACGAGTGGCAGCGGTGTGTGGCTGAGGACGCCATCCACTTCAAGTCCGGCACGCAGACTGTGAAGTACCGAGCCGACTCGATCACCGGCACTTGCTCGATCACCAGGCTGCACGAGGACCACCGGCAGCGGGCGATGCGTCAATGGCCGCCAGCTCAATTCCGGATTGGTCTGGGTGACAAAACGTTCTGTCAGGGACAGGTTCGTGCTGTAGGCCGGGTCCCAGGCCATGTAATGCAGCCAGCGATGCGCGAGGGCGCGTGTCGCGAAATCTATCGCTTCGGCATCGACCTGTGGCTCGTCGGGACGCAGGGCAACGATGGCATGCGGCGTCCAGACGATCAGATGTCCGGCGCTACGCGCCCTCAGACAGAGGTCTACATCACGAAAGTGCAGGGGGAAAAGGTGTTCGTCCAGGCCTTCGATTTCCGTGTGGACTGACTTGCGAATCATCAGGCAGGAACCGCTGACGGCACTGTAGTTTTGATCATTTTCCAGACGCTGGGCGAAGCTCGCGCAGTTCGCCGCGTCATTGGCGGTGATCGCACAAGCGGTGCCATCCAGTCCCATGATGATCCCGGCGTCCACGATTTTGCTGTCTGGTGAAATGATGTTGGCGCCCACGATGCCCACTTCGGGGCGCAGTGCGTGATTGAGGAGCTGTTCGAGCCAGTCCTGCTGAACGATCAGGGCGTTGCTGTCGAGCATCAGCAGGTAGTCGCCCTGAGCGTGCCGGGCAGCGGCATTGAACAGGGCCGAGGGACTCACCGTCTGCTCATGGCGAAGGACGCGGATGCGCTCCGATTGCATCGACTCCAGCGTGGTCAGCCATTCCGTGGTCTGCGCCGACTGGCTGTTGTTGTCGCAGATCAGAATTTCGTAGAACGGGTACGTTGTGTTTTCCAGAATGCTTTCGACGCAAGGCAGCAGCGTCTGTAACTGATCCTGTGAGGTCACAAGGATGGAAATCAGCGGCTGATCGGCATGGCCGTATTCGATCCGGTAACGTCCCGCCTCCAGCGCATGCACCTGGCCGTCTACATAGCCGCGCGCGTGCAAGTGACGTTGAAGCGTGCGCGCCTCGTCGTAATTATCCTGCGCTTGCCAGAGTGGCGAGATGGCAATCGGCTCGGTGACATGCACAAATTCGGTAAAGCTTGAGTCTTCGATCAGGCGCAGTATCAGATCGAGCTCGGTGGCTTGAGCGTGGCCTGGATCGAAGCCGCCTACCGCCAGAGCTTTCTCGCGGTTGAATAGCCAGTTGCGACTGGTGGCCGACGGACAGGCCAGCAGGTAGTCCAGACTGAAGCCTGGTTGAAAGATCAGGCGAGCCCCAGCGTGAGCATGCAGGGTCACTTCATCGCCGAAGACCGCGCAGGCATGTGGCGCTTCGATCATCTTCATGACGGCGCATAGCAGGCCGCTCGGGGTGAACGTCGTGCCTGCGTCGACCAGCATCCACCAGTCGTGATCGTTATCCTGCATCAGCGCGTTGATGACCGTAGCACGGTTTTCCAGGGTCGCGTCCCGCCAGGGCAACTGGGCCTGAAGCGGTGTTTGCTGCTCTCTGTCGTAGTCGGCCAGGACGAAAACCTTGAGCTTGTCGAGCAGAGGCGCATCGGACGCCATGCTTTGCAGCGTGCTCAGTACTCGCTCGGCCTGCTGATCGAAATCGGAAACGACAAGTGCAATCGACGGCCCGCCATCGTGCTGCTGCAAGTGCTCACGAAGCAAGGTGTGCTGAGCGGGCGTAGGCCTGCGCTGTCCAAGCCAACTGGCCACGCGAGTGTTGCGAACAGTCGCCTCGGACCTTCTGTCGAAGTAGCTCAGCAGGTCCATTTCCTGGACGTTGTCGCGCTGAGCCAGGGGCGCAATCCTGACCTTGCCATTGAGCTCGTCGGGTCGGATCCAGCCCAGTTCGCCGGGAATTCGATGGAAGTTGGCGTGACCTTCGCGCGGCAGGGCAGGGTCTTTTCTGAACGCTTCACTGCTCTGCTGATCGGAAATGCGGAAATAGGACAGTGGACGGGCAAGCATGGCCAGATTGCCCTGACGCAGCAGCTTGGCGTACATCGCCAGATCGCCCAGCCCCCAGATCAGCACCTGATTCAGGGACATGATGTCCTGGCCGAAGGCCAGCAGGTCTTCGCGGCGACACATCACGGCACTGGGTTCGCCGACGAAGTTGACGGGGTACTGGGCCAGAAACGACACCAGTTCCGGACCGTTCAGAACCACGTTCTTGCCGAATGGGTAAGCGGTGTACAGATTGTCGGCCAGCAGGGTGCCGCTGGCGTCGATTCGCTTTCGTGTCGCTGACACGATCTTGATGTCAGGACTGTCGTACATGACATCGAACATCAGCCGCACGCAATCGGTGAGCAGGATGTCGTCGTCATAGAGAAACTTGATGTAATCGCCGCGCGCCAGCGCCACTCCGCTGGCGACGTTGTAGGGTTCGCCCAGTGGTGTTTCGTTTTTATGATAGTGAATGGGCCAGCGGCTAACCGGCCTGAGTTTTTCGACAATGTCCCTGATACCGTCGTCACGGCAGTCATCAGTGACAACGATCTCGATGTCGTCATGATTCTGGCGCAGCGCACTGGCAAGCGCCGCTTCGAAAAAAGCCGGTTTATAAGCAGGGATGACAATACTGACCAGGCGTGAAGAACTCATCGCAATACCACATGTGAAGAAGTGTTGAGAGCCCACCGGACAAGCCGGTCGGCATTCATGATCGGCTGCTGTTGTCAGACCTTGCGGCCGACGTACAGAACCGACTGGTCAGTAATGCCGTGCTGCCGGAATATGCCCTCGCCGAACGCGTTCGAGTCCAGGGCATCAACCGTGAAGCCGGACGCCTCCAGACGAGACACGAAGTCATGCCTGGCATACATCCGCACGTGATCATCCTGACCGAAGCGCGCCCAGCGCTCATCGACGCTGGACTCGTCCGGGTCTTCTTCGGTGTCGCTTGCGGTCAGCAGAATCGGCACCATCAGGATCGCAGAGCCACCCCTGGCCAGAACCCGATGCAGCTCGGACATGGCCTTGCGATCATCGGGCACATGCTCCAGCACATGTGAACAGACGATGAAATCAAAGGACTCATCGGCGTACATGTGCATGTCCATGATGTCGACGACGTCATCAGCCAGCGGCGAAAACAGATCGGCGGAGCGGTAGCGGGCGTTCGGCAGGCTGCGCAGGAATTTCGACAGTACAACGGCTGGCGCGATATCGAGAATGCGCAAGGGTTGTCCCGGCGGATTGTTCAGCAGGTGCATGGCGAACAACGCATAAAGCCGGTCGCGGTCTGACGCGTGGCATTCGGGGCAACTGTATTGGCCGACGTTCAGGGTTTCGAAATCGTCCACGCTGTAGAACACGTTCAGGCGGTGAAAGATTTCCAGATGACCTCTGTCCATCGGGTAGAAGTTCGGAAATCGGCAGGAGCAGACCGGACACGTACGCATTAGCGGTTCTCGTTACTGGCGGTGACAATGACATTGATGATGCTGTCGAAAGCCTCATCGGTCAGGCTGTCGTAGATAGGCAGGCACAGGATCTGATTCGACAGGCCAGTGGCAATCGGCAAGCGCTCCGGCTTGGCCGAATCCAGACCCCGGTACATGGGGAACGTCGAAATCAACGGATAGAAGTAGCGGCGGGCCAGAATGTTCTGATCACGCATGCGTTGATAGAGCGCGTCTCGCGATACGGCGAACGTTTCGCGTACCAGAACAGGGAAATACGAGTAGTTATGTTTTTCGGCGCTCTGCCAGACGATGTCGATACCGGGGATCGCCGCCAGCGCGGCACGATAAAGCTCGTCGATACGCTGACGCCTGATCAGTGCCTGATCGATGTGCTTGAGCTGAAGCAGGCCGAACGCTGCGTTGATCTCGCTCATCTTGCCGTTGATGCCTGGCGCGACCACGGTGACTTCGTCGGCAAAACCGAAGTTTTTCAGGTAGTCGATACGTTGTTTGGTCTTCAGATCCGGGCTGACGATGGCGCCGCCTTCGAAGGTGTTAAAGACTTTGGTGGCGTGGAAGCTCAGGATCGAGAGATCGCCATGCCTGAGCAGGCTTTCGCCGTGGTGCTGCACGCCGAAGGCATGGGCGGCATCGTAGATGACCTTCAGGCCATAGCGGTCGGCAATCTGCTGGATGCGGTCGACGTCACACGGGATGCCATAGCAATGCACCGGCATGATGGCGGTGGTTGCCGGGGTGATGGCTTCTTCGATGCGGTCCGGGTCCAGATTGTAGGTGCCGGGCTGGATATCGACGAACACCGGCGTCAGGCTGTTCCACAGCAACGAGTGCGCGGTTGCGACAAACGAGTAGGGCGTGGTGATGACTTCGCCCTTGATCCGCAGTGCCTGGATTGCGGTCATCAAGGCCAGGGTGCCGTTGGAAAACAGCGACAGGTGCTGAACGCCCAGATAGCTTGCCAGCTCCTTCTCGAGCTGCTGGTGAAACGGGCCGCCGTTTGTGAGCTGGTGGCTGTCCCAGATCTGCTCGAGGTAGGGAATGAATTCCTCAAGCGGCGGAAGCAGGGGGCGTGTGACGGGAATCGGTGCGCTCATGGAAAGCTCTCAACACGTGTCGCAGAAGATTGCCGTTCGACAGTTCATTTTTATGGCGCATCGTGCATCACGCACAGGTGATCGACATAAAAATGGCAGCCAAACTGTTTTGTCTTGGTCAAAAGCAAAAAACCAGCCAAGAGTGCGGTTTGTACCGTTTGAAGGTGTATGGTTTGTGAGCGGTTTGGCCATATGTTTCAGCCCTTGATATCCCGAACGCCCGTTGCGTATTTTGTAGGCACTGCCGCAGGACGGCCTCGACATTCACCAAGGATTGAGCAATGAACCGCAATGACGGCCGTTCGGTTGCACCGCAACTGACGGGCATTGATGAAGTGGAATGCGTGACGCCGGATCTCAATGGCGTACCGCGTGGCAAGGTCATGACCGCCGAAGGGTTTCTTGAAGGGCGGCGTTTGCAGATGGCGCGGGGTGTGCTGTTGCAATGCATCATGGGCGGTTACCCGCCTGCACGTTTCTATGGCAGTGATGACGGTGACCTGGCGCTGGTCCCGGACCCTGCGCAATTGCACCGTGTGCCGTGGAGCGATCGACCGCGTGCTCTGGCCATTTGCGACGCCGATGAATTGACCGGTGCCAGTTGCACGCTTTCGACTCGTGGGCAGCTCAAGTCGGTACTCACCCGTTACGCCGAATACGGCCTGACTCCGGTGGTGGCCACTGAACTGGAGTTCTTTGTATTTGCCCCCAACCCGGATCCGCTTCAGGCGTTCATGCCGCCTGTAGGGCTGGACGGTCGACGCGAGCTGGGGCACTCGGCCTTCAGCATCAGTTCAAACAACGGGCTGCGGCCATTCTTCACGGAGGTGTACGCCTGCATGGCAGCGCTGGGCCTGCCACGCGATACGTTCATGCACGAGATGGGCGTCAGTCAGTTCGAAATCAACCTGCTGCACGGCGATCCCTTGCTGCTGGCCGACCAGACTTTTCTGTTCAAACACCTGCTCAAGGAAGTAGCGCTCAAGCATGGCGTGATTGTGGTCTGCATGGCCAAACCGTTGACGAACACGCCCGGCAGTTCGATGCACCTGCATCAGAGCGTGGTGGATGCGGTGTCCGGCCGCAATGTATTCAGCGCCGAGGACGGGCAGTCGACGCCTACGTTCCGGCATTTCATCGGTGGACTGCAAGCCTGCATGGCAGACTTCACGGCCTTGTTCGCGCCGAACGTGAATTCCTATCAGCGCCTGTTCCATCCGTTCGCGTCGCCCAACAACGCCTGCTGGTCCTACGACAACCGCGCCGCCGGTCTGCGAATTCCCGCCAGTGCACCGTCGGCCAGGCGCGTCGAGAATCGTCTGCCGGGTGCCGATGCCAATCCTTATCTGGTGATCGCTGCCAGCCTTGCGGCGGGGCTGTACGGGATCGAACGGGGCATCGAACCGACCGCTGCCGTGCAGGGCGAGATTCAGGTGCCGGAAGAATTGACGTTGCCTTGTACCTTGCAGGCCGCTCTTGAGCGTCTGAAATGCAGTCATCTGGCCAAGGAACTGTTTGGTCATGAATTCATCGAAGGCTACATTGCGTCGAAGACCATGGAGCTGACCAGCTTTCTCGATGAAATTACCCCCTGGGAACGGCGCGTACTGGCTGCCCAGATTTAAAGAACGTTGTTTCGGGTTCGCCTGTTCAGGCGACTCCGTATTTTGGAATGTCGATGCGCCAAATCTGGAAGTCCTTTCGAGCGCTGTATTTTGCCTCGTTGATGATGTTGATCGGCTCGGGTCTGCTGAGCACCTATCTGGCCCTGCGCCTGGCTGCCGATCAGGTGGACAGCCTGTGGGTGGGCGCCTTGATGGCGGCAAACTATTTCGGTCTGGTGCTGGGCGGCAAGATCGGTCACCGGTTGATCGGCCGGGTCGGCCATATTCGTGCCTATGCGACGTGTGCCGGGATCGTCGGTGCGGCAGTGCTGGGGCATGGCCTGATCACCTGGCTGCCTGCCTGGCTGATTCTGCGGGTCATCGTCGGCCTGGGGATGATGTGTCAATACATGGTCATCGAAAGCTGGCTGAACGAGCAGGCGGCTGCCAAGCAGCGGGGTATGGTGTTCAGCGGTTACATGATCGCGTCTTATCTGGGGTTGGTGCTGGGGCAACTGGTGCTGGTGGTTCATCCGCAGCTTGGCCCTGAATTGCTGATGCTGGTGGCCCTGTGTTTTGCATTGTGTCTGGTGCCGGTCGCCATGACCCGCGCCATTCACCCGGCGCCATTGCGCCCTGCGCCGCTCGAACCGCTGTTCTTCATGAAGCGGGTGCCGCAGTCGCTGACAGCGGTGCTGGGCGCAGGCCTGATAATCGGCTCCTTCTACGGTCTGGCGCCGGTCTACGCGGCAGAGCAGGGGCTGACCACCGAACAGGTGGGTCTGTTCATGGGCTGCTGCATTCTGGCGGGGTTTCTGGTGCAGTGGCCGCTGGGTCTGCTGTCCGACCGTTATGATCGTTCGGTACTGATGCGGGTCTTTGCGGCAGCGCTGTTCGTCGCGTCACTGCCACTTGCCGTCTTTCCCAGCGTGCCCGTGGAAGTGCTGTTCGGCGTGGGTTTTCTGGCCTCGCTGATGCAGTTCTGTCTGTATCCGCTGGCCGTGGCGTTCGCCAACGACCATGTAGAGGCCGAGCGGCGCGTCTCGCTGACCGCCATGCTGCTGATGACCTACGGTATCGGTGCAAGCATCGGCCCGCTGGCGGCCGGCGTGATTATGAAAATGTTCGGTGGGCACATGCTGTATGTGTTCGTCTGCGCCGCTGGCGCCATACTGATGCTGTTGATTCGTCCCAAGGCCGTTACGCACCTGCACCAGGTCGAAAATGCGCCGCTGCACCACGTGGCAATGCCGGACAGCATGTCCAGTTCGCCGCTCGTGGTGGCACTTGACCCACGTGTGGACGAACAGGTCGTGCAGGATCAGATGCAAACCACTGTCGAGCCTGAGCCTGAATCGGAGCCGGCTCCCGAAGATGCGTCAGCATCAGAAGTGCAGGCTGCCGAGACCGTGCAGGTCGATGGCGAACGGGAGCGCGAAGAGGAGACCTGGAAGGCCTGATCGGTGGTCGTTGAGACTGGAGAAGGTTTGCAAGGGGAATCGAGAAGAGGGTGTTGCGTGATTGCGGTAACGGTTACCGCAATCACCTCAGGCGACGTCTGTCAGAAGTCGTCGTCCTTGTCGAAGCGCCGGGCCTCACGTTGCAACTGATACACGAAGCGTTCGACCTGGCGTTGTACCAGCCCGCTCATGTTATGGAAGCGCACGCCGGCAAAGGTGGTGTGAACCCTTTCTTCGAAATGCAGGTAACGCAGCTCCACAGGGGCGGTCATTGCACCGAAGGGCAGTCTGGCGACGAATTGCTCGTACACCTGACCCAGCTGCATGCGCTCGGACACGTCGCCTTCGAAACGCAGCTTGCAGCCGGTCGCCGAAATGTCCAGCAGCTTGCCCTTGAGTGGTGACTTGAGTTTGTCGCCGCCGATCTCGATGTCCACCAGTTGCGCGAGCTTGAGCGCGGCTCGGAAAGCGTTGCGACGCTGGTGGTAAATGACTTCCTCTGGCAGCGGTCCGCGATACAGGCGCTGGCCGTCATTGTCCACGATGTCCATCTGTTCCGAGCTTTCCCAAGCGATACGCACGCCATCGTGAAAGCCTTCTACCCGGAAGGACTCGCCATTGGTAAGGAATCGTTCGCCATCGCGAGGGATCATTTCGTCGAGCGCCAGGACGTTGGTCTCTCGGTCGACTTCGATAACGTAGCTCTGAAAGCGCTGGGCGCGCTCGTGGAAAGTAATGATCAGCGGATCATGACTTTCAAGGAGTAACCGCAGGTTAGCGGCGATTTCCAAAGGTGTATTCAAAACCTTCGGGGGCTGCGGAGCATCATCCGCGCTTGAGCCATTCACGTTCTTACATCTCCAGGCAAAATACTACGGCAACGCAACATCGGGCATTCTGCCACTACGCACGAAACCTTTATACAGGAAGTTACGCCTGACTGAGCGGGCGTGGTCTTGCTCTTCCAGCAGTCGAACCGCGACTGTCATACAGGGTCGGCGTGTCGCCTCCATTCAAAATGCGAAGCTGGTGGGCCGTGCTCACCTGTTGCAATTGAATGAGGCTGCCATTTCGCTCGTTGAGCGTTTGGCATTCAGCGATCAGCGCGTTCAGCTCGTCCGCGGCTGCAAGCAATTGCTCGCCGATGTCCGAATGGCTGGCCAGTTGCTCAAGCCCCTGCCTGTTAGAGGGTAGCCCGAGTCCTGTCAACACCTGACTGCGACGGCGGCCATGCTGTTCGAGCAGAATGACCAGCGCCTGTTTCTGCGCCAGTACATGTTCCATCTCGCCCATGTCGCGGCCCTGAAGGATCAGTGACTCCGCCTGCAGCAACTCATGCAGCTGCCTTGTCGGAACCATGTCGTCGGTGATCATCTGAAGCAAAGTAGTGTCTTGCATCGCATGCTCTGGTTTTTAAGCGTCCAGAATATCCAGCGCGAGCCTGGGGCTAGCGTTGGGTTTCGAAATTGAGCAGCTTGCTGGCAACGCGGTTGCTGTCCACTGTGTAAGTACCGTCAGCGATGGCCTGCTTGAGTTCGGCAACGCGTGCGCTGTTGACGGTCGGCAGATCGGCAAGCTTGTCAGTGATTTTCTGCAACTGTTGAGCCTCACTGCTCAGTGAAACGGTTTCCCCGGTACTTTTCACGCCAGCAGTACTGCCGGCAGATATTGCCGCCTCGGTCTTGATTTCCTTGGCGGGGCTGGTGCGGGTGGCTGGCTGCGCACCGTTGATACGGTTATTAAAGTCTATGACCATGATAAAAAACCTCTGGGTGTTTGGACGCTTGCCTTGTTTTCGGCCATCCCCGATAAAACTTTAGGCTCGTCGTGATAAAGCTTCTCAATAGAAGCTTTCACCGTCGGAAAGTTACCGCAGTCTAGAAAAAACGCGTCCTCTATACCAGCGTCAATATGCTCACATGGCCACTTCCACCTGCCCGGGACCGGTCACATTCGCCTTGATGACCCGGCTTGAATTGAGATTCTTCACCCGTATCTGTTCGTTGAAACTGCCGTCGGACATCGCCTCGCCCGGCATGCGGACCGCCAGCGAGCCGCTGCGAGCGATGATCACCACCTGATCGCCCTTGTGAATCATGCGTGGCTGCTCCAGTGCCACGGGTGTTACCACCTGATCGATGACCATTGGTCGGACAACTTTCTGGCCTACTGCCTGATCCAGCGAAGACAGGAAGCCCAGCCCCACACTGCTGACATCGCGCTCGCGCATCGCCACATCATCTTCGGTGACGATGGCGTCCCGTTTGAGTGGTCGCATCACGGTCACAACGTTGCGAAACAGCTGCACCTGGGCAGGCACGAACACCGTCCAGGGCGATGATCCTTCACAGCGAACCCGCACGGTAACCCGGCCGACGGGGCGAGGGCTTTCCAGTGCGGCTGTCAAATCCTTGTCGCAAGCATTCATGCGCATACGCGGGTCCAGCTGCTTGACCTGGATGTCATGACGACCCTCAATCTGGTTGGTTGCCAAATAGTCTTCTACTGTGAACTCAAGAAACCCTTGGGTAACGCCGATAAGCTGTTCAGGCAGTGTGAAATTCTCTGCGCGACAGAGGTTTGTCACGCTGAAAAGGCACAGCATGCCGATTGCGCACAGAAGCCTGCGGGTTTCTAATGCCAGGTGTCGAGAAATTGTCGTCTTTGGGTTCATGACGTATAAAAAGCAAAGCCCGTGCCGCTTACCAGTCTGGTGTGTGGATAACGGTTGCTTTGGTAAGAGGGGGTCGGCATGGCAGGTGTAATGGATTCGGTAAACCAGCGCACGCAGCTGGTGGGTCAGAATCGCCTGGAGTTGCTCTTGTTCCGTCTCGACGGCAAGCAGCTCTATGGCATCAACGTGTTCAAGGTTAAAGAAGTACTGCAATGCCCGAAACTTACCATCATGCCCAAATCGAGTCCGATCGTTCGGGGCGTGGCGAACATTCGCGGCGGCACCATTCCGATCATGGACCTGGCGATGGCAACCGGTTCGGCAGGCATGATCTCGCTGGTCAATTCCTTCGTGATCATCACGGAGTACAACACCAAGGTTCAGGGTTTTCTGGTGCATTCGGTCGAACGCATCGTCAACATGAACTGGGAAGAGATCCATCCGCCGCCCAAGGGTACCGGCCGCGACCATTACCTGACTGCGGTCACGCGGGTCGATAATCAGCTGGTCGAAATTATCGACGTCGAGAAGATTCTCGCCGAGGTTGCGCCGATTTCCGAAGAGGTGTCGGTGGGCGTCATCAATGAAGAGGTCCATCACAAAGCCGTCTCGATGCGAGTGCTGACCGTCGATGACTCGTCGGTGGCGCGCAAGCAGGTCAGCCGTTGTCTGGAAACGGTCGGCGTGGAAGTGGTTGCGCTGAACGACGGTCGTCAGGCGCTGGACTACCTGCGCAAGATGGTCGAAGAAGGCAAGAAGCCTCACGAAGAGTTTCTGATGATGATCTCCGACATTGAAATGCCGGAGATGGACGGCTATACCCTAACCGCAGCGATCCGCAACGATCCGCGTATGCAGAAAATGCACATCACCCTGCATACTTCGCTTTCCGGGGTATTCAACCAGGCGATGGTCAAGAAAGTCGGCGCCGACGATTTCCTCGCGAAATTCCGACCGGATGATCTGGCAGCCAGGGTTGTAGCGCGCATCAACGCAGCAGAATAAGTAACGGAATAATAGTCGGGGGCGTCGCCCCCGGTGATTCACCTGATTTGAGAGGCTGCACCTTGTCTACGGGTAATTTGGATTTTGATCAGTTCCGGGTATTTCTGGAAAAAGCCTGTGGCATCCTGCTTGGGGAAAACAAGCAGTACCTGGTGTCCAGCCGTCTCAACAAACTGATGGAACAGCAAAGCATCAAATCGCTTGGCGAACTGGTCCAGCGCATTCAGACCCAGCCGCGCAGTGGTTTGCGCGAGCAGGTGGTCGATGCGATGACGACCAACGAAACCCTGTGGTTTCGCGATACCTACCCCTTTGAAGTCTTGAAGAACAAGGTGCTTCCCGAACAGATCAAGGCCAGTCCCGGCCAGCGACTGCGCATCTGGTCGGCGGCCTGCTCGTCGGGTCAGGAACCGTATTCGTTGTCGATGTCCATTGATGAGTTCGAGCGCGCCAACCCTGGTCAGCTCAAGTCTGGCGCGCAGATCGTCGCCACCGACCTGTCGGGTGCGATGCTCAACAACTGCAAGACCGGCGAATACGACAGCCTGGCCATCGGCCGCGGCTTGTCGCCGGATCGTCTGCAGCGCTTTTTCGACGTCAAGAGTCCGGGTCGCTGGGTCGTCAAGACGCCGATCAAGAGTCGCGTGGAGTTTCGCTCCTTCAACCTGCTCGACAGCTACGCCGCGCTGGGCAAGTTCGACATCGTGTTCTGCCGCAACGTGCTGATCTACTTCTCTGCTGAGGTGAAGAAAGACATCCTGCTGCGCATCCACGGCACGCTCAAGCCCGGTGGCTACCTGTTCCTGGGTGCGTCCGAAGCGCTCAACGGCCTGCCGGATCACTACCAGATGGTTCAGTGCAGTCCCGGGATCATTTACAAGGCCAAGTGATTGGCAGTTTTTGTACTCAATAGAAGGAGACCTGCGGGTCTCTTTTTTTGTTGTGCCACGCAAGTCCTTGCTGATCAGGCTTCTCTCGGATTTGCGTATGAGCAGTCCGCAAGTACACGTACGGGACCTGTTTCAGCCCGGCCAAGCCGCTTTTCAGGAGCAGGCCGATGACGTCGTACCCCTGTTGCCACGTTAGCGCCGATCAGGTAGTGACTCAGGTGCAGTCTCGGTCGCCCCTCAATACTGGCAAAAAAACGGCACCCACCTTGCCGCTTTACCTCTTTACAGCGGAAATGCCTTGCCGCTTTTCTGGCATTGCCGCTTTGCCACCGACTGCAAGCCCCGTAATCATTGCGTTTTGAGAAGTGGCACGCCGATTGCTTTGTCAGTGACAACAGAATCAGGTCAACCGGCAAAGGTTTCCCGACATGAGCATCAGTTTCGATAAAGCGCTAGGCATTCACGAAAAGGCCCTCAACTTCCGGGCTCAGCGTGCAGAGGTGTTGGCCAACAACATTTCCAACGCTGACACCCCGAATTTCAAGGCGCGCGATCTCGACTTTTCGTCGGTGCTGGCTGCCGAGAACGACAAGGTCCAGAACGGCCATTTCGCGCTGAACAAGACCAACAGTCGCCACATCGAGGCCGAAGGCATGGGCAATCAGGATGGCACGCTGATGTACCGCACGCCGTCGCAGCCATCGCTTGACCAGAACACCGTCGATTCCCAGGTCGAGCAGGCCAGCTACACCGAGAACGCCATGGGCTTTCAGGCCAGCTTCACCTTGCTCAACAGCAAATTCAAAGGGCTGGTTGCAGCCCTTCGCGGAGAGTAATTCATGTCACTAGCCAATGTGTTCAACATTGCCGGTAGCGCCATGAGTGCCCAGACCACGCGTCTGAACACCACGGCCAGTAACATTGCCAACGCCGAGACCGTTTCCTCGAGTGCTGACGCCACTTACCGCGCCCGTCATCCGGTGTTCGCCACCGTGATGCAGGGTCAGCAGTCCACTGGCGGTTCGCTGTTCCAGGATCAGGGCGAAGCCGGGCAGGGTGTTCAGGTCAACGGCATCATCGAAGACAGTTCCAACCTCGAAGCGCGCTACGAGCCCAATCATCCTTCGGCCGACAAGAACGGGTATGTCTACTACCCCAACGTCAATGTCGTGGAAGAAATGGCCGACATGATTTCCGCCAGTCGTTCGTTCCAGACCAACGCTGAAATCATGAACACCGCAAAATCCATGATGCAGAAGGTTCTGACCCTCGGTCAGTGATAGAAGGCGAAAGATATGGCCGTTGAAAATAATGTATCGACGAGTTTCGTAAACTCGCTCCAGAACCCGACGCCGACGAAGACTGATTCGACGGGCACGCTGGGCAAGGATTCCTTCCTGCAGTTGCTGGTCACGCAGATGAAGAACCAGAACCCGCTGGATCCTCAGGACAACACAGAGTTCGTGGCTCAGCTGGCTCAGTTCAGCAGCGTGGAAAGCCTCCAGAACCTGACCACCACCGTTGACTCGATTGCTGGCAGCTACCAGTCGTCTCAGGCGCTCCAGGCGTCGTCGCTGGTGGGTCGCTCTGTGATCATCAACGCAGGCTCCACAGCGGTGGATACCGCGAAGGGCATGGTCGGCTCCATCGCCGTGCCAGCTACCAGTTCCGTGACGAGCGTCAAGATTTACGACGCCCAGTCGAACCTGGTCAATACCGTTGATCTGGGCACGCTGCCGGCCGGTTCCACCAGCTTTGCCTGGGACGGAAAGGCCAGCGATGGCACCGTCGCGCCTGCTGGCACTTACAGCTTTACCGCTTCAGGTTCGGTTGATGGCAAGAACACCCAGTTCACGACTTACCTGCCCGCAATCGTCAACAGCGTCACGCTGGGCGTCAACGGTGCTGAAACAAAGCTCAACCTGGCCAGCGGCAGTGTTGCCTTGTCCAAAGTTCAAACGATCGGAATATAGAGCCGACTAGACGGCGCAGGAGTGAAATATGTCTTTCAATATCGGTCTTAGTGGGCTCTATGCTGCAAACAAGAGTCTCGACGTTACCGGCAACAACATTGCCAACGTAGCGACCACAGGCTTCAAGGCGTCCCGTGCGGAGTTCGCTGACCAGTACGCGCAATCGATTCGTGGTACTTCCGGGCAGACCAACGTGGGCAGCGGTGTTTCCACCGCCGCGGTTTCCCAGCAGTTCTCTCAGGGCAACCTGACCACGGGCACCGCCAACAGCCTTGACCTTGCCATCAACGGCAACGGCTTCTTCCAGCTCAGCAATAACGGCGAGAAGCTGTATACCCGTGCCGGTGCGTTCCACACCGACAAGGAAGGTTTTGTCGTCAACAGCGCCGGCATGAAGCTGCAGGGCTACAACGTCGATGCCAATGGCAGTGTCGTGACCGGTGCGTTGAGCGATCTGCGTGTCGACTCGTCGAACCTTGAGCCCAAGCCCACCAGTTCGATCACCAACGTCGCCAACCTGAACTCGACCACTGCATTGCCGAGCCTCACGACGTTCGACGCTACGGACACCAAAAGCTACAACATGAAGTACAGCACGCCGACGTTCGACTCTCAGGGTAATGCACACACTCTGGACCAGTATTTCGTCAAGACCGGCACCAATACCTGGTCCATGTACTCGCTGATGGATGGCCGCAGCATTTCCAACCCGGCCACTACCACAGCCGACAAGAACGACCTGACCTTCAACTCGGCTGGCAATCTGGTCGTGACCGCGCCTGGCGCCGTGCCTACCAACAGCGCGAACATCACGTTCAACACTGACGGCACCTTCAACGTCAACAACTGGGTGCCAGGCGTGCAGACCGGTTCAGGCACCACCACGACCTGGGCGGCCAACGGCGCCGCAGGTGCGGCCACGATCAAGCTGAACATGTCCGGCATCACCCAGACGGCTTCGGTGTCGGGTCTGATCTCTCAGGATCAGGATGGTTACGCGACCGGTCAGTTGAGCGCGATGAGCGTGGATGCAACCGGCAACCTGTTCGCCACTTACACCAACGGCAAGTCGCAAGTGATCGGTCAGACGTCGCTGACCAACTTCGCCAACGTGCAGGGTCTGGCGCAGGCGGGCGGCACCAACTGGCGTGAAACCTTCGCATCGGGCGTTCCGGTCAGCGGTACTCCACAATCGGGCACGCTGGGCTACGTCACCGGTCAGGCGCTGGAAGAGTCCAACGTTGACTTGACCATGGAGCTGGTCAATCTGATCAAGGCGCAGAGCAACTATCAGGCGAACGCGAAGACCATCTCGACGCAAAGCACCATCATGCAGACCACCATTCAGATGACGTGATAAGTCGGTACTGCAATGAACGAAAAGCCCCTTGAAAGGGGCTTTTTGTTTTTCCGGTGTCCACCCCTGAAACAGTCTGTCAGTCGGTTGCTCAGATCGAACAATCGGATCTGACGAAGTGACCTTTCAATCGTGTCCAGCCCGGCCCCGGACTGGTCTGGGCACAGACAATACGGCTGTCGCCCTGCCACTTGTAATAGTGGGCGGGCGCGGCCTGGGCGAGCAGGGCGAGGGTCGTCAGGCTGGCGGTGACGATGCCGGTAATCCAGGTGCGAGCAGGCATGTCGATTCCCGAGGTGCAGGGTAGTAAGCGCAAGATTATCACTGCCTGTCTACTGCGACATGGGGCCAGTGAAGTTTTTTTGGCGGTGTGTTGCCCGTGCTGGCAGGCAGGCGGCAGTCCGCCGCCGCTATCGGTTAGCCGTTTGCCAGATGTCATCTGAAGTGCGGCCGTTTTTGCTGATAAATCAAGCATTTGTGCCGTGCGTGCAGAGTTGGTTCGAAAATTGCTTTCTCCCTGTCAGAACAGCTACAGGCGGCAAGCGTCTGTCGGAGGAGGAAGACTGTGGACAAGTTGCTTTACGTCGCAATGAGCGGTGCATCTGAAAACGCGATCGCGCAGAAGGCCCATGCCAACAACCTGGCAAACGTGTCGACCAACGGCTTCATGCGCGACCTGGAACAGGCCCGCTCAATGCCCGTGTATGGCGAGGTCATGCCTTCGCGCGCCTATGCCATGAGCGAGCGTCCAGGCACCGACTTTTCCGGCGGCGCGATGGTCGAGACCGGTCGTGAGCTGGACATCGCCATCAAGGGCAACGGCTGGATTGCGGTCCAGACACCCGATGGCGGCGAAGCCTATACCCGCAGTTCCGGTATGAACATTGATGCGCTGGGCGTGTTGCGCGACGGCAGCGGTTTGCCGGTAATGGGCAACGGCGGTCCGATTGCCGTGCCGCCCCAGCAGCAGATCGAAATCGGTGCCGACGGCACCATCAGTATTCGTTCGCTTGGTGAGAGTCCTCAGGTGATGGCGCAGGTTGACCGGATCAAGCTGGTCAACCCTGATCTGAACACGATGGAGAAGGGGCCCGATGGCCTGATCCACACCAAGAGCGGCCGGCCTGCCGACGTGGATGCCAACGTTCAGGTCGAGTCCGGTTTCCTGCAGGCGAGCAACGTGAACGCCGTCGAGGAGATGACCTCGGTACTGGCCCTGGCTCGTCAGTTCGAGCTGCACGTCAAGATGATGAAGACCGCCGAAGAAGACGACCAGTCGATGGCTCGCGTCTTGCAACTTGGCTAACTATTGACAGCTTGCGCCGACAAACCGGCGCTCGAGGAGAATCCACATGCTACCTGCACTATATGTCGCCAAAACCGGCCTTGCCGCTCAGGACACCAACCTGACCACGATCTCCAACAACCTGGCGAACGTGTCGACCACAGGTTTCAAGAGCGATCGTGCCGAGTTTCAGGACCTGCTCTATCAGATCAAACGTCAGCCAGGCGCCCAGTCCACTCAGGACAGCGAACTGCCTTCCGGCCTGCAGCTGGGTACCGGTGTACGCATCGTCGGCACGCAGAAGAACTTCACTGCCGGCAGCCTGCAGACCACCAATAACCCGCTGGACCTGGCCGTCAACGGCCGTGGTTTCTTTCAGGTGACTCAGCCGGACGGCACCGTGGCCTACAGCCGCGACGGTACCTTCCACCTGGACGCCAACGGCCAGATCGTGACCGCCAACGGTTACGCCCTCGAGCCTGCAATTGTGGTTCCGCAGAATGCCCAGACCTTCACGGTCGGTCAGGACGGTACTGTTTCGGTGACCCTGGCAGGCGCGACCGCGACGCCGCAGATCATCGGCAACATCCAGACCGCCGACTTCATCAACCCGGCCGGCCTGCAGGCCATCGGCGGCAACCTGTATCTGGAAACCGGCTCCAGCGGCGCGCCGCAGATCGGCACGCCCGGTTTGAACGGCCTGGGTCCGACCCTGCAGAACACCCTGGAAAACTCCAACGTGAGCACCGTTGAGGAACTGGTCAACATGATCACGACCCAGCGCGCCTACGAGATGAACTCCAAAGTGATCTCGACCGCCGACCAGATGCTGCAGAACCTGACTCAGAACCTGTAACACCCTGATGTACCTGTTGCTCAAGCTCAATCCGATGCGGCGCCTGATAAGCGTCTGTTACACCGCGAGGTTTCAAGTGTCATGAAGCACCTAAGTGTTGTTCCGCGTTTTTCAGTGTTGATCGCTTCATTGTGCGGGATCGCTTTGCTGTCGGGCTGCGTGGCGCCGTCCGCCAAGCCCAATGACCCTTATTACGCGCCGGTGTTGCCGCGCACACCGATGTCGGCTGCGGCCAACAACGGTGCGATCTATCAGGCAGGCTTCGAGCAGAACCTTTACGGCGACCGCAAGGCGTTCCGTGTGGGCGACATCATCACCATCACGCTCTCGGAGCGTATGGCGGCGAGCAAGGCGGCCAGTTCGGCATTGAAAAAAGACAGCACCAACAGCATCGGATTGACCTCGTTGTTCGGCTCGGGCCTGACCACCAACAACCCCATTGGCGGCAATGATCTGAGCCTGAGCGCCGGTTACAACGGATCGCGGGCCACTGACGGCAGCGGTCAGGCTGCCCAGAGCAACAGCCTCACCGGTTCTGTGACCGTGACCGTGGCCGACGTGCTGCCCAACGGCATTCTGGCGGTACGTGGCGAGAAGTGGATGACGCTCAACACTGGTGACGAGCTGGTGCGCATTGCCGGTCTGGTTCGCGCCGATGACATCGCGACCGATAACACGGTTTCGTCCACACGCATTGCCGATGCACGCATCACCTATTCGGGGACAGGCGCCTTCGCCGATTCCAGCCAACCAGGCTGGTTCGACCGGTTCTTCCTCAGCCCGTTGTTCCCTTTCTGATAGCGGGATAGACATGATCAAGCTCAAGCAACTCATAGCCGCGACCCTGTTGTTGACCACAGCGTTCGGTGCACACGCCGAACGTCTGAAAGACATCGCGAGCATCTCCGGCGTGCGTGCCAACCAGTTGATCGGTTACGGTCTGGTAGTGGGCCTCAACGGTACGGGCGACCAGACCACTCAGACCCCGTTCACGCTGCAGACCTTCAACAATATGTTGTCGCAGTTCGGCATCAAGGTGCCGGCCGGTTCCGGTACCGTGCAGTTGAAAAACGTTGCAGCGGTGGCGGTCTATGCCGACCTGCCAGCGTTCGCCAAGCCGGGCCAGACAGTCGACATTACCGTTTCCTCGATCGGTAACTCCAAGAGCCTGCGTGGCGGTGCCTTGTTGATGACGCCGATGAAAGGTGTCGACGGCAATGTGTACGCCATCGCTCAGGGCAATCTGGTGGTGGGTGGTTTCGATGCGGAAGGTCGTGACGGCTCCAAGATTACTGTGAACGTCCCTTCGTCGGGTCGTATCCCTGGCGGTGCGTCGGTCGAGCGTTCGGTGCCGAGCGGCTTCAATCAGGGCAACACGCTGACCCTGAACCTCAACCGTTCCGACTTCACCACCGCCAAGCGCATCGTCGACAAGATCAACGACCTGCTCGGCCCTGGCGTTGCCCAGGCGCTGGATGGCGGCTCGGTTCGCGTGACCGCACCTCTGGATCCGGGCCAGCGTGTCGATTACCTGTCGATTCTGGAAAACCTCGAAGTCGATCCGGGCCAGACTGCGGCCAAGGTCATCATCAATTCGCGGACCGGTACCATCGTGATCGGTCAGAACGTGAAGGTATCGCCAGCCGCCGTGACTCACGGCAGCCTGACCGTGACCATCACTGAAGACCCTATTGTCAGCCAGCCGGGCGCGTTGTCCGGTGGCCAGACGGCTGTAGTCCCTCGCTCGCGGGTCAATGCCCAGCAGGAACTGCACCCGATGTTCAAGTTCGGTCCGGGCACCACGCTTGACGAAATCGTCCGTGCGGTCAATCAGGTGGGCGCTGCGCCTGGTGACCTGATGGCCATCCTCGAAGCCTTGAAGCAGGCCGGCGCGTTGCAAGCCGACCTGATCGTGATCTGAGGGCGCGTACATGGACATCAAGGGTGGAATTTCCACGCCGGTCGACTCGGGTGCCTATACCGACGTCAATCGTCTGGCAGCGCTGAAGCATGGCGACAAGGACAGTGTGGCGAACCAGAAAAAAGTCGCCCAGGAGTTCGAGTCGCTGTTCGTCAGCCAGATGCTCAAGGCCATGCGTTCGGCCAACGAAGTGCTGGCCAAGGACAACCCGATGAACACCGCGGCGACGCGGCAGTATCAGGACATGTATGACCAGCAATTGGCTGTGACGCTGTCCACCCGTGGTAACGGCATTGGCCTGCAGGACGTGCTGATGCGTCAGTTGTCGAAAGACAAAGGCATTCAACACGCAGCGCCGACTGACCAGGCGGCGACAGCTGCTGACCCGGCAGCGTCTGCCAAGACCGGACTGGCGACCAGCGTCTATCAGCGTCCGCTGTGGGCCACGCGTTCGGTGGCTGCCGATCAGGCGGCTGCGGCCGCTTCGGCGTCCGGTGAAGGTCGCAATGACATGGCGCTGCTCAACGCCCGTCGTCTGTCGCTGCCGACCAGACTGACTGACAGATTGCTGGCGGGCATCGTGCCGTCGGCCACCGCCGCAACCAACGTTGCCAACAGTCCGATGCCTTCACGCGCCGTGGCCAATGCCAGCGGCAAGAACGGCGACTGGACTCTGGACCCCAATCTGGCGCCTGCGCCGGAGTACGTGCGCACCATGGCCCAGCCACCTTTGGCCCCGGCCAAACGAGCGTTCAGCAATGCTGACCAGTTCGTGGAAACCATGTTGCCGCTCGCCAAGGAAGCCGCTGCGCGTATTGGCGTCGATCCAGTCATGTTGGTGGCGCAGGCTGCACTGGAAACCGGCTGGGGCAAATCCATCATGCGTCAGCAGGATGGCAGCAGCAGTCACAACCTGTTTGGCATCAAGGCGGCCGGCAGCTGGAAAGGGCCGGAAGCGCGTGCGATCACCAGCGAGTTCCGCGACGGCAAGATGGTCAAGGAGACGGCAGACTTCCGTTCCTATACCTCATACGCCGACAGCTTCCACGACCTGGTCAGTCTGCTGCAGAACAACAATCGATATAAAGAAGTGGTCAATTCGGCCGATAAGCCGGAACAGTTTGTAAAAGAATTGCAGAAGGCCGGTTACGCAACAGATCCGGACTATGCCAGCAAGATTTCGCAGATTGCGAAGCAGATGAAGAGTTACCAGACGTACGCCGCTGCAACGGGCTCTTCCACGACTTTATAAGGTTTTAATCATGTCGCTGATTTCAATTGGGCTCTCAGGTATCAATGCCAGCAGTGCCGCGATCAACACCATCGGTAACAACACGGCCAACGTGGATACCGACGGTTACTCGCGTCAGCAGGTGATGACCACGGCATCGGCACAGATCAACATTGGTCTGGGGGTCGGCTACATCGGCACCGGCACCACGCTGTCCGACGTGCGTCGCATCTACAACAGCTACCTCGACAGCCAATTGCAATCCAGTACAGCGCTCAAGGCCGATGCCACGGCTTACTCCGGGCAGGCGACCAAGACCGATCAGTTGCTGTCCGACAGCACGACCGGCGTGGCTGCGCAACTGACAGATTTCTTTACCAAGTTGCAGAGCGTCGCCAGCAGCGCCACGCAGGCATCAAGCCGTTCGGCGTTTCTGACCCAGGCCACTTCGGTCAGCGGACGTTTCAACTCGGTGGCTGCACAGCTGACGTCGCAGAACGACAACGTCAACGCGCAGCTCAATACCTTCACGCTTCAGGCCAACGAGCTGACCAAGCAGATCGCCGGTCTGAACAAGCAGATTACCCAGGCCTCGGCGGGCAATACCACGCCCAACTCGCTGCTGGATTCGCGCAACGAAGCCGTTCGCAAGCTCAACGAGCTGGTCGGCGTCAAAGTGGTGGAAAACAACGGCAACTACGATGTTTACACTGGCACGGGACAGTCGCTGGTCAGTGGTGCGAACGCCTACACCATGAGTGCGACGCCAAGCGCCGCCGATCCGTTGCAGTACAACCTGCAGATCACCTACGGACAGACCAAGACAGACGTCACCTCGGTCGTGAGCGGTGGTTCGATTGGCGGTCTTCTGCGCTATCGCGCCGACATACTGGTCCCGGCTGCCAACGAGCTGGGGCGTGTGGCCATGGTGCTGGCCGATCAGATGAACAGCCAGATGAGCCAGGGCATCGACAGCAAGGGCAACTTCGGTTCAGGTCTGTACACCAGCATCAACAGCGCTGATGCCATCCTTCAGCGCAGCACCGGCAACGTCAATAACAGCACCGGCTCCGGCAATCTGGGCGTCACCATCAAAGACACCAGCAAGCTGACCGCCGATGATTACGAAGTCACGTTCAGCGACACCAACAACTACACGATACGTCGCCTGCCCAACGGCGAAAGCGTGGGTACAGGTGCGCTGAGCGACAATCCGCCCAAGCAGTTCGATGGCTTCAGCATGAGCCTGAGTGGCAATGCGGTGGCTGCTGGCGACATTTTCAAAGTGACGCCGACCCGCAACGGTGCCTCGGGTATCGCTGTGGCGTTGACCGATCCCAAGGACATCGCGGCAGCGGCACCCCTGACCGCAGCGGCGGGTACCAGCAACTCGGGCACCGGTGGCTTTACCCAGCCGGTCGTTGCAACCAAGTCCGATATCTACGACACCGCGCAAACCGCCGATCTGCGCAACGCGCTGAAAACCACCACGCCCATGAAGCTGGTGATGGGTGCTGCCAGCACCACAGGCGTTCAGAGCTATTCGCTGGTGGATGCAACCGGTGCTGCTGTGCTCGACCAGAATGGCAACGCCGTCAGCGGCTCGATCATTCAGGGTCAGAACAACCAGCTCAAGCTCAGCATCGGTTATACCAATACGACCACCACGCCCAATACCCGGACGGCGTTCGAGGTCGAGATGACCCTTTCCGGCTCGCCGATTGTCAATGACACGTTCAGCATCGCCCTGACGGGTGCAGGTTCTTCCGACAACCGTAACGCGCTGGCGATGATCAATCTGCAGACCTCCAAGTCGGTGGGCGTGACGGGTGGGAGCGTCGGCACCAGTCTTTCCGGTGCCTACGCCGACATCGTGTCGGTGGTCGGCACGCGGACCGCGCAGTCCAAGAGCGATGTGACGGCCAACGAGGCGGTCCTGAAAACGGCCAAGGCCGCACGTGACTCGGTGTCCGGCGTATCGCTGGACGAAGAAGCGGCCAACCTGATCAAGTATCAGCAGTACTACACCGCCTCCTCGCAAATCATCAAGGCGGCCCAAACCATTTTCAGCACGCTGATCAACAGTCTTTAAGGAATCGTGAGCCATGCGTATTTCAACCACTCAGATCTACGAATCCACGACCGCGAACTATCAGCGTAACTACTCGAACGTCATCAAGACGGGCGAAGAAGTCTCCAGCGGCATCAAGCTCAATACGGCGAGCGATGATCCGGTAGGGGCTGCGCGCGTTCTGCAGCTCACTCAGCAGAATGCGATGCTGACCCAGTACGAATCGAACATTGCCACGATCAGCACCAACGTGGATAACTCCGAAACGGCGATGAGCAACATCACCGACACCATGCAGGCAGCTCGGGAGGCGATTGTAAGGGCAGGCAACGGTACGTACACCGATGCGAGCCGTATCGCCATCGCCAATGAACTGAAGCAGTATCAAAGTCAGCTGCTGGGCTTGATGAACAGCCAGGACAGCAACGGCCAGTACATTTTCTCCGGCTCCAAGTCGTCGACGCCCGCCTACACCGTGTCTGCCGACGGCACTTACGTGTACAACGGCGACCAGACCAGCATTAACCTCTCCGTGGGCGATGGCCTGGTGTTGGCCAGCAATACCACCGGCTATGAGGCGTTCGAGCAGGCAATCAACTCGACGCGCACGTCCGCCACGCGGCTGTCCCCGGCAACGGAAGATGGCAAAGTCGTGCTGTCCGGTGGTCCGGTCACATCCACCAGCGTCTACAACTCTGCCTATCAGGGTGGCGAGCCGTACACGCTGACGTTCTCCAGCAGTACGCAATTCAGGATTACCGACGGCACCGGCAAGGACGTCACCACAGACGCCTCTTCAGCCGGTAACTACACCAGCGGCGGCATTGGTGCTCAGACCTTCACGTTCCGTGGCGTGGAAATGAACCTGAACGTCAACCTGTCTGCTGCGGAAAAGGCGACAACGGCCACCGCCGACGCCGCCATGACCAATCGAAGCTACAGCCTTGCGTCGACGCCAGACAACGTCAATGCAACCCGCAGCCCTGGCAACACGTCCAGCGCGACTGTGAGCAGTTCAGCTGTGGGCACAAGCGCTGCCGACCTGACGGCTTACAACAATACCTTTCCTACCGGCGGCGCCATTCTCAGGTTCACCAGCGCCACCGCGTACGAACTGTATGCATCGCCCATTACCGCCGACAGCACGCCGGTTTCTTCGGGGACGATGGCAGGGGGCAACGCCAAGGCTTCGGGAGTCAATTTCGCGATCAACGGCACCCCGGCCGCAGGTGACCAGTTCGTCGTTCAGTCCGGCACTCGTCAGACTGAAAACGTGCTGAACACGTTGACGGCCGCCATCAAGGCGTTGAGTACGCCGGCTGATGGCGATCTGGTTGCAACCCAAAAGCTCAATGCATCGATGACGTCGGCGCTGGGTAACCTGAGCAGCAGCATCGAGCAGGTCTCCACCGCGAAGGCGGCGGGCGGTGCGCGTCAGCTTGCTGCGATGGCGCAAGGTACGACGAACGATTTGCTCAAGGGCAACAATACGGTCGAGCAAGGCACTTATGTCAACGCTGACATTATTGAAGCCACAACCCGGCTGACGCTGCAGAAGACCATGCTGGATGCCTCTCAGCAGGTGTTTGTCCAGTTGTCCAAGTTGAACCTGTTCAGCCAGCTGTAATCCTGGGGTTGAGCATCCGCCGTCTTTATTTCAGCGGTGAGGGGAGCTGCCTGACCAGTCGCTTCCCGCCGTTCGCGAGTCTGCAATAGTGAATCCAGTTCCCCTCGTCAGCGTCGTCATTCCCGCCTTCAATCCACGCTTCTTTCGCCAGGCGCTGCAAAGTGCGCTGGATCAGGTCTACGACAATCTGGAAATCATCGTCTGCGACGACTGTCGGACCGACGAAATCAAAGCGATTTTCGACGAGTTGGCGTCTGCGCCAGACAGCCGGGCGCGCTACGTGCGCAACGATCAGCGCCTTGGCTTTCAGCGCAACATGCTTCGCTGCCTGGAAGAAGCCAGCGGCGAATACATCAAGTTTCTGTGTGACGACGACAGGCTCTATGCCTACTGCGTGATGAATCAGGCTCGGGTGCTCGAGGCGCATGCCGACGTACGACTGGTGGCCGGCAGGCGTCATCTGGTGGACGCCGATAATTACGTGTTGCCGGCTCGAATGGAAAACGTCGGGCTCGTGCCTTACGACGCCTTGTACAAAGGCGATGACATGCTGGCCATCTTCGAGCGCACGCCGCGCAATTATCTGGGAGGGTTCAGCGGTGCATTGATGCGCAGGGCCGATGTCCTGGAGTTGCTGCCATCGGTTGCGCAGCCCGGCGAGGGTTTTGTAGCAACGCTGGATTTTACGTTGTTCATATGCCTCTTGCGCCGCGGCAATCTTGTCACGCTGCACAGCATCGAAAATATAGAGCGTCTGCATCCGGGGCGTTTGAGTCGTCAGCCTGAAATGAATCAGTTGGCAGTGACTGAATGGGGCTGGATTTCCGAAATGCTCAAGGCCCGCAGTGGCGAGCAGGCACCAGCCCAGGGGTGGGTAAGGTTTCTGCCGCTGCGCAAGGCTTCGCAGGAGCCACGCGAAGAGTGGGACGAGGTTGGTATTTACGGCATCATGGCCAATCGGCAGGGCGTCATGCGAAGCCGGGTGGGCGCTGAAAGTCAGAGTTATGCCGAGCTTTACGAGGATTGGCTATCCTGCCGTCAGTTCAGCAAACCGCAGAAAAAGCTTCTTGAACAGCGCATTGCGAGCTGGCCGTGGCTGCCGCGTATCGTTCCGGTGATCATTGATGCCGAGGGCAGTGCCGAGCACCTGGACACTACGCTGCGCAGCATTGCCGAACAGGACTACGCGGCTGAAGCCGTTGTGGTGCTGACCACGGCAACGAGCATCAACGATCCGCAAGTGCTGCGCTTTGCCTTGCACCCTGATCAGGCGCAGCAGTTGAACGACGTGCTGCCGTTGCTGGAGCAGGCCGACTGGGTGTACCTGCTGCGTGCCGGTGACAGGCTGACATCCACTTCGCTGTTGGTGCTGGCCGAACGCATTGCGCACATCCCCGGCATGCTGTGCGCCTACAGTGACGAAGGTGCGATCATCGAGGACGAATCCGGCGAGCCTATTTTCAAGCCCGGATTCAACCTGGACCTGATGCGCGCTTATCCGTATGTCGGGCGCGCGCTCGCCTTCGAGCGACGCAACCTGCTGGCAATGGGCGGATTCGACTCTGCGCACGCAGAGCTGGCACCCCACGACGTGATCTGGCGTCTGGTGGAAGGCCCGGGGTTGCAGACCATCGAGCACATCGCGGAAGTTCAGGTCGAATCAGTGCTTGCGTTCGCTGACTGGCTGTCGCTTCCTGAAGTGATCATGAAGAGTGAGCCGCTGGTGTCGGCTCACCTGACACGCATTGGCCGAGAGCATCTGATCCATCATGACCAGTCGTCGCTGATCAATCGCATCGAATACCTGCACTCGGAGCGGCCGCTGGTATCGATCATTATCACGACGCACGACCAATTGGCGGCGCTGGAGCGTTGTGTCGACAGCCTGCTGAGCAACACGTCCTACCTGAATTACGAAGTGTTGATCGTTGATAAGGCCAGTGAAACCCCTGAAGCGCAAGCCTGGTTTGCCGCGATGGGGCAACTGGGCACCGAGAAGCTACGGATTTTCACATTGTCTGAAACCGGCAGCGAGGCCACCGCGCAGAACCTGGCGGCGCGTGAAGCGCGTGGTGACTATCTGGTCATGCTCAGCCCTCACTCGATCATCCATCAGGCCGACTGGCTGGAAACCCTGCTCAATCATGCTCAGCGTCCCGAGGTTGGTATCGTCGGCCCTCGAATCATCAACCCGCAAGGCAACGTGCTGTACGCAGGGATGGTGCTCGGCATGGAAGGCGTGGCCGGCAGGCCGTTCTTCAATTTTCCGGCGGCCTCGAACAGTTACATGCAGCGTCTGCAAGTGACGCAGAACTGGAGTGCTGTCAGCGGTAATTGCCTGATGGTGCGCAAGGACCTGTTCCAAAGCCTTGACGGGCTGGAGGCGGCAACCTTCACCCAAGGCTTGCAGGATCTTGACCTGTGCATGCGCGTCGGACGCAGCGGCTACCTGATAGTCGGCACGCCCGATTCGACGGTCGTATTGGCCGAACCTGCTGCCGCTGTGCGTTCCGATGCGTCGAAAAAAGCGCTTGAAGCCGAGCAGAACGTTTTCTACCAGAAGTGGCTGCCAGCGATCGCCCGTGACCCGGCCTACAACCCCAATCTGAGTCTCCATGAAGCGCTATCCTTCGATCTGGAACCTGGTCTGCTGGATGGCTGGAACCCGTTCTGCGCTCGGCATCTGCCGACCATTCTGGGCATGATCGTCAATTCGTCAGCAGTGGGGCACTACCGGGTCAGCCAGCCTCTGATCGAATTGAAGGCCGCTGGACGCGTGCTGGGCAGTCTGGCGTATCACTCGCCGTCGATTGTCGAGGTCGAGCGCATATCCCCGGATGTGGTGATCCTTCAAGGGCGTTACAGCGAGGCCAAGATTCCCGACATCGTTCAGGTGAAGAGTTTCTCGAATGCAATGCGCATTTTCGAACTGGATGACTACATCGCCGACGTTCCGCTGCTCAATGAGCATCGGCGCAACATGCCTGACAACATAGGCCAGATGCTGCGCAAGGGCATTGGCCTTTGCGATCGGGTGGTGGTGTCGACTCACCCACTGGCGCAGGCGCTGTCCAGCATGCACAGCGATATTCGCGTGGTGCCAAACATGCTGGCACCGCATCTGTGGAACGGGCTGAAAAGCAAGCGTCGTACGTCCGGCAAACCGCGTATCGGCTGGGGCGGCGGAACCAGTCACCGGGGTGATCTGGAGCTGATCGTTGATGTAGTGCGTGAGCTGGCCGATGAAGTCGAATGGGTTCTCTTCGGCATGTGCCCGGACTTGCTCAGGCCCTATATCCATGAGTACCACCCAGGCGTCAGTTTGAACGCGTACCCGGCCAAGCTGGCCAGTCTGAATCTGGACCTGGCGCTGGCGCCGCTGGAATTTCACATCTTCAATGACTGCAAGAGCAATCTTCGGCTGTTGGAGTATGGTGCGTGCGGCTATCCGGTGATCTGCTCGGACACCGAAGCCTACCGGGGACATCTACCCGCCACCCGCGTGCTCACCAACCGCCCCGAGGAATGGTTGCAGGCGATTCGCATGCATCTGTCCGACCCCAATGCCAGTTACCGTATGGGGGATGAGTTGCGTGAAACCGTGTTGCGTGACTTCATGTTGCGCGGGGACAACCTGCAATACTGGGCCAACGGCTGGCTGCCGGACTGACGTTGTACCTGTTGAGCGTGCGCGTGGCTTTTTAGCCATAAACCGGGCCTGAGTCGGTCCGGGACGCTGAAGCTGTTATGTTCTGTTCTTGCTTCAATGCCGGCTCGGACCGGGTTGAGGGTGTTATCGGTTCGCTATAGGAAAGAGTATGCAAAGCCACTTCGGGAATGAAGCCACACCCTTGAATCAGCGTCTGACCCTGCTGTTGCTGAATCAGGATCAGCCGGATTTCCTGCGTCGAGCATTGAAGTACTACAGCAATTTTCCATGCAGTATTGTCCTTGTGGATACCTCGTCGGAACCGGCTGCCGGTATCGCTGCGATTCCCGACCTGCACTACGTGCACGCTGCAACGCTTGCCGAAAAAGGCTTGAGCGTCTTATTGGCTGAAGGCCTTCGACACGTGACCACGCCGTTCGTGGCGTACGCCAGTGTCGACAGTTTTCTGTTGCCCGACGCTTTGACCGAAGCGCTGAGTTTTCTGGAAGGCAACGACTCGTACGGTGCCTGCCAGGGCTACAGCCTGAGCTATCAGGCACTGGTCGGTCAGGTGGACTACATGCGCCGGGATCGCCGGATCGCTGAGGATTATGCCAGCGAATCATCCGAAGACCGGTTGCTGAGCTTCCTGGGGCAGGGCATCTCGCTGCTCAACGCCGTGACACGTACCGAACTGGCTCGTCGCTGGTTCTCCACGGTGAACGAGCAGACCGACCTGCACTGGCAGGAACTCGGCTATATGAGTTACCTGGCGGCCGCCGCAAAATTGCGCATATTGCCGATTCCCTACGCGCTTCATCATGCGTTGGACAAGGACAGACAGATGCGTCTGGGCAGCGCTATTTCGGGGGCTGTGAAGCATATTGATCCCAAGGCCCGCGCCGCGCGCGAAGCGTTCGCCCATACCCTGACGTCGGTGCTGGACGAGACTTCCGGTCTTGCAGGAGAGTCGGGCGTTCAGCCCGTTCTCAAGGGGCTTCAGGCTGCAGCAGATTGCCTCGAGACTCAGCCTTGGCAGGCGGATGAAAAACTGTTCAGCGCGCTCTGGGATGTCGGTCTTGCATGCTCCGAAGCGCAGTTCGAGCCTCGGCAGTTTGTCGATCTGCCGTTCTACAACCAGCCATTCTTTGACGAGTTGGCTCGAATCGAGTTTCTGATTCACGTCTTTCCGGCAGGTCGCCTGCAACTGGAGGGGCTTGAGGCTGCGCTGCTCAAACAATTCGAGTTGTTGCGCCCGCAGAGCAACCCCGATGCAGAGACGCGGATCAGTCGGTTGTGGCAGGCCTATGCCACCTACGCGTTCAGCATTGATGTCGTTCAGGCATTGGCAAAAGAACTTGTCGGCTCCGCAGACGATGACGGGGAAGCCGAGGACATATCTGCCTGGGCCCAGCGTCTGCTGGCCGTTTCCAGTCACAGTAACAGCAGGTTGCTCGACAGTATGGGGTCGGGGCGTCTGCTGAGCTGGCTGGATTCGCGCGACCCTGAGCCTGCCGAATTGAAAACGCTTACGGCCCGCCTGTCGAAACAGCCTGCCGGATCGCAGATCGGCATCCTGTTGCTGGATCTGGAGGCTGACATCTTCAAGTTGCAGGCGACATTCGACAGCCTGATGAACGGCCATTACCGGTCGTTCAAGGTGATTGTGTTCACCACGGGCGAGCTGCCTGCAGCGACGACGCTGCAAAACACCCTGCATTTCGTGAAAGTCACAGACAGCAACTACGTCGACAGAATCAATCAGGTCGTCAAGCAATCGCCCAGCGACTGGTTGATGCTGGCAAATGCCGGTGATGAGTTCACCCGCAGCGGGCTATTGCTGGCCAGTGCCGAGTTGATCGACGCAGCGCAATGCCGGGCTGTCGCCGTGGACGAGATTCAGCGTCAGCCTAACGGCACGTTGGCGCCACTCTTTCGTCCAGGCTTCAATCTTGACCTGCTGCAAAGCGTGCCAGCCCTGATGGCGCGTCACTGGCTGATTCGCCGCGACCTGTTGGTCGAGGCGGGCGGTTATGCCAGGGAGTTTCCGAAGGCGCTGGAATTCGACCTGCTGCTGCGCCTGATCGAGCAGGGTGGCATGACCGGTCTGGCCCACCTCAGCGAACCGCTGTTAATCTGCGAGGCGCCGGAGCTTGAAGACAATCCAGATGAGCAGAAGGCGTTGACGCGTCATTTGAGCCAACGCGGCTATCAGGCGGAGGTCAGTTCAGCGCTGCCTGGCACCTATAAGATCGACTATCGCCACAGTCACCGGCCAATGGTCTCGATCCTGCTGCACAGTCAGGATAACCTGCCCGAATTGCAGCAATGCCTGCAAAGCATTCTGCAGCGTACCCGCTATCAGCGTTATGAAGTCCTGATCGCCGACAACCAGAGTACAGCACCGGAGCTGACCGCCTGGCTTGATCAACAGGAGAAACTCTCCAGCCGAGTCCGCGTATTCAAAGCCGAACAGCGCATGAGTGTCTCGGCACTGCGTAATCTCGTCAGCCAGGAAGCCAAGGGCGAATACCTGATTCTGCTGGATGCCGAGAGTCAGATCGTCAATGTCGGCTGGATTGAATCACTGCTAAACCAGGCTCAGCGCCCGGAGGTCGGCATTGTCGGTGTCCGGCTTATTGAAAGGGACGGCACCATCACGCAGGCCGGTCTTATTCTAGGGCTCAACGGTTTCGTGGGATCAGGCTTTGTGGGTGAATCGAAAAAGTCCCGAGGCTACATGCAGCGTCTGGTCGTCGAGCAGAACTACTCGGCGGTTTCGTCGGCTTGCCTGATGATCGGCAAGGTGCTATTCGATGAGGTCGGCGGTCTGGATGAAGGACAATTCGCCGAAGCGCTGGGTGACGTCGACCTGTGCCTGAAAGCAGGTCAGGCGGGGTATCTGACGGTCTGGACACCGCACGTTCAGGTTATACATTCCGGAAGGATCCATGCGCCTGAGTCGGCGGGCGATGCGCTGATCGGCAAATGGTCAGCGCAGTTCTCGCAGGATGAAGCCTACAACGCCAACCTCTCCCTGAAGGGCACAGCGTTTACCCTCGCATCCCTCTGATCCCGTCCGTTTTCGAGGAAAATCCGGCTGCCCGCCAGCCGGATTGCGCCTCGCACCCTATCGCACGGGTCGTCAGGCTCTGCTTTTTTTCCTTACCCAACATCGCAAAGTATGCGCATCCAAGTGACCTGCGGGTCATAAAGTGCATCTCCACTGTAATGTTTTACCGCGAGTGACAGGCGCCTGACTTGCCTTAATGTGTCATGCGCCCTGAAAATGTCCGCAATTCGCCTCTATTTGGTAGCGCCCTGATTTCTTTGGGACGAACATTTACCTGTTTACTAATCGGGAAGCCATAATGATTGGCATAAAAAGCATAGCGAGTTACGTGCCCGCTGAAGGCGTCGATAACTACGCTCAAGGTGCCAGCTTCGGCAAGGATGAAGACTTCATCCTCGGGAAGATTGGCTCCACGTTCCTGCCGCGCAAGGCTGACGGTCAGGAAACCTCGGATCTGTGTGTGGAAGCAGCCAATAAGCTGTTTGCCAGCAATCCGCAGCTCAAGCGCGAAGAGATCGACGTACTGATCGTCGTCACCCAGAACGGTGATGAAGAAGGGCTGCCGCATACCGCTGCCATCGTGCAGGACAAGCTCGGGCTGTCGACCAATGTCGCTGCATTCGATATTTCGCTGGGCTGCTCCGGCTATGTATACGGCATCTATGCGATCAAGGGTTTCATGGAAGCGGCTGGCCTGAAAAACGGCCTGCTGATCACGGCTGACCCGTACTCGAAGATTGTCGACCCTGAAGACCGCAACACCACCATGCTGTTCGGTGATGCGGCCACCGCCACCTGGATGGGCGAGGACGCTGCATGGCAATTGGGCAAGGCGAAGTTCGGTACGGACGGCTCCGGTGCGCCGCACCTGAAGGTGAGTAACGGCGTGTTCTTCATGAACGGTCGTCAGGTGTTCAACTTTGCATTGCTCAAAGTGCCTGCTCACCTGCATGAGCTGCTGGGCGAGTCCGGTCTGCAGCCTGATGACATCGACGCCTTCTGTATTCATCAGGGCAGCGCTGCCATTGTGGACGCCGTGGCGCGTCGTTTCGAAGACAAGCCCGAGAAGTTTCTCAAGGACATGGTCGAGACCGGCAATACCGTGTCGTCCAGTATTCCTCTGCTTATAGAAAAGCACGTGCTCGATTCTTCCTGGAGCCGTGTGGCGTTGAGTGGCTTTGGTGTTGGTTTGTCCTGGGGCTCGGCCATTATTTACAGGGCGTGATCGCCTGCGGTCTGAACCAAAACGCCTGCGACCTTAGTTGCGGGCGTTTTAGTCTGGATAAATCGCTTGCAAAAATCTGCTGTCACTGATTTTTGTCAATCCAACAGCGCTGTTCCGGCCTGTTGAAGTTCCTCTTTTCTTTGTTGTGTGCGCTTCAAGCCCTTGTTTTATAAGGGGTGGCAGACTGCTAGCAAAATTTTTGAAAAAAACACTCAAGCAACCTGCCATCGCGACGATAACTATTACGAAGGTTCTCTAGGCATACCCGGCGCTTGCAGGGGCCGGAAGCCACGTAGTACACAACCCACGAGGAATTCATCATGGCTTTAACAGTAAATACCAACGTTACATCGTTGGCCGTTCAAAAGAACCTGAACCGTGCTTCTGACGCACTGTCCACTTCCATGTCCCGTCTGTCGTCTGGCCTGAAAGTACAGAACGCCCGTGACAACGTCGGTGTTCTGAGCACGATTGCCTCGATCAACTCGCAGGTTCGTGGTCAGACCGTAGCGATCCAGAACGCCAACGACGGTATGTCCCTGGCTCAGACCGCTGAAGGCGCTCTGCAAGAATCCGTATCGATCCTGCAGCGTATGCGTGAACTGGCAGTTCAGTCGCGTAACGATAGTAACAGTGCAGTCGACCGTACCGCTCTGAACAAAGAATTCACCGCGATGAGCGCTGAATTGACCCGTATCTCGGCCAGTACCAACCTGAACGGCAAGAACCTGCTTGACGGTTCCGCCAGCACCATGACCTTCCAGGTCGGCGCCAACACCGGTACCTCCAACCAGATCACTCTGACCCTGAGCGCAAGCTTCGACGCAGAAACTCTGGGTGTTGGCTCGGCGATCACCATCGTTGGTTCGAGCAGTACCGAGGCGGAGACCAACTTCTCTGCTGCAATCACTGCGATTGACTCCGCTCTGCAGACCATCTCGGCGAGCCGTGCTGATCTCGGTGCTGCACAGAACCGTCTGACCACCACCATCTCCAACCTGCAGAACATCAACGAAAACGCCAGTGCTGCACTGGGTCGTCTGCAAGACACCGACTTCGCTGCTGAAACTGCACAACTGACCAAGCAGCAGACTCTGCAACAGGCTTCGACTTCGATCCTGTCTCAGGCCAACCAGCTGCCATCCGCTGTACTGAAACTGCTTCAGTAATATCGGCATGAGTTTTGGCGGGGGAGTGCGTAATCGTGCTCTCTCGCTTTTTTGCTTTCGGAGGTGATGGTCATGGAGATGAGTGTAAAGCTGAACGTGTCCTATCCGGCCGCTCAACCGACGAGTCCGGCTCCGGCCACGGACAAGTCTGTTGATAAGCCTGCCGACGTCAAGTCGGTGGAGCGGGTTGCCGCTTCGGATGAAAGCAAAAGCCTGGATCTCAAGAAGGATGATGCTCAGGAGGAGACTAAAGTCAAAGCTGCGGCGGAAGAAATCCAGAAATTTTTTCATTCGGTCAAACGCAATCTTGAGTTTTCGATCGATGAAGGTTCTGGCAAAGTCATCGTCAAAGTCATTGCAAGTGACTCTGGTGAAGTGATCCGGCAGATTCCGAGTGCAGAATTCCTGAAACTGGCCGATAGCCTGAGTGATGCGAACAGTTTGTTGTTCCGCGCCAAGGCCTGACCACCGGTAAGGTCCTTGTTGCAGGGTTTGGAGGAGCAATTGCCTCGAAGCCCGGTGGCACACTAGAAGGAGAAGCGAAATGGCAAGTCCAGTTACGTCGACAGTAGGCCTGGGTTCGGGTCTTAATATCGGTGATATCGTCAAGGGGTTGGCGGCTGCCGAAAAGGCGCCCAAGCAGACCCAGATAGACAAGCAGACTTCCGCCACCTCGGCCTCGTTGTCGGGTGTCGGTCAGTTGTCGTCTGCGCTGGCCGCGTTCCAGAAAACCATGGACACGCTCAGCAGCACCACAACGCTTGCATTCAATGGCTTTGCGGCTACGTCGGCCGACGAAAAGGTCGTGAAGGCAACAGCGGGCAACAACGCAGTCAACGGCACTTACGCGTTGAACATCAGCAAGCTTGCGACGCCTTCCAAGGTCGCGACTGCAGCATTGACGGCTGCCCAGACCAGTGCCATTCCGAGTGGTATCCTGAAAGTCACTCAGAATGGCGTTGCTCAGGAGGTCTCGATCGACCAGGGCTCGACGCTGGAGCAGGCGCGCGACAAGATAAACTCCACGCTCCAGGGCAAAGGCATTACCGCGAACATCATCAACGACAGCAACGGTGCGCGTCTGGTGTTCAGTTCGACCACAACCGGTAAAGGCAGTGATATTTCGGTAGAGGGCAGTTCCGGTCTGGAAATGTTCAATATCGATGGCACAAAGAAAATGTCGGAGACCGCTACCACCGATGCCAACGGCAAAGTGGTCGGGGGCGCGGGCGCGATTTCAGATCTGGCGGGGGACGCCGAGTTCACCATCGACGGTCTCAGCCTGACCAGTAAGACGAACACGGTGAGCGGTGCGATTTCCGGTATCACCTTTGACCTGGTTGCGCCGAGTGCAAGCGCGACCGCTACCACCACCATTACCGTGGCAACCAACACGGATGGTCTGAAGGCTTCTCTGCAAAGCTTCGTGGATTCCTATAACACGATGGTCAAGCTTGTCGCGACGCTTACCAAGGGCTCGATGGGCAAGGATGCTGACGGCAAGGATGTGTTCGTGCCTGCTCCGCTGACCGGCGACGCGACACCTCGCTCGCTGTTGGCAGTGATCCGGACCCAGATTGCCACCGCGACCTCTACTTCAGGCCTGGGCTCTCTCGCTCAGTTGGGCATCCAGACGCAGCAGGTCGACGGTACATTGTCGCTGGACTCGGCAAAGTTCACGGCGGCGTTGAGTGACAAGAAGATGGGTAGCCAGGTTCAGGCGTTGTTTACCGGTGAAGGTGGCCTGCTGGATCGCATCACCAAGGCTGTCAAACCTTACAACGAAGCGGGCAAGGGTATTCTGCCGACCAAGACGACCAGTCTGACGGCGATGCAGAAGCAACTGACCAAAGACCAGTCTGACCTGGACCGTCGTATCGACACCCTCACCGCGAGCCTGACCAAGAAGTACAACGCGATGGACCTGGTGGTAGGGCAGCTCAAGGCAACGGCGAGCAGCATCACGTCGATATTCGCCGCCATGAATGCGCAAAAGAACAATTCGTAGTTCTATTCGCCGATTATTGCGCTTGCCAACAACCCGACCCTGTGTCGGGTTGTTGTTTTTGGGCTAAAGTTTTTTCGCGCTGCGTCGATAGCTTGAATATGAGTAATCTGGATTTATCACGAGGCCCCCTATGAATCCGATGTTAGCGTTGCGGCAGTATCAGAAGATTGGTTCCCAGGCACAGACCTCGGAAGCCAGCCCACACCGTCTGGTTCAGATGTTGATGGAGGGCGGTCTGGATCGCATTGCCCAGGCCAAGGGCGCGATGTCACGCAAGGAAATCGCTAACAAGGGCATCTTCATCAGCAAGGCCATCGGCATTGTAGGCGGCCTGCGTGATGGTCTGGATCTGGAAAAAGAGCCGACAGAGGCGCTGATCAGGCAGGACAAGCTGTATCACTACATGATGACGCGTCTTGCTGAAGCCAATGCGCGCAACGACCAGAAAATGCTTGATGAAGTGGCGGGTCTGTTGATCACGGTCAAGGAAGGCTGGGACGCAATCGGCGCTACGCAATCGCAATAAGGCTCGCTGCCTTCAGGAGACAGAAATCATGAGCGTTGCACTCAAGCGAATCGAAGAGACCCGTGAGGCTTTGGTCGGGGCACTGGCTGAGCGCGATTGGGAGGCTATCGGCAAGCTTGATCTGGCGTGCCGTGAATGTGTCGATGAGGTGGTCAGCCATTCGCCTGATGACGATCCTGCCCTTCGCAGCAATCTGGAAGAGCTTTTGGGGGTCTATCGGCAGTTGATTGACATTGCAACCGACGAGCGTCAAGCAATCGTCGATGAAATGGCAAAAATGCAGAATGCCAAAAACGCAACGAAGGTCTATCATCTCTTCGGCTAGCTTTTATTTGTCGGTTTAATTATCCGACAGGAAGTTCGCCATAAATTTGACTGTTTACGTTTTTTTGACTTAACTAGTGATGTTTACTATTTTCTGGCGTCTCATCGTTTATATCGGCTGAGCGGCCAAGCTGCCCCCCAATCATGGGCATTGAGTTGACTAGGGAAGTTGCTATTGCATGTGGCGTGAAATCAAGATTCTGCTAATCGATGACGATAGCCAGCGCCGCCGGGATCTGGCGGTTATCCTGAACTTCCTTGGCGAAGAAAATCTCTCCTGTTCCAGTCAAGACTGGCAGCAGGTCGTAGGCGCTCTCGGGTCTACGCGGGAAGTGCTTTGCGTGCTGATCGGCAACGTAAACGCCCCGGGCAGCCTTCAAGGACTGCTTAAGACCATCGCTGCATGGGATGAGTTCCTTCCTGTTCTGCTTTTGGGCGAAAGTTCTTCCGTCGAGCTTCCGGAAGACATGCGCAGGCGTGTGCTGTCTGCGCTGGAAATGCCGCCCAGCTACAGCAAATTGCTGGATTCCCTGCACCGTGCCCAGGTCTATCGTGAAATGTACGATCAGGCCCGTGAGCGTGGTCGTCATCGCGAACCTAACCTGTTCCGCAGCCTCGTCGGTACCAGTCGTGCAATTCAGCACGTGCGGCAGATGATGCAGCAGGTGGCCGACACCGACGCCAGTGTTCTGATCCTAGGCGAGTCCGGCACCGGCAAGGAAGTTGTTGCCCGTAACCTGCATTACCACTCCAAACGCCGTGACGCGCCGTTCGTGCCCGTCAACTGCGGCGCGATTCCGGCTGAACTGCTGGAAAGCGAATTGTTCGGTCACGAGAAGGGCGCGTTTACCGGCGCAATCACCAGTCGTGCCGGGCGCTTTGAACTGGCCAATGGCGGCACACTGTTTCTTGATGAGATAGGCGACATGCCGTTGCCGATGCAGGTCAAGTTGCTGCGCGTCCTGCAGGAACGCACCTTCGAGCGCGTTGGCAGTAACAAGACCCAGAGCATTGATGTGCGCATCATTGCCGCTACGCACAAGAATCTCGAAAACATGATCGAGATCGGCAGCTTCCGTGAAGACCTTTATTACCGTCTGAATGTATTCCCGATCGAGATGGCACCGCTGCGTGAGCGCGTTGAAGATATTCCGCTGCTGATGAATGAACTGATCTCGCGCATGGAGCATGAAAAGCGCGGCTCGATCCGGTTCAACTCGGCGGCCATCATGTCGCTCTGCCGTCACGCTTGGCCGGGCAACGTTCGCGAGCTGGCCAATCTGGTGGAACGCATGGCGATCATGCATCCCTACGGTGTGATCGGTGTGGCCGAATTGCCGAAGAAGTTTCGCTATGTCGACGATGAAGACGAGCAGATGGTCGACAGCCTGCGCAGCGAGATCGAAGAGCGTGTCGCTATCAACGGTCATACGCCGAACTTTGCCTCCGGCGCACTCTTGCCGCCTGAAGGACTGGATCTGAAAGACTACCTGGGCGGTCTCGAGCAGGGGTTGATTCAGCAGGCGCTGGATGATGCCAACGGCATTGTTGCACGTGCCGCCGAACGTCTGCGCATCCGTCGCACGACGCTGGTCGAGAAGATGCGCAAGTACGGCATGAGTCGTCGAGAAGGAGACGAACAGGCGGAGGATTGACGCCTGCTCAAACGACCAAAAATCAAACCTCTGAATTTTCAGGGGTTTTTTTTCGGCACGAGGATTGCTAAGTCTCTGTCAACACACCGTTTACTGACGGTCCGCCACGCGAGAGATGATTTATGTCCAACGCCGCTCACATGACTCCCGAACTGTCTGTTCAGCCATTTCCCGCTCTGGAGCTGGAAAGTCGCCATGGGCTGGAACAGGCGTTTTCGCTGTTCAACCAGATGTCGGCGCAATTGACCGATTCCTACGGACATTTGGAAGCGCGTGTGACCGAACTCAAGGGTGAGCTGGCGCAAGCCGGTGTTCAGCGTCTTCAGGAACTCGCGGAAAAGGAGCGCTTGGCCAACCGTCTGCAGAACCTGCTCGATCTGTTGCCGGGCGGCGTGATCGTCATTGATGGCATGGGTGTGGTCCGCGAAGCCAACCCTGCCGCCATCGATCTGTTGGGTCAGCCGTTGCTGGGCATGCTGTGGCGGCATGTGATCAGTCGCTGCTTCGCGCCACGCGTCGACGATGGGCATGAGATATCGCTGAAGGACGGCCGTCGCCTGTCCATTTCCACCCGCTCTCTGGATGCCGAGCCCGGTCAGTTGGTGCTGCTCAACGACCTGACTGAAACCCGTCGCCTGCAGGAACAACTGGCTCGACACGAGCGCTTGTCTTCCCTGGGTCGAATGGTTGCCTCGCTGGCGCATCAGATTCGCACACCGCTGTCGGCGGCGATGATCTATGCCAGCCACCTGACCGAGCAGGAACTGCCGGTGGAAACCCAGCAGCGTTTTGCCGGCCGACTCAAGGAGCGTTTGCACGAACTCGAGCATCAGGTACGTGACATGCTGGTGTTTGCCCGTGGTGAGCTGCCGTTGACCGATCGCGTCGCACCGGGCGCGCTGTTTCAGGCATTGCAGAACGCAGCCGCAGCCCACTTGCAAGGCGTGGCGGTTCGCTGGCAGTGCGACAGCGTCGACGGCGAGTTGCTGTGTAACCGCGACACGCTGGTCGGTGCGCTGCTCAATCTGGTTGAAAACGCCGTGCAGGCCAGTGCAGGCCGCACACGTCTCAAAGTACACGTCTACAGTCGCGGCAATACGCTGCGGCTGTGTTTCAGTGATAACGGCAGCGGCATGGATCAGGCGGCGCTGGCTCGTATCGGTGAGCCGTTCTTTACCACCAAGACCACCGGCACCGGCCTGGGCCTTGCGGTGGTCACGGCAGTGACGCGCGCGCATCAGGGTGGCGTGCAATATCGCTCCCGTGTCGGGCGTGGTACTTGCGCCATCGTCAGTCTGCCGTTGATTCCTGCAGCCAGTTCAGTGAGTGCAAGCTGATGTCGATCAAGGTGTTGCTGGTCGAAGATGACCGTTCATTGCGTGAGGCGCTGGGGGAAACCCTGGAACTGGCTGGCTACGGTTACCGTGCAGTCGGTTCGGCGGAAGAAGCGCTGCTCGCGGTCGAGTCCGAGCCATTCAGTCTGGTGATCAGTGACGTGAACATGCCGGGCATGGACGGTCATCAGTTGCTGGCCTTGCTGCGCAACCGTCATCCGCAATTGCCCGTGCTGCTGATGACGGCGCACGGTGCTGTCGAGCGTGCTGTCGATGCCATGCGCCAGGGCGCTGCGGATTATCTGGTCAAGCCTTTCGAGCCCAAAGCATTGCTGGCGTTGGTTGCGCGCCATGCACTGGGGCGTCTCGGTCCGGCCGAAGGCGAGGGTCCGATTGCCGTGGAGCCTGCAAGTATTCAATTGCTCAATCTGGCCAGCCGAGTGGCGAAAAGCGACTCCACCGTGCTGATTTCCGGCGAGTCGGGGACCGGCAAGGAAGTCCTGGCCAGATTCATTCATCAAAATTCGCCGCGTGCCGATAAGCCTTTCATTGCAATCAACTGTGCAGCGATTCCCGACAACATGCTCGAAGCGACGCTGTTCGGTCACGAGAAAGGTTCATTTACAGGCGCCATTGCGGCTCAGGCGGGCAAGTTCGAACAGGCCGATGGCGGCACGATCCTGCTCGACGAGATTTCCGAAATGCCCATGGGCCTGCAGGCCAAGTTGTTGCGGGTGCTTCAAGAGCGGGAGGTTGAGCGAGTCGGCGCGCGCAAGCCCATCATGCTCGACATCCGCGTGCTGGCGACCACCAACCGTGATCTGGCCGGAGAGGTGGCGGCGGGGCGTTTCCGCGAAGATCTGTTTTATCGGCTGTCGGTATTTCCGCTGGCCTGGCAGGCATTGCGTCAAAGGACTGCCGATATTTTGCCGCTGGCCGAGCGTCTGCTGGCCAAGCACGTCAATAAAATGAAGCATGCGCCGGTCCGCCTTTCTGCTGAAGCGCAGGCCTGTCTGGTGAGCTATCCATGGCCTGGCAATGTGCGTGAGCTGGACAACGCCGTGCAGCGCGCGCTGATCCTGCAGCAGGGTGGCGTGATTCAGGCGCAGGATTTCTGCCTTGCCGGTCCGGTGGGAGGTATTACTTCGCCAGATGTACAGGCGCCCGCGTCACCCATGCCTGTCACGTCAGTGGCGGAAAATGCGGTGGTCGCAGGGGGGGCAGAGTCCGCAGGTGCGCTGGGTGATGATCTCAGGCGTCGAGAGTTTCAAATGATCATCGATACGCTGCGCGCCGAGCGCGGTCGTCGCAAGGAAGCAGCCGAGCGACTGGGGATCAGCCCGCGGACGTTGCGTTACAAGCTGGCGCAGATGCGTGACGCCGGCATGGATGTGGAAGGCTATCTGTTTGCAACCTGACGGTCACAGTCCGATCCGGTGCAGACCAGTGGTCATGATCTGTTGTGTCTGATTCTTCGTATGACGGATGTTATTCGCAAGGCCTGCAAGCCTTGTCCGACGGGCATTGCGGCGGTGATGTCATCTCGATCGACGTGATATTCGAAGGTGGTGTGGCATATTGCCGCCATCTAGCTGGCACCGTTGTTGCTAAGTCATCTGTATCCGCTGAATCAGTGTCAAAAATTTGCGGGCCTTACGAGAGAAAATGTCCATGAGCCAAGGTATTGAATTTAATCGCTTGATGTTGGATATGCGGGCCATGCAGATGGATGCAATGGCCGCACCCAAGCCTGTGTCCGGTCCTCAGGAAGCAGGTGCCAGCAGTTTTGCCGATATGCTTGGCCAGGCCGTCAACAAGGTTGCGTCGACTCAACAGGCATCCAGCCAGTTGGCCAACGCGTTCGAAATCGGCAAGAGCGGTGTGGATCTGACTGACGTCATGATTTCCTCGCAGAAAGCCAGCGTGTCGTTTCAGGCCTTGACCCAGGTTCGCAACAAACTGGTTCAGGCTTATCAAGACATCATGCAGATGCCGGTTTAAGGGACGTACTGAGTCATGGCCGAAGCAACAGCCGATCCTGTTCCAGCAAGAGCGGGCGCCTCCGACAAGAAACCGTTGTTCGGGCTCTCTTTTCTGGAAAACCTTTCCGAAATGACCATGCTGCGTCAGATCGGCCTTATGGTCGGTCTGGCCGCGAGCGTGGCCATTGGCTTTGCCGTGGTGCTGTGGTCGCAGCAGCCTGACTATCGTCCGCTCTACGGCAGCCTCGCCGGTATGGACAGCAAGCAGATCATGGATACCCTGACTGCGGCGAACATCAATTACACCGTCGAGCCAAACTCCGGCGCTCTGCTGGTCAAGGCTGATGACGTGCAGCGTGCACGCATCCAACTGGCTCAGGCAGGTGTGGTGCAGAACGATGCCAACATCGGTTTCGAGATTCTGGACAAGGATCAGGGGCTGGGCACCAGCCAGTTCATGGAAGCCACGCGCTATCGCCGTGGTCTGGAAGGCGAACTGGCGCGCACCATTTCTGCGTTGAATAATGTCAAGGGTGCCCGCGTGCACCTGGCTATTCCGAAGAGTTCGGTTTTTGTCCGTGACGACCGCAAGCCAAGCGCCTCGGTACTGGTTGAGTTGTATGCCGGCCGCTCGCTTGAGCCGAGCCAGGTCATGGCGATCATCAATCTGGTGGCCACCAGCGTTCCGGAGCTGACCAAATCGCAGATCACTGTTGTCGACCAGAAAGGCACCCTGCTGTCCGATCAGGCCGAAAACTCCGAATTGACCATGGCAGGCAAGCAGTTCGATTACAGTCGCCGCATGGAAGGGATGCTGACTCAGCGCGTTCAGAACATTCTGCAACCGATTCTGGGTTCTGACCGCTACAAGGCCGAAGTCTCGGCGGTGGTTGATTTCAGCGCTGTCGAATCCACCGCCGAAAGCTTCAACCCCGATCAGCCTGCCTTGCGCAGCGAGCAGTCGGTCAACGAACAGCGCTCCACCAGTTCAGGTTCGCAAGGTGTTCCCGGTGCGCTGAGCAATCAGCCTCCAGGTCCTGCGACCGCGCCTCAGACTGCCGGCGGTGCGGGTGCTGCTGCAGCCGCTATCGCTCCGGGTCAGCCGCTGCTCGATGCCAACGGTCAGCAGATCATGGACCCGGCCACCGGTCAGCCTGCGCTGGCGCCATACCCGGCCGACAAGCGCGTGCAGTCCACCAAGAACTTCGAGCTGGACCGTTCCATCAGTCACACCAAGCAACAGCAGGGTCGTCTGACGCGCCTGTCGGTTGCCGTGGTGGTCGATGACATGGTCAAGACCAATGCTGCCAACGGTGAAGTGACCCGTGCGCCCTGGAGCGCCGCAGATCTGGCCCGCTTCACGCGTCTGGTCCAGGATGCCGTCGGTTTTGATGCCAGCCGTGGCGACAGCGTCAGCGTGATCAACGTACCGTTCTCCAGCGAGCGCGCCGAAGTATTGCCCGAAGCTTCGTTCTACTCGCAGCCCTGGTTCTGGGACATCGTCAAGCAGGCGGTGGGCGTTATCTTCATCCTGATTCTGGTCTTCGGTGTGCTGCGCCCGGTGTTGAACAACATCACCACCGGCAAGAGCCGCGAGCTGGCCGGTTTCGGTGGCGATGCCGAGCTGGGTGGCATGGGCGGCCTGGATGGCGAGCTGTCCAACGACCGCGTCAGCCTGGGCGGTCCGCAGAGCATCCTGCTGCCTAGCCCGACCGAGGGTTATGACGCACAGCTCAACGCAATCAAGAGTTTGGTGGCTGAAGATCCGGGTCGTGTGGCCCAGGTCGTGAAAGAGTGGATTAACACTGATGAATGATCGAGCCCTCGTAGCCAAACTGAGCAAAGTCGAGAAGGCCGCCGTGCTGCTGCTTTCTCTGGGGGAAACCGATGCGGCGCAGGTATTGCGTCACATGGGGCCCAAGGAAGTGCAGAAAGTGGGCGTGGCCATGGCTCAGATGCGCAACGTGCATCGTGAGCAGGTCGAAGAAGTGATGAGCGAGTTCGTCGACATCGTCGGTGACCAGACCAGTCTGGGCGTCGGTTCCGATGGCTACATTCGCAAGATGCTCACCCAGGCCCTGGGCGAAGACAAGGCCAATGGCCTGATCGACCGCATCCTGCTTGGTGGCAACACCAGCGGTCTGGACAGCCTCAAGTGGATGGAGCCGCGCGCCGTTGCCGACGTGATCCGTTTCGAACACCCGCAGATTCAGGCCATTGTGGTGGCGTATCTGGATGCCGACCAGGCTGGTGAAGTGCTCGGGCATTTCGACCACAAGGTGCGTCTGGACATCATTCTGCGCGTCTCGTCCCTGAACACCGTGCAACCGGCGGCACTGAAAGAGCTCAACCAGATTCTCGAGAAGCAGTTCTCCGGCAACGCCAACACGTCGCGTACTACCCTGGGTGGTATCAAGCGTGCGGCCGACATCATGAACTTCCTCGACAGCTCCATCGAAGGCGCGCTCATGGATTCGATCCGCGAGGTCGACGAAGACCTTTCCGTGCAGATCGAAGACCTCATGTTTGTCTTCAACAACCTCTCCGACGTGGACGACCGTGGTATCCAGGCGCTGTTGCGCGAAGTGTCTTCGGACGTGCTGGTGCTGGCGCTCAAGGGGTCGGACGAGGCGATCAAGGAAAAAATCTTCAAGAACATGTCCAAGCGAGCTGCAGAACTGTTGCGCGACGACCTGGAAGCCAAGGGGCCGGTGCGCGTCAGCGATGTGGAAACTGCCCAGAAAGAAATCCTCACCATTGCGCGTCGTATGGCCGAAGCCGGCGAGATCGTGCTCGGTGGCAAGGGTGGCGAGGAAATGATCTAAGGATTCAGCCGACTCATGTCCAGTTCCAATAAAGAATCGGCCAGCGACCTCATTCGTGCCAAGGACGTCAGCGGTCTCGATCTCTGGGCATTGCCCAGTTTCGACCCGCATGTAGAACCCGAGCCGGAACCCGAGCCTGAAGTGCTCGATGAGCCGGCCGAGATGGAAGAAGTGCCGCTGGAAGAAGTCCAGCCGCTGACCCTGGAAGAGCTGGAAAGCATTCGCCAGGAAGCCTGGAACGAGGGTTTTGCCACCGGCGAAAAAGAGGGCTTTCACAGCACTCAGCTCAAGGTCCGGCAGGAAGCGGAAGTGGCGCTGGCTGGCAAGATTGCCAGCCTCGAAACGCTGATGGCCAGCCTGCTCAATCCGATTGCCGAGCAGGATACGCAGATCGAAAAAGCCGTCATTCATCTGGTCGAGCACATTGCCCGGCAGGTAATTCAGCGTGAGCTGGCAACCGATTCCGCGCAGATCGCCAACGTGCTGCGTGACGCGTTGAAGCTGTTGCCGATGGGTGCCAATAATCTGCGTATCTTCATCAATCCTCAGGACTTCGCGCTGGTCAAAGCCATGCGTGAGCGTCATGAGGAGACGTGGAAAATTCTCGAAGACGACACGTTGCTGCCGGGCGGTTGCCGGATTGAAACCGAGCACAGCCGCATCGATGCCAGCATCGAAACGCGGATCGCTCTGGCCATCTCGAAAATGCATGATCAACTGCACGAACAAGTCACGCACCCTGCGCCGGCCGATGTCAGCGTCGAGCTGGACGCTGCGTCCGTGCAGCCATCGAAAACCGTCGCGCCAGACATGGATACGCTCGATGCGCCTTGATCGCACCAGCTTTGGCAAACGCCTGGGAGCCTATGCAGGCTCCATCAGCCTGCCTGCGCAGCCGGTGGTTGAAGGCCGCCTGCTGCGTATGGTCGGGCTGACGCTGGAAGCCGAAGGTTTGCGTGCGGCCATGGGCAGTCGCTGCGTGGTGATCAACGACGACAGTCATCACCCGGTCGAGGTCGAGGCTGAGGTGATGGGGTTTTCCGGTGGCAAGGTGTTTCTGATGCCGGTCGGCAGCGTTGCGGGTATCGCGCCCGGTGCCCGTGTGGTGCCGTTGGCCGATGCCGGTCGTCTGCCGATGGGGATGACCATGCTGGGGCGGGTACTGGATGGTGCAGGCCGACCACTGGACGGACGTCCTCCGATCAAGGCCGAAGACTGGGTGCCAATGGACGGTCCGGCCATCAATCCGCTCAAGCGTGACCCCATCAGCCAGCCGCTGGATGTTGGCATCCGCTGCATCAACGGTCTGTTGACGGTCGGGCGCGGCCAGCGTCTCGGGCTGTTTGCCGGTACAGGCGTGGGCAAGAGTGTGCTGCTCGGCATGATGACGCGCTTCACCGAAGCCGACATTATCGTCGTAGGGCTGATCGGTGAGCGGGGCCGTGAGGTGAAGGAGTTCATCGAGCATATTCTTGGCGAGGAAGGCCTGAAACGCTCGGTGGTGGTAGCTTCGCCTGCCGATGATGCACCTTTGATGCGTCTGCGCGCTGCCATGTATTGCACGCGTATCGCCGAGTATTTTCGTGATCAGGGCAAGAACGTCCTGTTGCTGATGGATTCCCTGACCCGTTTTGCTCAGGCTCAGCGGGAAATCGCCCTGGCCATTGGTGAGCCGCCTGCGACCAAGGGTTATCCGCCGTCGGTGTTTGCCCGTTTGCCCAAGCTGGTCGAGCGTGCCGGTAACGCCGAAGCCGGGGGTGGTTCGATCACTGCGTTCTACACAGTGCTGTCCGAAGGCGATGATCAGCAGGATCCGATTGCCGACTCTGCGCGAGGTGTTCTCGACGGGCACATCGTGCTCTCGCGCCGACTGGCCGAAGAAGGGCATTACCCGGCCATCGACATCGAAGCCTCGATCAGTCGGGTCATGCCCTCGGTGGTGACGCCTGAGCACATGGCCCGGGCCCAGCATTTCAAGCAGCTGTGGTCACGCTATCAGCAGACCCGCGACCTGATCAGTGTGGGTGCCTATGTCGCCGGTGGTGACCGGGAAACCGACATGGCCATTGCGCTGCATCCGGTGCTGGTGCGCTATCAGCGTCAGGGGTTGCGCGACAATGAAAGCATGCAGGCCAGTGGCGAAGCGTTGGCTTCGGTATTCGGTCCGGCACCGGGCGGCTGATAAGCCATGGCCCAGAGTCGAGCGGCGCGTCTGGCGCCTGTGGTCGAGATGGCGGAGGCGGCCGAGCGTTCGGCGGCGCAGCGTCTCGGGCACTTTCAGGGGCAGGTCAATCTGGCCAACAGCAAGCTTCAGGAACTGGACCAGTTTCGCCATGACTATCAGCAGCAGTGGCTGCAGCGCGGTAGCTCCGGTGTGTCCGGCCAATGGTTGCTGGGTTATCAGCGCTTTCTGAGTCAGCTGGATGTCGCCGTGGCGCAGCAGTACAAAAGCCTTGAGTGGCACAAGGTCAATCTCGACAAGGCGCGCGGTTCCTGGCAGGACGCTTATGCGCGTGTCGAGGGGTTGCGCAAACTGGTCCAGCGCTACATGGACGAGGCGCGCAAGCTTGAAGACAAGCGTGAACAGAAGCTGCTTGACGAACTGTCCCAGCGTCTGCCCCGTCACGAACAGTTCTGACACTGATTTTTTGACGAGGCGATCACAAAGTCTGGTCTACGCTCACAGTGTCCAGGTTTTGAAATATTTCAGGAATTCCTATGACAGTCACTTCCGAGCTTTCCCCGGACCGGCGCCAGTTGACGCTTTATATTGCGGGGCGTTTCGACTTTGCTACGCATCAGGCCTTTCGGGGTGCCTACGAAGGGCAGTCGGGGGATTTGAGTTATGTCGTGGACCTGCGCGACACCCATTATCTGGACAGCTCCGCGCTGGGAATGTTGTTGCTGCTGCGCGATCACGCCGGTGGTGACAGGGCGCAGGTGCGACTGATCAACTGCTCGGCCGATGTGTCCAAGATCCTCGCGATCTCCAATTTCTCGAAGCTGTTTCAGTTGAGCTGATCGGTGCAGGCGCTCTCGAAAGGCCTGTGCATTCTGATCGCCGACGACAGCGCCAGTGACCGACTGTTGCTCGCAACCATCATCGCTCGCCTTGGGCATCGGGTGGTGAGCGCGGCCAACGGCCTTGAGGCTGTGGCGATCTTCAGTACCGAGCGTCCGCATCTGGTGTTGATGGACGCAATGATGCCGCTGATGGACGGCTTCGAGGCGGCGCGGCGAATCAAGCTCATGGCTGGCGAATCGTTGGTGCCGATCATCTTTCTGACGTCACTCACCGAAGGCGAGGCGCTGGCACGGTGTCTGGATGCGGGCGGCGATGACTTCGTCTCCAAGCCCTACAACACTCAAGTGCTGGCGGCCAAGATCAATGCCATGAATCGCCTGCGGCTTTTGCAGGAGACCGTTCTGCAGCAACGGGACTTGATCAGCACTCACCATGAATACCTGCTCAACGAGCAGCGCGTCGCCAAGGCCGTCTTCGATCAGGTCGCGCATTCCGGCTGTCTGGGTGCGGCGAATATTCGTTACCTGCAATCGCCTTATGCGCTGTTCAACGGGGACCTGATGCTGGCGGCCTACACCCCGGCCGGGCATATGCACGTGCTGCTGGGGGATTTTACCGGGCACGGTTTGCCGGCTGCCGTAGGGGCAATGCCGCTGGCCGACGTGTTTTACGGTATGACAGCGAAAGGCTTTGGTCTGGTCGAGATCCTGCGCGAAATGAACGCCAAGCTGAAGCGCATCCTGCCGGTGGACATGTTTTGCTGTGCCACGCTGCTGTGCGTCAATCTCTCGCAGCGGCAGGTCGAGGTCTGGAACGGCGGACTGCCGGACGGCTATCTGTTGCGCGCCGACGGGGCTGAGCCGGTCATACTGGTTTCCCGGCATCTGCCGCTTGGCGTACTGAGCGTGGATGCGTTTGAGGTCAGGACCGACGTCTATCCGCTGGCGCTGGGTGACCGGATCTTCCTGCTGTCTGACGGGGTGCTCGATACCAGCGACAGCCATGATCAGCTTTTCGGTGTGCAGCGACTGCGAGATGTATTGGCCGCCAATGACCGGCCCGCGTTTCTGATCCAGGAAATCCTTCAGGCGCTGAACGACTTCGGCGGCAAGGCGCGTGATGACGTCAGCCTGCTGGAAATCACAGTGATCGACGAGCCGCTGGATCCATTGCCGCTGCCCACGTACTCCGACAGCGGCGCCTCAAGCCCTCTGGACTGGTCGGCCAGTTTCGAATTTCGCGGCTCCACCCTCAAGCGGTTCAATCCTGTGCCTTACGTTCTGCAGTTGCTTCTGGAGGTTCACGGCCTGCGCAGCCAGGGCGGTGCGCTGCATGCGGTAATGGGTGAGTTGTACAGCAACGCCCTCGAGCACGGTGTACTGGGGCTCGATTCGGCGCTCAAGCATGATGCTGCCGGTTTTGCCCGCTACTATGAGCTGCGTGCCGAGCGTCTCGAGAATCTTCGTGACGGATTTATCTGCATGACCCTGAGAATTGAACCTGTAGGGCAGGGTGGCCGTCTTACCTTGAGTGTCGAAGACAGCGGCAACGGTTTCGATGCGCAGCAGGTGATCGACCATACACCTGTCATTGACGGTTTGTATGGGCGCGGCATCAGGTTGGTATGTGAACTGAGTCGGCAGGCCCGATGGTCCACGGATGGCAGGATCGCCTGCGTGGAATTTTCCTGGACGTGAGTGGCATAATCGCGCCCTGGAGTCTTGATCAAGGAGTGAGCAAGTGTCTGTTCATCTGGATTACAACGTTTTGAGTACCCTGCAGGAAGTCATGGAAGATGAGTATCCCACGTTGCTGGATGTTTTCTTCAAGGACTCCGAGCAGCGCCTTTCCCAGATGCGTCTGGCGCTTGAGCTCCATGGGCCTGACCTGGAAACGCTGAGCCTGAACGCCCACAGTTTCAAAGGCAGCAGCAGTAACATGGGAGCGCTACGGCTTTCCGAGCTATGTCGCGAGCTTGAGGAGCGCGCCCGTCAACAACGACGTGAGGGTCTGGAAGAGCTGATCGGCAGTATCGACAGCGAGTACGCGACTATCCGCCGGCTGTTCGATGCAGAGCGCCAGTTCTTCGTCAATTAAGCGCTTGGACCCTGTCCGGCAGATGACGTCCAGACTGCTCTTTGAGGGTTGGCCTGCATCTTGCTAGTAATTCGGTAACCAGCTGTTTATGCGGAGACCGAAATGCCCCTCGCCACCAATGCGCTTCTTCAGGCCAATGCCGCTGCGACCTCCAGGTCCAGCGCGGCCAACAATGCGGTCAAGCCTGCCGACGCCGGCAAGGATGAGGCCTCCAGCTTCTCCAATGTCTATGCCAAACAGGCAAAGGATACGGCTTCTGCGCGCGATGATGTGCCTGTGAAATCGGCAAGGGACAAGGCCGCTTCCGGCTCGGACAAGGTCGCAAGCGGCAAGGACAAGCCCTCCGCCGATCAAGGTGCTGCCACAAATACCTCATCCGTTGCCGATAGCGGCAACGGTTTGCCTGCCAACGCAACCACCGCTACTGCCGATGAAGATCAGGCAGCAGCCGACCAGGCCGCGGACGATCAGGTACTGACCGATACGCTGGCCGACGGCGAGACGTTGCCGGTTGCTGATCCGGCGCTGAATCCCGCATTGCAGGCCATGACCGCACAGACGCCTGTTGCACCTGCGATTGCCAAGCCTGCGGTTGCCGATACCAAGGCTTCGCCTGTGGTTGAGCTGGCTGCCGGAGCGAAAGCGGCGCCACCAGCAGTGGTTGACGCTGCCTTTGATCCTGAGGCAGATCCGCTCGACGGTCTTGAGGCAGTGCAGTTGGCGTTGGAAAACGCCAGCGCCAGAACGCAGATGGCGGCCCAGAATGCTCACGCCGCCAGCAAGGCGACGCCATCCAATGCCGAAGCGGACCCGTCACAGAATATCGCCAATAACCTGTCGCTGGTCAGCGAGCAGTTGCCCTCTGATGACAGCAGTACCGAAAGCAGTGACAAGTCGTTCAGCGGTCTCATCGGTGAAGGCCTGAAGGATGTGAAAAGCGCCGCAGGTGACACGCGGGTTGATAACTTTGCCGATCGTCTGGCGGCTCTGAGTCAGGCTGCACAGCCTGCCAGGGCTGCAGCGACGCCGGCGGCAACGCCGTTGATGAGTCAGCCGCTGGCCATGCACCAGAGTGGCTGGACCGAGGGTGTGGTGGACCGGGTCATGTACCTGTCGAGCCAGAACCTGAAGTCGGCCGAAATCAAGCTGGAGCCGGCGGAACTCGGGCGCCTTGATATTCGCGTCAATATGGCGCCGGATCAACAGACTCAGGTGACGTTCATGAGTGCCCATCTGGGCGTGCGTGAAGCGCTTGAAAGCCAGATGTCGCGTCTGCGTGACTCGTTCAGCCAGCAAGGGCTGGGTCAGGTGGACGTGAATGTTTCGGACCAGTCGCAACAGCAGGCCCAGCAACAGGCTCAGGAGCAGGCCAGCCGGGCTCAACGCGGCGGACGTGGTGGTGGAACGGGCTTGGGTGACAGTGCTGACGACGTTTCCATTGCAGATGCCGCCGTTCCTGTAAGTCAGCCGGCAGCGCGCGTGATCGGTACCAGCGAGATCGATTACTACGCTTGATTCGGTGGGAGCTGCGGCTTGACCCCCAGCTTCTGAAGGTGCGCTGAAGTCTGCTTCTGAGCGAAGGGCGTAGTCGGCCTTTCGCAAACTCTATGTCTTCAGCCGTTTGAGCGCCCTTGAGCGCGCGTGCTGCCATGGCTGAAAACTCGTTTGAGTCCGATCCGCCTCCCTTCTGCCAACTCTGGCATAACACTTGCTCTGCCCCTGTCACGTATTGAAGACCCCTTGAATAGTGACGGATTATTGGCATGGCGAAGAGCGAAGAAGTTAAAGACCCCGCTTCCAAAGGCAAACTCAAGCTCATCATCGTAGCGGTTGTGGCCTTGCTGCTCGCTGTCGGTCTGTCAGTGGGTGCAACCTGGTTCATCATGCACAAGAGCGAAAGCGCGCCTGATCCGGCAGTTGCTGCGGCCGCGGCCAACGCCAAGCCAGTGGCGGTTTTCGAACCGCTGACACCTGCTTTCGTCGTTAACTTCAATGCCAATGGCCGTCAGCGCTACATGCAGGTCAGCATCACCATGCTGGGTCGCAATGCTGCGGACATGGAAGCCTTGAAAGTGCACATGCCGGTGATTCGCAACAACCTGGTCATGCTGTTCGCGGCCATCCCTTTCGAGTCGCTGGCCTCGCCGATCGGCCAGGAAATGCTGCGTCAGAAGGCAACCGCCAGCATTCAGGAAGTGGCGCAGAAAGAACTTGGCAAGACTGTGATCGAACAGCTGCTGTTCACTAATTTCGTATTGCAGTAGGACCTCGACATGGCTGTGCAAGACCTGCTGTCCCAGGATGAAATCGACGCGCTGCTGCATGGCGTTGACGATGGTATGGTCCAGACCGAAAGCCCCGGCGAGCCTGGAAGCGTCAAAAGTTATGACCTGACCAGTCAGGACCGGATCGTCCGGGGGCGTATGCCGACCCTGGAAATGATCAACGAGCGATTTGCCCGTTACACCCGCATCAGCATGTTCAACCTGTTGCGCCGCTCGGCGGACGTAGCGGTGGGCGGTGTCCAGGTGATGAAGTTCGGCGAGTACGTGCATTCGCTGTACGTGCCGACCAGTCTGAACCTGGCCAAGATCAAGCCGCTGCGCGGCACGGCACTGTTCATTCTCGATGCCAAGCTGGTCTTCAAGCTGGTGGACAACTTTTTCGGTGGCGACGGCCGTCATGCCAAGATCGAAGGGCGTGAGTTCACGCCGACCGAGCTGCGTGTGGTGCGAATGGTGCTGGATCAGGCGTTCATCGACCTGAAAGAAGCCTGGCAGGCGATCATGGAAGTGAACTTCGAGTACATCAACTCGGAAGTGAATCCGGCCATGGCCAATATCGTCGGGCCTAGCGAGGCGGTGGTCATTTCCACCTTCCACATCGAACTCGATGGCGGTGGCGGCGATCTGCACGTAACCATGCCGTACTCCATGATCGAGCCGATCCGGGAAATGCTCGACGCCGGTTTCCAGTCGGACCTGGACGATCAGGACGAGCGCTGGGTCAACGCGCTCAAGGAAGACGTGCTGGACGTCAATGTGCCGCTCAGTACCACCATTGCGCAGCGTCAATTGCCGTTGCGCGACATCCTGCATATGCGTCCCGGTGATGTGATCCCGATCGAACTGGCCGAGTCGATGGTCCTGCGGGCCAACGGTGTGCCTTCGTTCAAGGTCAAGCTCGGCTCGCACAAGGGCAAGATGGCCCTGCAGGTAATTGAACCCATAGCGCGACGTTGACCTGCCAGGTCGACGTCGGAACATTGTTGCGTAATTGAATCACTGCTTGCAGAGGACTACCGATGGCTGATGAAAACGATATGACGTCTGCTGAAGATCAGGCGCTGGCCGATGAATGGGCTGCTGCACTGGGCGAGGCGGGCGAAGGTGGTCAGGACGATATCGACGCGCTGCTGGCTGCGGATGCGGGCAATGCGACCAATCGCATGACCATGGAAGAGTTCGGCAGCGTGCCGAAAAGCAACGGACCGGTTTCTCTGGACGGTCCGAACCTGGATGTGATTCTGGATATTCCGGTGTCGATTTCCATGGAAGTGGGCAGCACCGACATCAACATTCGCAACCTGTTGCAGCTCAACCAGGGATCAGTCATCGAACTCGACCGTCTGGCAGGCGAACCGCTGGACGTGTTGGTCAACGGTACGCTGATTGCCCACGGGGAAGTGGTGGTGGTCAACGAAAAGTTCGGCATACGCCTGACTGACGTGATCAGCCCGAGTGAACGCATCAAGAAGCTGCGTTAAGTGAAGCGCTTGTTGAGTGTTCTGCTGATGCTGCCGTCGCTGGCGTTGGCCGCCGAGCCCGCTGCGCAGGCAGCGCCCGCCGTGGCCAATACCGTGTCCAGCGGCATGGGTGGTCAGGTGATGCAGCTGTTGCTGGGGCTTTTGCTGGTGGTCGGCCTGATTTTCGCGCTGGCCTGGGTCATGCGACGGGTTCAGCGGGTCGGGCCCAATAACAGTCAGATTATCGAACTGGTGAGCACACGAGCCATCGGGCCGCGTGATCGTCTGGTGCTGGTTCAGGTGGGCAATGAACAGGTTCTGCTGGGCATCACACCAGGCAACATCACCACCCTGCATGTGCTCAAGGAGCCTGTGCAGGTCCCGGTCAGGGAGCAGGCGACGCCCGAGTTCGCTCAGCGTCTGCTGGACTTGATGGGCAAGGATAAGGACAAGAAGTAATGGGCGCCTTGCGTTTCCTGATACTGCTGTTGCTGGTAATGATTGCACCGGTCGCGTGGGCGGCCGATCCGCTGTCGATTCCGGCAATCACCCTGTCCAACGGGGCGGACGGCCAGCAGGAGTATTCGGTCAGTCTGCAGATCCTGCTGATCATGACCGCGCTGAGCTTTATCCCGGCGTTCGTGATGCTGATGACCAGCTTCACGCGGATCATCATCGTCTTCTCGATTCTGCGACAGGCTCTGGGGCTGCAGCAGACGCCGTCGAACCAGATCCTGACCGGCATGGCGCTGTTTCTGACCATGTTCATCATGGCGCCAGTGTTCGACCGGGTGAATCAGGACGCTTTGCAGCCTTATCTGGCCGAGCAGCTCACGGCGCAGGATGCAGTCGCCAAGGCGCAGGTGCCGATCAAGGATTTCATGCTGGCGCAGACGCGTACCAGCGATCTTGAACTGTTCATGCGTCTGTCCAAGCGTACCGACATTCCCACGCCGGACGCCGCACCGCTGAACATTCTGGTACCGGCTTTCGTTATTTCCGAGCTGAAGACTGCGTTTCAGATTGGCTTCATGATCTTCATTCCGTTTCTGATCATCGATCTGGTCGTGGCCAGTGTGCTGATGGCGATGGGTATGATGATGCTTTCGCCGCTGATCATTTCCCTGCCGTTCAAGATCATGCTGTTCGTGTTGGTGGACGGCTGGGCGCTGATCGTCGGTACACTGGCTGGCAGTTTTGGTGGTGTATGAGTCGTTTCGCTGAGGAGTCTGCCCGATGACGCCGGAAGTAGCCGTCGATCTGTTTCGTGAAGCGTTATGGCTGACCACCATGCTGGTTGCGATCCTGGTGGTGCCGAGTCTGATCTGTGGTCTGCTGGTGGCGATGTTTCAGGCTGCGACCCAGATCAACGAACAGACGCTCAGCTTTCTGCCGCGTCTGATCGTCATGCTGATCACGCTGATCGTGATCGGTCCCTGGCTGTTGAAAGTCTTCATGGAATACATGCTGTCGTTGTATACCAGCATTCCGACCGTGATCGGCTGACGCTGCATGCAGCCGATGCTCGCGCTGACCGACGCCCAGATCAGCACCTGGGTCGCCAGCTTCATGCTGCCGCTGTTTCGTATCGTCGCGGTGTTGATGACCATGCCGATCATTGGCACGACGCTGGTTCCACGACGCGTGCGCCTGTATTTTGCCGTGGCCATGACGGTGGTTGTCGCGCCCGTATTGCCTGCGATGCCTACGGTGCAGGCTCTGGATCTGAGTGCGCTGTTGTTGATTGGCGAGCAAATCATCATCGGCGCAGGGATGGGGCTCTCTCTGCAGTTGTTTTTCCATATCTTCGTGGTGGCAGGGCAGATCATCTCGACTCAGATGGGTATGGGCTTCGCCTCGATGGTCGACCCTACCAACGGCGTCTCATCGGCCACCATCGGGCAGTTTTTCACCATGCTGGTGACGCTGCTGTTTCTGGCCATGAACGGTCATCTGGTGGTGTTGGAAATTCTTGTTGAAAGCTTCACCACCATGCCGGTTGGCAGCGGTCTGCTGGTCAATAACTTCTGGGAGCTTGCGACCGGGCTTGGCTGGGTCATGAGTTCGGGGCTCAGGCTGGTGCTGCCGGCGATCACCGCGCTGCTGGTCATCAACATCGCATTTGGCGTAATGACGCGTGCGGCGCCGCAGCTCAATATCTTTTCCATCGGTTTTCCGCTGACGCTGGTGCTGGGCATGGTCATTCTGTGGATGACCATGGGCGATATTCTCAATCAATATCAGCCCCTTGCCAGTCAGGCTCTGCAGGCACTGCGCGACATGGTGAGGGCTCGTTGAAATGGCTGAAAACGAGAATGGCCAGGACAAGACAGAAGAACCCACGGAGAAAAAGGTCCGTGACTCTCGGGCTGACGGTCAGATTGCACGCTCCAAAGAGCTGACCACGCTGGTGGTGATGCTGATGGGGTCGGGCGGGGCGTTGATGTTTGGTGGCGGCATCGCGCAGATGATGTTCGAGTTGATGCGCGACAACTTCACCATCACCCGTGAAACCCTGATGGACCAGGATTACATGGGCAAGGCACTGCTCACCTCCGGCATGCATGCGATGGTGGTGGTGCTGCCGTTTCTGATTGCCATGCTCCTGGCTGCGCTGGTCGGTCCGATCATGCTCGGCGGCTGGCTGTTTGCAACCAAGTCGCTGGCCCCCAAGTTCAGCCGCATGAACCCGGCGGCGGGTCTCAAGCGTATGTTTTCTCCTCACGCGCTGGTGGAACTGCTCAAGTCGCTCGCCAAATTCCTGATCATTCTCGCAGTGGCGCTGGTGGTGCTCGGCAAGGAGCGCAACGATCTGGTGGCTATCGCGCACGAGCCTCTGGAGCAAGCCATCATCCACAGTCTCCAGGTGGTGGGTTGGAGCAGTTTCTGGATGGCCTGCGGCCTGATGTTCATCGCTGCTGCCGACGTTCCGTTTGTATTGTGGGAAGCGCACAAGAAGCTGCTGATGACCAAGCAGGAGGTGCGCGACGAGCACAAGAACAGCGAGGGCAGTCCGGAGGTCAAGCAGCGTATCCGTCAACTGCAGCGCGAGATGTCGCAACGCCGGATGATGGCCTCGATCCCCGAGGCCGACGTGATCATCACCAACCCGACTCACTTCGCCGTAGCGCTCAAGTACGATCCCGAGAAGGGCGGGGCGCCGATGTTGCTGGCCAAAGGCACTGATCTGATCGCGCTGAAAATTCGCGAGATCGCCGCCCATAATCAGATCCTGATTCTGGAATCTCCCGGTCTGGCGCGCTCCATCTACTACAGCACCGAGCTGGAACAGGAAATTCCTGCAGGACTGTACCTGGCCGTGGCTCAGGTGCTGGCTTACGTCTATCAGATCCGTCAGTACCATGCAGGTCAGGGCAAGCGTCCGGATCCGCTGGGCGACGTACCGATCCCGCCGGACCTGCAGCGCGACTCCTGATTGTCTGATACGCCTCGTCGATCCTTTCGCCAGCAATCCGCCTCCCGTTCCTTTGCCTCTCAATGCTGCTTTTCTGCCGTTTCACACCCGTATTCACTGGCTTTTGAAAAGTTGGACAGCTTTTTGCAACAGGTCTGTTCAAGGACGCTGTCGGCGTCAAAGTTTTGATCCAGTGCGCAGGTAAAGAATCGGTGGAACGCTCTCAGATACTCAGTAGCGCACGCAGCAACATTGCAGGCCTCGGCCGTGGTCAGTTGGGCGTGCCGCTGTTGCTGCTGATCATGTTGGCAATGATGATGTTGCCTATTCCGCCGTTTCTGCTGGACGTGCTCTTCACGTTCAACATCGCACTGTCCATCGTCGTGCTGCTGGTCTGCGTGTACGCGTTGCGGCCTCTGGATTTCTCGGTTTTCCCGACCATTCTCCTTGTCGCCACGCTGCTGCGTCTGGCACTGAACGTTGCCTCGACACGGGTGGTCATGCTGCATGGCCAGGATGGACACGCTGCCGCAGGCAAGGTGATCCAGGCCTTCGGTGAGGTCGTGATCGGCGGTAACTACGTGGTCGGTATCGTGGTGTTCGCGATTCTGATGATCATCAACTTCGTGGTGATCACCAAGGGCGCAGGGCGTATCTCCGAAGTAAGCGCTCGTTTTACCCTTGATGCGATGCCAGGCAAACAAATGGCAATCGACGCCGACCTCAACGCCGGCCTCATCGATCAGCCTGAAGCAAAACGCCGTCGTGCAGAAGTCGCCGGGGAGGCCGAGTTCTACGGTTCCATGGACGGTGCCAGCAAGTTCGTGCGCGGCGATGCGATTGCCGGCCTGCTGATTCTGTTCATCAACCTCATCGGCGGCATGCTGGTGGGTATCCTGCAGCACAACATGACGTTCGGCGATGCAGGCCGCGTTTACACCTTGCTGACCATCGGTGACGGTTTGGTGGCGCAATTGCCATCACTGCTGCTGTCCACCGCTGCCGCGATCATGGTGACCCGTGCTTCCGGTTCGGAAGAGATGGGCAAGCTGATCAATCGCCAGATGTTCTCTTCCTACAAGGCGCTGGGTGTATCGGCCGGCATCATGATCGTCATGGGCCTGGTGCCGGGCATGCCGCACTTTGCTTTTATCGGCCTTGGTCTGGTAGCGGCTGGTGGTGCCTACCTGCTGTGGAAGAAAGAGAATCAGGTGAAGTTCGAGGCGCTGGCCGAAGTTCAGCGTCAGCAGGATCTGTTGCCGTCACCGACCCGCGTTCAGGATTCCAAGGAGCTGGGCTGGGATGACGTGACGCCGATCGACATCATCGGTCTGGAAGTGGGTTATCGCCTGATTCCGCTGGTGGACCGCAATCAGGGTGGTCAGTTGCTGGCGCGTATCAAGGGCGTGCGCAAGAAGCTCTCCCAGGAGCTTGGCTTTCTGATGCCGACCGTCCACATCCGCGACAACCTCGATCTGGCGCCCAGCGCCTATCGTCTGACGCTGATGGGCGTGATTCTGGCCGAGGCCGAGATCTACCCCGATCGCGAACTGGCGATCAACCCTGGTCAGGTATTCGGCACGCTGAACGGCATCACCGCCAGAGATCCGGCATTCGGCCTGGAGGCAGTGTGGATCGAAATCAGCCAGCGCAGTCAGGCTCAGTCTCTCGGTTACACGGTGGTGGACGCCAGCACGGTAGTGGCGACTCACCTTAACCAGATCCTGTACAAGCACTCGCATGAGCTGATTGGTCATGAAGAGGTCCAGCAATTGATGCAATTGCTGGCCAAAAGCTCGCCGAAGCTGGCTGAAGAGCTGGTTCCAGGTGTGCTGTCGCTGTCGTCGTTGCTCAATGTGCTGCAGGCGCTGCTGGCCGAACACGTACCGGTACGCGACATCCGCAGCATTGCAGAGGCCATCGCCAACAACGCCGGGAAGAGTCAAGATACCGCCGCTTTGGTGGCGGCGGTCCGCGTCGGTCTGAGTCGCGCAATCGTGCAAAGCATTGTAGGCGTTGAGCCGGAGCTGCCTGTCATCACGCTGGAACCAAGGTTGGAACAGATATTGCTCAATAGTTTGCAGAAGGCTGGTCAGGGTCAGGAAGAAGGCGTTCTGCTTGAGCCGAGCATGGCTGAAAAGCTCCAGCGTTCATTGATCGAAGCGGCCCAGCGTCAGGAGATGCAAGGGTTGCCGGTAATCCTTCTGGTAGCGGGTCCGATTCGGGCGATGCTGTCACGATTTGGACGATTGGCTGTACCGAGCATGCATGTTCTGGCGTATCAGGAAATTCCTGACAACAAGCAAGTAACCATCGTAGCGACTGTCGGGCCCAACGGCTGAGGTAGTGAGTCATGCAAGTTAAGCGATTTTTCGCCGCCGATATGCGTCAAGCCATGAAGCTGGTTCGCGATGAGCTGGGCGCTGAGGCGGCCATCATTGGCAACCGCCGCATCGCCGGGGGCGTCGAACTGACCGCCGCGCTGGATTACAAACTCTCTGCGCTGGCACCCCGCGTTCCGAACATGGAACTCGAAGACGAGTTGCGCAAGACCCAGTCGCGCATCGTCTCTGCGCAGGCTGAACTGAACAACCGCAGCGACAGCGATGCCTCGGTCAATCTTCAGTTGTTTTCCGGCAAGCCGATCAGCGCGACCGACACCCACATCGAGCCGACACTCGAAGAGCCGCCACGTCCGTTTGCCTACGCGCCGGCCCCGGCCGCCGAGCCCGCGGGCGGTCAGCGTGCCTTCGAGTCGATGCGCTCCGAATTGAACGGCCTGCGCGAGCTGCTGGAAGTCCAGCTCGGCTCCCTGGCCTGGACCCAGTTGCAGGGCAGCCGTCCGCAACAGGCCAACCTGTGGCGTCGCCTGCAACGCGTCGGCCTGTCCGGTCCGTTGTCGCGTGACCTGCTGTCGATGATTCCGGACATTGACGAGCCCCGTCAGGCCTGGCGCATGCTGTTGGCCCATCTGGCGCGCATGATTGCCGTGCCTGATGTCGAACCGCTGGAAGAGGGCGGTGTTATTGCCATGGTCGGTCCTGCCGGCATGGGCAAGACCACCACGCTGGCCAAGCTGGCCGCCCGTTACGTGCTGAAGTACGGCGCGCAGAACATCGCGCTGGTCAGCATGGACAGCTTCCGCATCGGTGCCCAGGAGCAGCTCAAGACACTGGGCCGTATTCTCAACGTGCCGGTGACTCACGTCGATCCCGGTCAGTCGCTGGCACAGGCTCTCGAGCCTCTGCTGCGCAAGCGTGTGGTCCTTATCGACACTGCCGGACTGCAAGCCAGTGATCCTGCGTTGCGCATGCAACTGGAAAGCCTGGCAGGTCGCGGCATCAAATCGCGTAACTACCTGGTACTGGCCACAACCAGCCAGAAGCAGGTACTGACAGCGGCTTATCACAGTTACAAGCGTTGTGGCCTGGCCGGATGCATTCTGACCAAGCTGGATGAAACCGCCAGCCTGGGTGAAGTTCTTAGCCTGGCGATCAGTCACGAATTGCCGGTGGCCTACCTCACGGACGGACCACGGATTCCTGACGATTTGCACATTCCGCGTCGTCACCAACTGGTGAGCCGTGCGGTCAGCGTGCAAATGCAGGATGAGCCTAGCGAAGAAGCGATGGCTGATATGTTTGCCGACCTCTATCACTCACCTGGCAAAAGGGTAGGTTAAGTGATGGAGACTATTGGAATGTCCCTGCATCGATGGTCTGCCAGGCATTGTTCGTTCGCGAACGTGCAGCCCCCAATGTGGCTTCGGTCTACGCAAGACAAGGTAAAGAAATAACATGGGCAGCATGCATCCCGTACAGGTTATTGCGGTGACCGGCGGCAAAGGTGGCGTCGGTAAGACTAACGTGTCAGTGAACCTTTCACTGGCCCTGGCTGAACTCGGTCGACGCGTCATGCTTCTTGACGCCGATCTGGGTCTGGCCAATGTCGATGTTCTGCTTGGGCTGACACCCAAACGCACGCTCGCCGATGTCATAGAAGGCCGTTGCGAATTGCGCGACGTGCTTCTTCAGGGGCCGGGCGGCGTTCGCATCGTGCCTGCCGCTTCCGGCACTCAGAGCATGGTTCATCTGTCGCCTGCCCAGCACGCAGGTCTGATCCAGGCGTTCAGTGAAATTGGCGACAACCTCGATGTACTGGTGATCGACACGGCGGCAGGCATCGGTGAATCGGTGGTCAGCTTCGTACGCGCCGCGCAGGAAGTCTTGCTGGTAGTCTGCGACGAGCCGACGTCCATCACGGATGCCTACGCACTGATCAAGTTGCTCAACCGCGACTACGGCATGAATCGCTTCCGGGTGCTGGCCAACATGGCCCAGAGCCCGCAGGAAGGCCGCAATCTGTTCGCCAAGCTGACCAAGGTCACGGACCGCTTTCTGGATGTGGCGCTGCAGTATGTCGGGGCTGTGCCTTACGACGAATGCGTGCGCAAGGCCGTACAGAAACAGCGTGCCGTCTACGAAGCCTTCCCGCGTTCCAAATGCGCGCTGGCATTCAAGGCCATTGCTCAAAAGGTCGATACCTGGCCGTTGCCGGCCAATCCAAGGGGTCACCTTGAATTTTTCGTTGAACGACTCGTTCACCAGACCAGTGCGGGGCCTGTCCAATGACAGCGAGCGGCTACCAGATGTACAGCAAGGCTTCCCGGAATTCGCAGTATGAGCTGATCGAGCGTTATGCGCCCTTGGTCAAGCGCATCGCCTATCACTTGCTGGCCCGCTTGCCAGCCAGCGTGCAGGTCGAGGACCTGATCCAGGCCGGCATGATCGGCCTGCTGGAAGTCTCTACCAAATACGACTCCACCAAAGGTGCGAGTTTCGAGACCTATGCGGGTATCCGTATTCGTGGCGCCATGCTCGACGAAGTGCGCAAGGGGGACTGGGCGCCTCGCTCGGTCCACCGCAATACGCGCATGGTAAGCGACGCAATTCGCGCAATTGAAGCGAAAACCGGACGTGACGCTAAAGATCACGAGGTTGCTGCCGAACTCCAGTTGAGTCTCGATGATTATTACGGGATTTTGAATGATACCTTGGGCAGCCGCCTCTTCAGTTTCGACGACCTGCTTCAGGACGGCGATCACGAAGGGCTGCACGAGGACGGTGCCAGCGGTTCGCTTGAACCGTCACGGGACCTGGAAGACGAGCGCTTCCAGGCAGCCCTGGCCGATGCGATTGCCAATCTGCCGGAGCGTGAGCGTCTGGTCTTGGCGCTGTACTACGACGAAGAGCTGAACCTCAAGGAAATCGGAGAGGTCCTGGGTGTCAGCGAATCGCGGGTCAGTCAGTTACACAGCCAGTGCGCAGCTCGTTTGCGAGGGCGTTTGGGGGAGTGGCGAGCGCGTTGACAGTCAAGGTGCGGCCTGGTCCGCACAGTGACTTCAAGCCGGCTGTGCAGAGCGTTACGTGGTAACAGGATAGACAAGGCAGGAGCCTGTCGGGCGGTGCCTCGATGGGCTGTTCGTTCAGGTCTGTACCTGTCGTTTTGCCAAGCCCGTCGTCGTTTCGTACAGCCGGGGGTGTGCTGTGCCAGTATTGAGTGAACAGCGTGTTCAGGTGCTGAACGCGTTAAAGACTGCTTGGAGGTCGAATTGGACAAGAACATGAAAATCCTCATCGTTGATGACTTCTCAACGATGAGGCGGATCATCAAGAACCTGTTGCGTGATCTGGGGTTCACCAACACATCGGAAGCGGATGACGGTCTGACCGCGCTGCCGATGTTGCAGAGCGGTGCCTTTGACTTTCTGGTGACGGACTGGAACATGCCTGGCATGTCCGGTATCGATCTGTTGCGCCAGGTCCGTCAAGACGAGCGCCTCAAGAGCCTGCCGGTGCTGATGGTCACTGCCGAAGCCAAGCGTGAGCAGATCATTGAAGCTGCACAGGCCGGTGTTAACGGTTACGTGGTCAAGCCATTCACGGCTCAAGCGCTGAAAGAGAAGATCGAAAAGATCTTTGAACGCGTCAATAGCTGATGCATGCCGCGAGGGCGCTATGGATAACAATGATTCGATGGCCGACTTTGAGTCGACCCTGAAAAGACACGCGCAGGAACTGGTTACCAGCCTTGAAAAAGGCCGTTTCGGCGAAGCTGTGCAACTGATCCATGAGCTCAACCAGACACGCGACCGCGGCCTCTATCAGGAAGTGGGCAAGCTGACTCGTGAGCTGCACAGTGCAATCGTCAACTTCCAGATCGATCCGCACATGCCTCAGGCCGAAGAGGTATCGCAGATCACGGATGCCACCGAGCGTCTGGGTTACGTCGTGCGACTGACCGAAAATGCGGCCAACCGCACCATGGACCTGGTCGAGGAAAGCACGCCGGTCATGAACGGTCTGAGTTCCGACGCCAAGGCGTTGAGCGAAGACTGGGGACGTTTCATGCGCCGCGAAATCGGTGCCGAGGAATTTCGCGATCTCGCCAAGCGGGTCGATGGTTTTCTGACGCGTACCGAAAAGGAGACTCACGAGGTTTCCGCTCACCTCAATGACATTCTGCTCGCCCAGGATTACCAGGACCTTACCGGTCAGGTGATCAAGCGTGTCACGCAGTTAGTCACTGAAGTGGAAGGCAATTTGCTCAAACTGGTGCTCATGGCCAGCCATGTCGATCGCTTTGCGGGTATCGAACATGACGAAGAATCCATCCTTGCGGAAAAAGATCCTAAAAAACATCTCGCCAAGGGTGAAGGTCCGCAGATTCATGCCGATAAACGTGAAGACGTCGTATCCGGACAGGATGATGTAGACGATCTGCTATCGAGCCTCGGCTTCTAGGTCTGTTGACGGTTAATTTTAGGGAGCACCCCCATGAGCTTCGGCGCCGATGAAGAAATCCTTCAGGATTTTCTGGTAGAGGCCGGCGAAATTCTGGAGCAGTTGTCAGAGCAATTGGTCGAGCTGGAAAGCCGACCGGATGATGCTGATCTGCTCAATGCAATTTTTCGCGGTTTTCACACTGTAAAAGGGGGCGCCGGCTTCCTCCAGCTTCATGAGCTGGTGGAGTGCTGCCATATCGCCGAAAACGTGTTCGACATCCTTCGCAAGGGTGAGCGTCGCGTTGATTCCGAGCTCATGGACGTGGTCCTGGAAGCATTGGACACCGTCAACAGCATGTTCGGCCAGGTGCGCGAACGTACTGACCTGACGCCTGCGACGCCGGAGCTGCTGGCGGCGTTGTCCCGTCTGGCTGAACCACAGTCCAATGACGAAGTCGCAGTTGCCGAGCCTGAACCTGTGGCTGAAGTCGCCGAATCGGCTGCTCCGGTTGCCGAGGCGGCTGGCGGCGACGACATCACGGACCATGAATTCGAACAGTTGCTCGATTCGCTGCACGGCTCCGGGCCGATTGCAGCACCTGCTGCGGCCCCGGCCGCTCAGGCCTCGTCGAGCGACGAGATCACCGATCAGGAATTCGAATCCCTGCTCGATCAGTTGCACGGCAAGGGCAAGTTTGCCGCCGATGCCGCTCCAGCACCGGCCCCTGCGGCCAAGGCTGGCGGCAGCGCACCGGCCAGTGACGAGATCACTGACGACGAGTTCGAAGCATTGCTGGATCAACTGCATGGCAAAGGGTCGTTCGACGCTGCTGTCGTTGCGCCGGTGGCTGTCGAGGCCGTTGCGGCCAAGGCTCCAGCGACGGCACAGGCTGCGGCCTCCGACGAAATCACCGATCACGAATTCGAAAGCCTGCTGGACGAGCTGCACGGCAAGGGCAAGTTCGAGCCTGACGCGGTCGTCGCCAAGGCGCCTGCACCTGCTGCCAAGCCTGCCCCGGCCCCCGCTGCCAAGCCTGCTGCTGCGCCTGCCCCTGCTGCAAAGGCCGAACCTGCGCCAGCCAAGGCTGCTGCCCCTGCACCCGCTCGTGCTCCCGCCCCGACGGGCGAAAAGCCGGTCGCGACCGAGGCCGAAACCACGGTGCGCGTCGATACTGCGCGCCTGGACGAGATCATGAACATGGTCGGCGAACTGGTGCTGGTGCGTAACCGCCTGGTTCGCCTGGGTCTTAACAGTGGCGACGAAGCCATGTCCAAGGCCGTTTCGAACCTGGACGTGGTGACCGCCGACCTGCAGACCGCAGTGATGAAAACCCGCATGCAGCCGATCAAGAAAGTCTTCGGCCGCTTCCCGCGTCTGGTTCGTGACCTGGCTCGCCAGCTCAAGAAAGAGATCAATCTGGAATTGGTGGGCGAAGAGACCGACCTGGACAAAAACCTTGTCGAGGCACTGGCCGACCCGCTGGTCCACTTGGTGCGCAACGCGGTCGACCACGGTATCGAAACCCCTGAAGAACGCGAAGCCACCGGCAAGTCCCGCGGCGGCAAGGTGATTCTGGCGGCAGAGCAGGAAGGCGACCATATCCTGTTGTCCATCTCGGATGACGGCAAGGGCATGGACCCGAACGTGCTGCGCTCCATCGCCGTCAAGCGCGGTGTCATGGACAAGGATGCTGCGGACCGTCTCAGCGATACCGACTGCTACAACCTGATCTTTGCGCCGGGCTTCTCGACCAAGACCGAGATTTCCGATGTCTCCGGTCGTGGCGTGGGCATGGACGTGGTCAAAACCAAGATTTCCCAGCTCAACGGCTCGATCAACATCTACTCGACCAAGGGACAGGGCTCGAAAATCGTCATCAAGGTTCCGCTGACGCTGGCGATCATGCCGACCCTGATGGTCATGCTGGGCAATCAGGCTTTTGCCTTCCCGCTGGTCAACGTCAACGAGATCTTCCACCTGGACCTGTCGACCACCAACGTCGTAGATGGTCAGGAAGTGGTGATCGTGCGTGACAAGGCCTTGCCTTTGTTCTACCTCAAGCGCTGGCTGGTCAGTTCGGCCGCGCACGAAGAGCAGCGTGAAGGGCACGTGGTGATTCTGTCTGTCGGCACCCAGCGCATCGGCTTTGTCGTCGATCAACTGGTCGGGCAGGAAGAAGTGGTGATCAAACCGCTGGGCAAGATGCTGCAAGGTACGCCGGGTATGTCGGGCGCCACTATCACCGGTGACGGTCGCATTGCCTTGATTCTCGATGTACCGAGCATGCTCAAGCGTTACGCCGCACGGCGTATTTGATTCTGGGGTTGCGGGCAGCTTCGGCTGCCTGCGGCGCCTATTGGAGTGTTTATGGCAGTCAAGGTCCTGGTGGTGGATGATTCCGGTTTCTTCCGCCGCCGCGTTACGGAAATCCTTTCTTCGGACCCCAACATCCAGGTTGTCGGCACGGCAACCAATGGCAAGGAAGCTATAGAACAGGCGCTCGCGCTCAAGCCTGACGTGATCACGATGGACTACGAAATGCCGATGATGGATGGCATTACGGCGGTTCGTCACATCATGCAGCGCATCCCGACTCCGGTATTGATGTTCTCCTCACTGACTCACGAAGGTGCCCGCGTCACGCTGGATGCACTGGACGCCGGTGCGGTGGACTTTTTACCCAAGAATTTTGAAGACATCTCGCGCAACCCGCAGAAGGTCAAACAACTGCTGTGCGAAAAGATCAACAGCATCTCGCGCAGTAACCGTCGTTTCAGTGGAGCAAGTTCCACTTCCGCCGCTCCGGTTTCTTCCTCCGCTGCGCCCGCTGCCCGTACCGCGGCACCTGCATCGACAATGCCTGCACGCACGGTTGCGCCGCGCACCGCAGCGCCTGCGCCTCATGCAGCCCATGCCCAGCCACATGCTCCTGCGCCAGCCCATCCGACCACCTCGGGAGCGCCCAAGCGCAAGGCCTATAAGCTGGTTGCCATCGGTACCTCGACGGGCGGTCCCGTTGCGTTGCAACGTGTGCTGACGCAACTGCCTGCCAGTTTTCCGGCACCGCTGGTGCTGATCCAGCACATGCCTGCTGCGTTCACCAAGGCTTTTGCCGAGCGTCTGGACAAGTTGTGCAAGATCAGCGTCAAGGAAGCCGAGGATGGTGATGTGCTGCGTCCGGGCCTTGCCCTGCTGGCCCCCGGTGGCAAGCAGATGATGGTCGACAGCCGTGGCATGGTGAAGATTCTGCCCGGTGACGAACGCCTCAATTACAAGCCGTGCGTGGACATCACGTTCGGGTCGGCTGCCAAATCCTATGGCGACAAGGTGCTTTCAGTCGTGCTCACCGGCATGGGGGCCGACGGCCGTGAAGGCGCTCGTCTGCTCAAGCAGGCAGGCAGCACGGTCTGGGCTCAGGACGAGGCGAGCTGTGTGATCTATGGCATGCCGATGGCCATCGTCAAGGCTGAGCTGGCGGACGCGATCTACAGCCTGGACGATATCGGTCGTCATTTGGTCGAGGCGTGCCTCTGATGGATGTACTGAGTCTGATCGGACTGATCCTGGCGTTCGTGGCGATCATTGGCGGCAACTTTCTCGAAGGCGGACACCTCAGTGCGCTGCTGAACGGCCCGGCAGCGCTGATCGTGATCGGCGGTACGCTGGGAGCGTCGCTGTTGCAGGCACCCATGAGCGCCTTCATGCGCGCCATGAAAATCATTCGTTGGGTGCTGTTTCCGCCACGTGTCGATCTTGCCGGTGGCGTTGACCGCGTGATCGGCTGGAGCATGACTGCCCGCAAGGAAGGCTTGTTGGGACTGGAAACGGTTGCCGACGCCGAGCCTGACAGCTATGCCCGCAAAGGCCTGCAGTTGCTGGTCGACGGCGCTGAGCCGGAAGCGATTCGCAGCATTCTGGAGGTGGATTTCATCACCCAGGAAACCCGTGACATCCAGGCCGCCAAGGTCTTCGAGAGCATGGGCGGCTACGCGCCGACCGTGGGCATCATCGGTGCGGTCATGGGGTTGATTCACGTGATGGGCAATCTGGCCGATCCGAGTCAGCTGGGCAGCGGCATTGCCGTGGCCTTCGTTGCCACGATCTACGGCGTTGCGACGGCCAACCTGATCCTGCTGCCGGTGGCCAACAAGCTCAAGGCCATCGCCCACCGCCAGGCGCGTTACCGTGAAATGCTGCTCGAGGGTCTGCTGTCCATTGCCGAGGGTGAGAACCCGCGCTCCATCGAACTCAAGCTGCAAGGCTTCATGGAGTAACACCTCATGGCTCGACGTCGTCAGCCCGAAGAACACGAAAATCATGAACGCTGGCTGGTGTCCTACGCCGACTTCATTACGCTGCTGTTCGCGTTCTTCGTGGTGATGTACTCGATTTCGTCAGTCAACGAAGGCAAGTACAAAATTCTGTCGCAGGCCCTGGTCGGCGTATTCAACGACGCCGAGCGCACCATGAAGCCGATCCCCATCGGCGAGCAGCGCCCGGTCTCGGTCAAGCCGTCCGAGCCGTTGCTCAAAGACAGCGAGGAAACCGACGCCGGTATCGCCTCGTCAGCCAGTGACCCGTTGCAGACCATTGCCCAGGATGTACGCGACGCGTTTGGCGATCTGATCAAGTCCGATCAGATGACTGTGCGTGGCAACGAGCTGTGGATCGAGATCGAGCTCAATTCCAGTCTGCTGTTCGGCAGTGGTGATGCCATGCCCAGCGACAAGGCGTTCACGATCATTGAAAAGGTCGCTGGCATCGTGAAACGCTTCGACAACCCGATCCATGTCGAAGGTTTCACCGATGACCTGCCGATCAGTACGGCGCAGTTTCCGACCAACTGGGAACTGTCGTCGGCACGTTCGGCCAGCATTGTCCGCATGCTGGCCATCGACGGCGTCAACCCGGCGCGTCTGGCGTCAGTCGGCTATGGCGAGTTCCAGCCCATTGCCCCGAACACCAGCGCTACAGGGCGTGCCAAGAACCGACGTGTCGTGCTGGTCATATCCCGTAACCTGGATGTCCGGCGCAGTCTGACCAGTACCGGCACCGCGAATGCGCAGCCGGATGCCGCGTTGAAGCGTGCTGGCACACAAACTGCACCGGTGCCAGCAAAGCCGCCGGTACGTGCGAACACTGTCAATTCTCCGTCACCCGCTCCCTAATATTGTATCGGTACGGTCGTCGCTGTACGGAAGGAAATCATCAATGAGAGTCTGGGCAGTAGCCAACCAGAAAGGTGGAGTCGGAAAGACCACCACGACCATTGCCCTGGCCGGTCTGCTGGCCGATGCGGGCAAGCGCGTGGTCGTGGTCGATCTTGACCCCCACGGCTCCATGACCAGCTATTTCGGGCACAACCCTGACGAACTGGAACACAGTGCGTTCGATCTGTTTCTGCACAAGGGCGCCGTTCCTGACGGGCTTCCGGGCCAGCTCCTGTTGCCGACCAGCGACCAGCGTATTTCGCTGATTCCATCCAGTACGGCGCTGGCGACTCTGGAACGACAGTCGCCGGGCCAGAGTGGTCTGGGTCTGGTGATTGCCAAGAGCCTCGCCCAGCTGTGGCAGGATTTTGACTATGCGCTGATCGACAGCCCGCCGTTGCTCGGTGTATTGATGGTCAACGCGCTCGCTGCGAGTCAGCAGTTGGCGATTCCCGTGCAAACCGAATTTTTGGCCGTCAAAGGTCTGGAGCGCATGGTCAACACCCTGACCATGATCAACCGCTCCCGTAAGGTGCCGTTGCCTTACACCATCGTGCCGACATTGTTCGATCGCCGTACTCAAGCCTCCATGGGCACCTTGAAGCTGTTACGCGACAGTTTTCCCGAGCATGTCTGGCAGGCCTATGTGCCGGTGGACACGCGTTTGCGCGACGCCAGCCGTGCGGGGCTGACGCCGTCGCAGAACGACAGCAAGAGCCGCGGGGTGATCGCATATCGGGCATTGCTCAAGCATATGCTCGCCGAGCAACTCAATGCTCAGGTGGCCTGACATGCGCGCATATTCTTTCTCTGCTGTCAGCTCAAGTGATGCCTCAATGCGGCCGATAACTCTATCAGGCTGTACTCGCTCCATTTTTTGTTGGGCCCCGGTATGAACCGCCCTGTAGAAGTTGCAACACGACCCAAGCTGGCTCTGCAGTCCTATCTGGACGCGTTGCTTCAGGACGCGACCGAAGAACCGGAGGTTCCGGCCAGCACCATCGACGAGTTTCAGGCGGCGGTGCTTGAAGAGCAGGCCTTTGATGCGCGCAGGCAGGCGCAGATAAAACCGGTCGCGGTGGCTGTCGCCGCCCCTGCCGCAGTAGCGGTGCCTGTGGTTGTCGCTGCACCGGTTGTGGCGCCTGTGCTGGACGTTGCACCGGTGATCGTGGCTGAAGTCGAGGCGCAGATTCCGGCAGTCGAGTTGGTCGAGCCGGTTGCCGAGCTGAGCACCATGGTGCCGCAGCGCACGCCCACGCCGCCGCCGACCAGCGATGGTCGTCCGGCCTGGGCTGCCGAGCCGTTCGAATGCCTGCTGTTCGATGTAGCGGGTCTGACACTGGCGGTGCCGTTGGTGTGCCTGGGGTCGATTTATCCGCTGGCAGGGCAGGAGCTGACACCTCTGTTCGGTCAGCCGGACTGGTTTCTCGGAATCCTGCCTTCTCAGGCGGGCAACCTGAAAGTGTTGGATACCGCGCGCTGGATCATGCCTGATCGCTACCGCGATGATTTTCGCCAGGGTTTGCAGTATGTGATTTCGGTTCAGGGGTACGAGTGGGGGTTGGCGGTGCATCAGGTCAGTCGCTCTTTGCGTCTTGATCCGAATGAAATCAAGTGGCGCACACAGCGTGGTCAGCGGCCATGGCTGGCGGGCACAGTGATCGAACACATGTGTGCGTTGCTGGACGTTGCAGAGTTGGCCGAGTTGATAGCCAGTGGCGCGGTCAAGCAGTTGAACAAGTCGAAATAATCATGGGTCGTCGCCAGTCGCGTCGCCCGCAGAGTACACACGTGAGGGGTTAGGGGTATGAATAAGTCGTCTGCACAGGGTTCCGAAGATCCTATCCTGCAATGGGTTACGTTCCGCCTGGACAATGAGTCCTATGGCATCAACGTGATGCAGGTCCAGGAAGTGCTGCGCTACACCGAAATCGCTCCGGTACCGGGTGCGCCAAGCTACGTGCTGGGCATCATCAACCTGCGCGGTAATGTCGTGACCGTGATCGACACCCGTCAGCGCTTCGGCCTGGCACCGGTTGAAGTCAGCGACAACACGCGTATCGTGATCATTGAAGCCGATAAGCAAGTGGTCGGGATTCTGGTCGACAGCGTGGCGGAAGTGGTTTACTTGCGTCAGTCCGAAGTCGAAACCGCACCTAACGTCGGTAACGATGAATCGGCCAAGTTCATTCAGGGCGTCTGCAACAAGAATGGCGAGCTGTTGATTCTGGTCGAGCTGGACAAGATGATGTCCGAAGAAGAATGGTCCGAGCTGGAGAGCATCTGATTGATTCTTGAGGTTGCAGTCGTCTTTCTGGGCATTCTCTGGGTGGTCACCCTGGGAATGTTCCTGACCCATACCAGGCGTCAGCGCAAGCTCGACGCCGAGCGTGACGAGGCGGCTGCCTTGCGTGATCAGCGTATCAAGGAGTTGGCCCGGCGCGTGGACAACTTCCAGAGCGGTACAGTGCGCATGGGTGAGGATCTGCACGAACTGCGCGCTATCGTCGCGCCGTTGCCCGACAAGCTGACGGCACTGGAACAGCGCGATCCCTCCACGCTGTCCTTTGCCCAGGCTGCGCGTCTGGTCGGCATGGGTGCCAGTATTGACGAGCTGACTCAGTCCTGCGGACTGACTCAGGCCGAAGCGCAGTTGATGACCAAGCTTCACGGCAATCCGGCGAGCTGACTGCTGTCAAGCCTGGTCCATTCGCGACCAGGCTTTTTCCTTCCCTTGATTTTCCGTTCGGCTCGGTCCTGCTGTAGCGATGCCTTACTGTTCGTCCAGAGCGAATTCAGTCAGGCAGAAGGTCGGGATCGCCATGGCCTGAAGACGTTTCGAACCACCCAGTTCCGGCAGATCAATGATTGCAGCGGCTTCATGGACCCGGGCGCCCATGCGGCGGATCAGGTTGGCGGCCGCGATCAGCGTTCCGCCCGTAGCGATCAGGTCATCGAACATCACGACCGAATCGCCATCGCAGAGGCTGTCGGCGTGAACTTCCAGATACGCCTCGCCGTATTCGGTCTGATAGCCTTCGCTAAGTACGTCAGCCGGCAGCTTGCCCTGTTTGCGAAACAGCACCAGTGGCTTGTTCAGCGCATAGGCCACGACCGAACCGATCAGAAAGCCGCGTGCGTCCATGACGCCGATGTGGCTGAAGTCGGCCTCGATATAACGCTGCACGAAGCTGTCGATCACTTGGCGGGTGGCCTTGGGCGACTGGAAGAGCGGGGTGATGTCGCGGAAGACAACGCCTGGCTTGGGGAAGTCCACGACCGGGCGTATCAGGGATTTGAAGCTCAATTCATCGAAAATCATCAGAAAGTGATCCGGGGCAAGATTGGCCGACAGTTTAAGCCGACCGGCCCCGGATCGCACGTATCAGCTTTGGATGGCGCCACCGGCCAGTGCGCAGAGCTGGATCGGGTCGAGGATATGCACCTCTTTACCTTCTGCGATGATCAGCTCGTTCTGCTGAAAACGGGTAAATACGCGAGAAACGGTTTCGACTGCCAGGCCCAGGTAATTGCCGATTTCATTGCGCGACATGCTCAGGCGGAACTGGTTGGCGGAAAAGCCTCGCGCCCTGAAGCGTGCCGAGAGATTGACCAGAAAGGTCGCGATGCGCTCATCGGCGGTCTTTTTCGACAACAGCAGCATCATTTGCTGATCGTCGCGGATCTCGCGGCTCATGACGCGCATCAATTGCCGACGCAACTGCGGCAACTGCACCGAAAGTTCATCCAGACGTTCGAACGGGATTTCGCAGACCGACGTGGTTTCCAGCGCCTGCGCGGATACCGGATACGCCTGTGCGTCCATCCCGGACATGCCGACCAGTTCGCTGGGCAGGTGAAAACCGGTGAGCTGTTCTTCACCCGCATCACTGATGCTGTAGGTTTTCAATGCGCCGGAGCGCACGGCGTAGACGGACTCGAAGGTATCGCCCTGGCGAAACAGAAACTCGCCTTTTTTCAACGGGCGGCCGCGCTTGACGATCTGGTCAAGCGACTCCATATCTTCGAGGTTCAGCGAGAGGGGCAGGCAGAGCGGGGCGAGACTGCAATCCTTGCAATGAGCCTGGGTTGAAGCACGTGACTTGGCGGGCTCGGACATCACTTGATTCCTTGTGGGAAAACACACATAAGTCGTAAGGGTAACTCACCCAAGGCAAGTAGGGCCAGCCTCGCAGTTCTGGTCAGGCATCAAGGTTCCTTCCGGTCTGCCGATACCGGTGTACTCATTCAATGACAGCGGGACGTCCGATCATGACCCTGACCACTTCACCTGTAGGCGCTATTACATTGGCCGTCGCCACACCAGCGGTGACGTCCCGGTCGCCTCAGGAGGTCAAGGTCGACGCCGCGCCTGTTGCGACAGAAGGCGTGAAAGTCGACCTGTCGGCTGCAGGAAGGGCAGCCGCCTCGTCCTCGTCCAAGGATGCGGACATCGAGCAGAGCGGTTTGCCGTCGTCGGTTCAGAAACTGCTCAAGGCCATTCGCGAACTGCAACGACAGATCGCCGAGCTCACCGTGCAGATCCAGCAGACCCTCAAGGATCCTAGCCTCACTGACGAAGAGCGCAAGAGTAAGGCTGCGGGCCTGCAGGCAGTGATGAGTATGTTGCAGGCGCAGATCAGTACATCGAGCGATGACCTGTCCTCACTGATGAACAAGCTCAAATCCAGCAACGACGACAAGGTCAAGGCGGGCATGCTGATCATGGCCAAAATGTAAGACGCCTGGCTTGCCTAGGCTCTGTACGAAAAGTGGCTGCGCTCGGTGATGCTGCGTTAAAAACAGGCTCGTGCGCGAGTCCGATCGGAATGCTCATTTACAACACGTAGACTCCGCTTCCTCGCCTGTTTTTGCCTTGCCTGACCTTCGCTCGCCGACTTTTCGTACAAAACCTAGATCACCTTCGAAAATTGTTGCGGGTGCTGTCGGGACAGGTAGGTGTCGAACACTCTGCACACCGCGCGCACCAGCAGCCTTCCCGCAGGCAGCACGTCAAGACTGTCGGATCCCAGCGCGATCAGCCCGTCTTCGGCCATCACTTCGAGTTGAGGCCAGATATCACTGAAGCAGGATTTGAAATCGATGGTCAGGGCCTGTCCGATCTTCGCGAAATCCAGGTGGAAGTGGCAGATCAGTTGTTGAATCACTGCGCGTCTGATTCGGTCATCCTCGTTGCAGAACAGCCCCCGTCTGGTCGCCAATTGATCGCTTGCCAGCAGGGCCTGGTAGTCGTTCAGATCGCTGCTGTTCTGACTGTAAAGATTCCCCACCTGACTGATTGCCGAAACCCCCAGCCCGAGCAGATCGCAATGTCCGTGTGTGGTGTAGCCCTGAAAATTTCGATGCAGTGTCAGTTCTTCCTGTGCGATAGCCAGGTCATCGTCAGGCAGGGCGAAGTGATCCATGCCGATGTAGCGATAACCCGCCTGAGTCAGTTGCGAAACCGTACGCTCCAGCATCGACAGCCGGGTTTCAGGACAGGGCAGATCGACGCTTTCGATGCGCCTTTGCGGCATGAAGCGTTCAGGCAAATGCGCGTAGTTGAACACTGACAGGCGATCCGGCTGCAGCCTGATGACCTCGTCGACTGTACGGGCAAAACTGTCGAGGGTCTGTTTGGGCAGACCGTAGATCAGGTCGATATTGACCGAGCGAAATTGCAACGTGCGTGCGGCTTCGACCAGCGTCCGGGTTTCCTCAAGGCTTTGCAGGCGATTGATCGCACGCTGCACCGCAGGTTCCAGGTCCTGCACGCCAAGGCTGACGCGATTGAAGCCCAGTTCACGCAGCAAGCCCATCGTCGCCCAGTCGGCCTCACGAGGGTCGATCTCGATGCCGTAGTCTCCCGAGTCGTCCTGCAACAGATTGAAGTGCGCACGCAGATGCGCCATGAGTTGCCGCAATTGGTCATGGCTGAGAAATGTCGGCGTCCCGCCGCCCAGATGCAATTGCTCGACCGCCTGACCGGGATCGAGATGGCAGCCGATCATCTCTATTTCATGCATCAGCCGCTGCAGGTAAACCTGCGCCCGACCGCGGTCCTTGGTGATGACCTTATTGCAGGCGCAGTAGTGACAAACGTTGGCGCAGAACGGGATGTGCACGTACAGCGACAACGGCCGCCGGGCCTTGCGACTGTCACGCAGCGCGTGCAACAGGTCGAAAGCGCCAACATCGGTCCTGAACTGCACGGCCGTCGGATACGAGGTGTAACGCGGGCCTGTGAGGTCGTAGCGGCGGATCAGGTCTGAATCCCAACGAATGACGTCCAGCATGCGCATGTTTCCCGGATGGGGTGATGAGGGCCGGAGCATACGAGGGGCGTGTTTATGGGGTGTTGACGTGGGTCAAGCGGGCCGACAGCGAACAGGCCCGGTCAATCAATGGCCCATCAGCCAATGCTGATGAGGCCCCGGCAATGTCCAGAGTCCGAACAGGATCACCAGCACACCACCGGCCGCGCGGACGCTGCGTTTACGCAGCAGTGCGGTGGTGCGTTCGGCGGCCATGCCGGTGGCGAGCAGCACCGGCCAGGTGCCCAGGCCGAACGCCAGCATCAGCAAGGCGCTGTCGATCGCGTTGCCCTGGCTGGCAGCCCAGAGCAGGGTGCTGTAAACCAGTCCGCAGGGCAGCCAGCCCCACAGTGCCCCGAGCAACAGAGCGCGGGGCATGCTTGAGATCGGCAGCAGGCGTTTGGCAAAGGGTTGCAGGTGGCGCCAGATGCCTCGGCCCAGGCGTTCGATGCGGGTCAGACCGCTCCACCAGCCGGCGAGGTACAGGCCCATGGCAATCAGCAGCAGTGCGGCGATCACGCGCATTGTCGTCGCTCCCGGGCTGTTCGCCACTGCCCAGCCGACCAGTCCGCTGAAGAAACCGGCAATCGCATAGCTGATGATGCGACCCAGGTTATAGGCCATCAACAGCCGCAGTCGGCGTGTGCGTTGTTCTCGGGGAATGGCCAGGGTCAATGCACCCATCAGCCCGCCACACATGCCAAGGCAATGGCCGCCACCCAGCAGTCCCAGCACCAGGGCGGAAAGCAGCAGTGGGATGAGGTCAAGCATGCCGGGCTTCAGGCATCGGGCGCTTGATCACGATTCTGCGCCTTGGGTTCGGGAGTGCTGCGTTGCGCCGCAGCCTGATGATCGGGGTCCTGATCATCGAACAGGATGCTGTGGGCCGGACCATCCATGTCGTCGTACTGACCACTGTCCACCGCCCAGAAAAAGACGTAGATCGCGACCGCCACCAGCACCAGCGCGGCGGGAATCATGATGTAGAGCGCAGGCATGAAACCTCCGGAGCGAGCTGTTGCCTGGAGCCCGGAATACGGGTCAGGCGCAGGGCGTTGAGCACCACGATCAGCGAGCTTGCTGACATGCCGATGGCAGCCCAGACCGGCGTGATCCAGCCCAGTGCCGCGAACGGCAGCATCATGCCATTGTACAAGCCGGCCCACAGCAGGTTCTCCCTAATCACCCGGCGGGTACGTCGCGCCAGACCGAACGCTTCGATCAGGCTGTGCAGGCGGTTGTACAGCAGCACCGCATCAGCCCCGGTCTTGGTCAGGTCGGTGGCTGAGCCCATTGCCACACTGACAGTGGCTGCGGCCATCGCCGGTACATCGTTCACGCCGTCACCGATCATCAATACAGCGTGTCCTTGCGCCTGCAACTGCTGCACTATGGCCAGTTTGTCCTCAGGTCGCAGACCGCCGCGCGCATCGTCGATGCCCAGCGCGGTTGCCACCGTCTGCACCATCGGCGAACTGTCTCCGGACAACAGCAGGGTTTTCCAGCCGCGTGCCTGGCAGGCTTGCAACAGTTCAACGGCACCGTCGCGCAGTCGATCATCCAGGGCGAACCAGGCCAACGGGCCTTCGGTGTCGCCTAGCAGCAGCCATTGGCCGGTTTCGTCCGGCATCGTCAGAACGCGGGTATTGCTCAACGCGCAGACGAATTCAGGCTGGCCGATGCGCAGGTGGTGATTATCCACACAGCCTTCCAGACCGCGTCCGGGCGTACTCGTGACCTGCCTGGCTTGCATTGATGCACGGCCAAATGCCCGGGCGACAGGGTGTTCGGAGCGGCTCTCCAGCGCGGCGGCCAGCGCCAGGCACGTGTCTGCATCCAGCTTTGCCACTGGACGGACAGCCCGCACTGTCAGGCGCCCTTCGGTGAGGGTTCCGGTCTTGTCGAAGATGACGGTGTCGATTGTGTTCAGGCCTTCCAGCACATGGCCGCGTGTCACCAACAGGCCCAGTTTGTGCAGCGTGCCGGTCGCCGCAGTCAGTGCCGTGGGCGTTGCCAGTGACAGGGCACAAGGGCAGGTGGCGACCAGCATCGCCAGAACGATCCACAGGGCGCGGGATGAGTCGAGTTGCCACCAGACGATGCCGATCACCGCAGCGGCGATCAGTGAAATCAGCAGAAAAAGCTGAGCGGCGCGATCTGCCATTTCGGCCAGTCGCGGCTTGTCCGCCTGGGCGCGCTCCAGCAAACGAACGGTGGCAGACAACTGGGTGTCATGACCCAGCGCGAGCACCAGGATCTTCAGGGCGTTCTCGACATTGAGCGTGCCCGCCGTGACGCTGTCACCGACGGTTCTCGTGCGGGGCAGGTATTCGCCGGTCAACAATGATTCATCGACGCTGGACTGCCCGTCGAGAATCTTGCCGTCCACCGGAATCACTGCGCCGGGCTGCACCAGCACCTGATCGTTGATGCCCAGCTCGCTGAGCAGAACGCGTTCGGTCTTTGCCTCGGTGTTCACCCGCAGGCACGAGGCGGGCAGCACATTGACCAGTTGTGCCGTCGCAGCCGCCGTGCGTTCGCGTGCCCTACGCTCCAGATAGCGTCCCGCCAGCAGAAACAGTGCAAACATGCCGACGGCATCGACGTACAGCTCTCCTGTTCCACTGATGGCGGTCCAGAACCCTGCGATGTAGGCCGTACCAATGGCCAGCGACACCGACACATCCATGGTCAGATGGCGGCTGCGCAGATCGCGCAGCGCGCCCCGAAAGAACGGCGTACAGCTGTAGAACACGATGGGCGTGGTCAGAAACAGCGCGACCCAGCGCAGGATGGTATGCATCGACGGGCTGAGGTCCAGATTGAATTCCGGCCAGGTCGCCATGGTCGCCATCATCGCCTGAAACCACAGCAGGCCGGCGACGCCCAGTTGCCTCAGCGCCAGCCGATTCTCGTTTGCCAGACGTTCGGCAGCGCGATCGGCCTGCCAGGGATGTGCGACATAGCCGATATCGCGCAGCATGTTCAGCAGTTGACTGAACGCAACCTGATCGCTGACCCAGCGCACCCGCAATCGATGGTTCGACAGGTTCAGTCGCGCCTCGACCACCCCCGGTAACTTTCCTAGCCGTTGCTCGATCAGCCAGCCACAGGCCGCACAACTGATGCCTTCAATTAGCAGTGTGGTGTGCGAAACCTCGGCGTCACGCCGTACGAAACTCGCCTGCACATCCGGGCGGTCGTAAAGTGCCAGTTCATCAAGCAAACGTGTGGGCAGGCTTTCCGGGTTGGCAGAGGTTTCACTGCGATGCGCGTAATAGTTTTCCAGACCGCCCGCGACAATGGCCTCGACAACCGCCTGACACCCCGGGCAGCACAGCTCGCGGGTGTCACCGAGCACCACGGCAGTAAAGCGGCTGTCGGCAGGAACAGGCAGGGCGCAGTGATAGCAGAGCAGGGGCGCTTTCACGTCAGTCCTTCCGGCCTTGAACGGCCTGCAACGGCTCGTCACCCAGCGTGAGTGTGCGGTCACGGCCCAGCCATTCTTCTTCGAACAGGCGCCAGGTCTGGCCGCCTTCACTGCCCAGCAGCTCGACGAAGCGGCGGCCTTCGACCCGGTCCTGAAGTTGCCCGACATAGCGACCGGCCTGGGACGGGCTGCGGGTCAGGAACACGCGGCGGTCCTTGTCCGGCTGGGTCGGTGAGATGAGGTTCAATTCGAGTCTTTCGGGATTGCTGTTGCCGCTCAGGCGCAGCTCGGCTTCGCCGGTCACGTCGTCCAGATGCAGGCTGGCGCGCAGCTTGAGGGTCTGGGCGAGCATCTCGCGATTGATCGAGCGGTTGATGCCTTTGCCCGCTTCGTAATAGTTGTCGGTGACCAGATTGTCCGGGTGATTGATGGCGATGCCCGCCATGGTCAGGCTGAGCAGGACCGAGCCACCCAGCATGGCAATGATGATCCAGGGCCAGAGGTGCTTGTACCAGGGGCTTGCAGCGGGCATGGCGGTGCTCTTAGCGGGTGGACGGGCCGATGAACCGGCTTCTGGTTTCGACATGAATCCTGTCGTCATGCACATCCCAGAGGATGAACGTGATCTCCTGCGAGCTCGACGGCAGCGATTCGGCCGCGCTGGACAGTTGCACCGGCATACTGAGGATTTCGCCTGCTTCAACCGTTATTTCACGACGCCCCTGCCATTTCAGATCCGGCAGTCCATGTGCTTCCAATGCGTAGGTATGGGCGACCTGATCCTTGTTCAGGACCTTGAGGCTGTAGACGTTTTCGATCCGACCTTCGGCGTTTTCCCGATACAGCACGCGGTCCTTGCTGACATCCAGCCCCACCAGAGAGCGGCTCAAAAAGGCGCTGATCAGCAAGCCGGTCATCAGCAGCAACACCAGCGCATAGCCGATCAGGCGCGGGCGCAGTGTACGCGTTGCCTGCCCTGACAATCTGTTCTCGGTGGTGTAGCTGATCAGCCCGCGCGGATACGCCATTCTGTCCATGACCGTGTCGCAGGCATCGATACAGGCCGCGCAGCCGATGCACTCCACCTGCAGGCCGTCGCGAATGTCGATGCCGGTCGGGCAGACCTGGACGCACATCGTGCAGTCGATGCAATCACCCAGCCCCTGCGCTTGATGATCAGTCTCTTTTTTTCGAGCGGCGCGTGGCTCTCCGCGTTGCGGGTCGTAGGACACGATCAGGGTATCCCTGTCGAACATCACGCTCTGGAAGCGCGCATAAGGGCACATGTAGACGCACACCTGTTCGCGCAGCCAGCCCGCGTTGGCGTAGGTCGCCAGCGTAAAGAACCCGACCCAGAAATACGCCCAGCCATCGGCCTGTCCCGTGAACAGGTCGATGCTCAATTGGCGGATCGGTGAAAAATAACCGACGAATGTCAGTCCGGTGACAAAGCCGATCAACAACCAAAGGCTGTGCTTGGCCAGCTTGCGCGCCAGTTTTTCGGTGGACATCGGCAGGCTGTCGAGTCTGATGCGCTGGTTGCGGTCGCCTTCGGTGATGTTCTCGCACCACATGAAAATCCAGGTCCACACACTTTGCGGACAGGTATAACCGCACCACACGCGTCCTGCGTAAACCGTCACGAAGAACAGGCCGAACGCCGCGACGATCAACAGGCCCGATAGCAGGATGAAATCCTGCGGCCAGAACGTAGCGCCAAAAATGTAGAACCGGCGCTCAGGCAGGTCCCACCATACCGCCTGATGACCATCACTGTTGAGCCAGACCGTGCCGAAGTAGATCAGCAGTAACACCACGCCGACGGTCATGCGCAGGTTGCGAAAGAAACCCTTGAACGCACGGGTGTGGATCTTTTTCCGCGAGGCGTACAGGTCGACGAACGCGTCTTCGCCATCGGTTGGCGGCGTGATGTTGCGGACCGGGATCCGTTCACTCATTGCGCGGTCCAGCAGTGAAGGGATTCACCGGGCCGCCGTTGAGTGGCTTGCTGACAATGCACCGTCATTGTGAGACCGCCGGTTTTTCCTGACGCGACAGGCTGTACACATAAGCCGCCAGAATGTGCACGCGGTCATCACCTTGAGTCGCCTGTTGCGCTGGCATCTGGCCCTGACGGCCATAACGGATCGTCTGTTGAAGCTGGGCAAAACCCGATCCGTAGATCAATCCTCCTGATTGAGTCAGGTCCGGCGCACCGAGAACAGCCAGGCCCTTTCCCTCGACGCCATGGCAGGCGACGCAACTGGTTGAATAGATCTTCTGCCCGGCAACCGGATCGGCCTTGGCGCCCTCGGGCAGGTTCCGGCTGGCCATGAGCGTCATGACATAGGCCGACACATCGCGTACGCCTTGCTCACCCAGCACGTCGCCCCAGGCGGGCATGACCGCGTGACGGCCATTCAGGATCGAGGTTTTGATTGACTGCGGGTCGCCGCCCCAGCGCCAATTGTCGTCTGTCAGGTTCGGAAAACCATACGCGCCCTTTGCATCCGAGCCGTGGCAGACCGAGCAATTGGAGGCAAACAGCCGCGCGCCCATGCCCAGTGCTTTCGGATCCTTGGCAACTTCCTCGATGGGCATCGCGGCATATTTCGCAAACAGCGGGCCATACTGGGCTTCGGCACTCGCCACTTCCTTTTCCCACTCGTGAACGCCGGTCCAGCCTTGCCTGCCGTCGGCAAATCGCAGCTGTTTGTCATTGTCCAGATAGCTGTAGCCAGGCAGCAGGCCTTGCCAGTTGCCGAGGCCCGGATACAAAACCAGATAACCCACGGCAAACACGATGGTGCCGATGAACAGCTTGAACCACCACCGAGGGAGCGGGTTGTCGTATTCTTCGATGCCATCGAAGGAGTGGCCCATGGTTTCGTCGGTCTGATCCTTTCGCTCGCCCTTGCGGGTCGCCATCAGCAACCAGACCAGCGCGACCAGCGTTCCCAGCGTCAGGACCGTGACATACAGGCTCCAGAACGTACTCATGGCGCATCGCTCCGGGACGTTTTGGAATGCATGACTTTGCTGATCGCTTCGGGGTCATCGGCAAACGGCAGCAGCGTTGCATCATCGAACTCGACCTTGCGCTTCGGGCTGAATACCCACAGCGTCAGGCCGATGAACGCCACCATCACCACCAGCGTGCCAAGGCCTCGGATCATTCCGATGTCCATCATGTTCACCGTTTGCTCTTGATGAGGGTGCCGAGACCCTGCAGGTACGCGACCAGCGCGTCCATCTCGGTCTTGCCCTGCACGGCCGCCGCGGCACCCGCGATGTCGGCATCGGTGTAAGGCGTACCCAGCGTGCGCAGCACCTCGAGCTTTTTAGCGGTGTCCTTGCCGTCGAGCACTTTTTCGACCAGAAACGGATAGGCTGGCATTTTCGATTCCGGCACCACGTCGCGGGGGTTGTACAAGTGGGCGCGATGCCAGTCATCCGAGTAGCGACCGCCAACCCTCGCCAGATCAGGGCCGGTACGTTTCGAGCCCCACAGGAACGGGTGATCCCAGACGCTTTCGCCCGCGACCGAGTAATGGCCGTAGCGCTCGGTTTCAGCCCGGAACGGGCGGATCATCTGTGAATGGCAGCCCACGCAGCCGTTGGCGATGTAGACGTCGCGGCCTTCCACCTCCAGCGCCGTGCGCGGCTTCATGCCTTCGATGGGCTGGTTGGTGACGTCCTGAAAGAACAGCGGGACGATCTGCGTCAGGCCACCGATGCTGACGGCAATAACCATGAACAAGGCCAGCAGACCGATGTTCTTTTCCAGCACTTCATGCTTCATCAGCGCGCCCCCACGACGGTGATCCGGGCCGCTGCTTCTGCTTCTTCAGGGCTGGCGGCACGCACGGTGCGCCACACGTTCCAGGCCATCAGGAACATGCCACTGGTGAAAATCGCACCGCCGATAAAACGCACCACGTAGCCCGGATGACTGGCTTGCATGGCTTCGACAAAGGAATAGGTGAGCGTGCCGTCGGTGTTGATCGCGCGCCACATCAGGCCTTGTGTGATGCCATTGACCCACATCGAGGTGATGTAAAGCACGGTGCCGATGGTTGCCAGCCAGAAATGTGCGTTGATCAGGCCGACGCTGTGCATCTGCTGCCGACCGAAAACCCTGGGGATCATGTGGTAGGTCGCGCCGATGGTGATCATCGCTACCCAGCCCAGCGCGCCGGAATGTACATGGCCGATGGTCCAGTCGGTGTAGTGGGACAGCGAGTTGACTGTCTTGATCGCCATCATCGGCCCTTCGAACGTCGACATGCCGTAGAACGCCAGCGACACGACCAGAAAGCGCAGAATCGGATCGGTTCGCAACTTATGCCAGGCCCCGGACAGGGTCATCATGCCGTTGATCATGCCGCCCCAGCTCGGCGCCAGCAGAATGATCGACATGACCATGCCCAGCGACTGCGCCCAGTCGGGCAGAGCGGTGTAATGCAGGTGGTGCGGGCCGGCCCAGATGTACAGCGTGATCAATGCCCAGAAGTGCACGATGGACAGACGATACGAGTAGATCGGACGTTCGGCCTGTTTGGGCACGAAGTAGTACATCATCCCGAGAAAACCGGTGGTCAGGAAAAAGCCCACGGCGTTGTGCCCGTACCACCATTGGATCATCGCGTCGGTGGCGCCCGCGTAGGCCGAGTAGGACTTGAACAGACTGACCGGCAGGGCGATGTGGTTGACCACGTGCAGCATGCCGGTCACGACGATGAATGCGCCGTAGAACCAGTTGGCGACGTAAATGTGACGGGGCTTGCGCTGCACGATGGTGCCGAAGAATACCGCACCATAGGCGATCCACACGATGGCCAGCAGGATTGCAATGGGCCACTCCAGCTCTGCGTATTCCTTGGTGGTGGTGTAACCCATCGGCAATGAGATGATGGCGCTGACAATGACGGCCTGCCAGCCCCAGAAGGTGAAAGCCGCAAGCCGGTCGGAGATCAGCCGGGTCTGGCAGGTGCGCTGGACCACGTAATAGGACGTGCCGAACAGCGCGCAGCCGCCGAAGGCAAAGATCACCAGGTTGGTGTGCAGCGGGCGCAAGCGGCCGAACGTCGTCCACTCAAGACCGAAGTTCAGCTCGGGCCAGACCAGTTGCGAGGCGATGAACACACCCAGCGCCATGCCGACAATGCCCCAGACCACGGTCATGATGGCGAACTGGCGAACCACAGTGTAGTTGTAAGCCGTCGGGCTGATTGCTGCGCTCATTACAGACTTCCAGAATTCAGGTTGTTGCGAGGCATAAGCGGGCTTTGGCGAGGCACGATATCGCCGGAGCAGACCGAAAAGGCGGGGCAATTCGAGACCGGCAAAACGCTCTGGCACAAGGCGTTTGCCACAGGTTACTGGTCGGCAAGCTTAACTTTGAAAGGCACACGTGGGAAGCCGATGCGCTCATCTTGAGTGGCATCGAGGTGCAGCTGTCGATCGCTCACGGGTATAGTCCGTTTTTTGACGGCCACCTATATGGAAGAGAAGTACCCATGAGTACCGGGACACACGCCGAATATCAGTGCACGCGTCTGGCGCAGGACAATGGCTGGCTATGGACGGCGGGTCAGCGCGAGGCCGGGCAGGATCCGGTCACGCTGTTGCTGGCCCATGGTGCGGGTGCGCCGATGGACAGTGATTTCATGAACAGCATTGCCGCCTTTCTTGGCAGGCAGGGTGTGGACGTCATGCGCTTCGAGTTTCCCTATATGGCCCAGCGGCGTCATGGCGGCAGCAAGCGTCCGCCCAATCAGCAAGGTCAGTTGCTCGATTGTTGGCGTGAGGTTTATGGACAGATGCGACCTTGTGTCACGGGGCGGTTGGCGATCGGTGGCAAATCCATGGGAGGAAGAATGGCGAGCCTGATGGCCGACGAATTGAGCGCCGATGCGCTGGTGTGTCTGGGCTACCCCTTCCATGCGGTGGGCAAGCCGGAAAAGCCGCGGACTGCGCACCTGGCCGATCTTCGTACTCGAACGCTGATCGTGCAGGGCGAGCGCGATGCGCTGGGCAATCGTGAGGCGGCGGAGCAGTACACGCTGTCCAGTGCGATACGCCTGCACTGGCTGCCGACGGCCAATCACGACCTCAAGCCATTGAAGGCGGCTGGCTTGACTCATGATCAATGCCTGATGGATTCGGCAGAACAAATTGCCGCATTTTTGCGCGAGTGAGTCATTTGCAGAGCACTTCGAAAGCGCCTTCAGTGACCTCGAATGCCACGGCCGAAATGCTGAAACTGAATTCGCCTTTCAAACGCATCGTGCGGGGATTGGCTTCGATCAGTTTCAGTACGCCGGTCTGAAGATGCCCCGAGTGATAGATCACACTCTGCCAGTGGGGTGTTTCGTTGTAGATCACCTTGATTCGGTCGTGACCGATCAGGTTATGAGTTCCGGGCCGCAGGTCATGATCGAAGAACAGGCCGATGCTGGTTCGCTTGTTGCCGACCTTGCCGTCGGCAATCACTTTCCAGATCCAGTGATCGGGGGCGTGGGACAGTTCCGGACGCTGCGTCAGACGCCCCAGCAGCGAGGTCAGGGCAAAAGGCTTCTGGTTGACAAGGGCGTCGAAGGTGCCTTCGCTGGACGGTGGGCGGACGAAGCGGCGAGTGGGCGTGACTGTAGGGCGCATGGTCGGGCTCTTGAAGCGGGATGGCTGTACGCCTGATGTGCATACATGAAAAGAGGGCGCTACGTTGATGACGTAACGCCCTCGTTGATCCTGGCTAACGCTTCAGCAATCGCTTAGCGAATGGCGACGCCAAGACTGGCATTGTGGTGCAGCAATTTGAAGTCTGCGCCTGTGACCAGATTTTTCACGAAATACCACTTCCAGCCCACCAGGTTCACCGCCGCGACGGTCGACGACCAGTATTTGCCGTTGCCCAGCGGCCAGCGGTTGCCGTAGGTGGCGTAGATTTCCTTCAACTCGTTGATCGACGGAATTCGGCCGCCCTTGGCCGAAGCCGCGCTGCTCATCTGCGACAGGCTGCCGCTGCCCAGCCCCAGACAGTGAATCACTTTGGTGACGGTCACCTTGTAACTCTTGCTGGCCCCCGACGCATCGGTGACCGAAATGGTTGCCGTACCGTTGCCACGCACGGTGGTCAGACCATTGCCGTCCACTTTTGCCACCAGCGGGTTGCTCGACGTGTAACGGTAAGGAGCCTGTCCCCCCGAGGCCTGTCGCCTGATGCTGGTGCCAGCCGGAAGCGCAGGCAGCAGGTCCGGCACGCTCGGGATCAGGTAAACCTTGCTCCCCAGCGTGACGGGCGAGGTATCGAATACCAGCTCCTTTTCAACCGTGAGCCACAGTGGGGCCGAGCCTTTGGAAACACTGTCGCGCGACACGGTATATGTGACGCTCGCAGAGCCGCCTTGTGAAGCGATGATCCATGCCTTGGGAACGTTGAACTGCAGTTCATTGCCTGTCGCAGGTTTCGCCGGCGTGTCATGACTGGAAAAACCGCGCCAGTTGAGTACTACACTGTCCTCGCCACTCATGCCCGGGTAACTCACCCGAACCGTCGCCCCGGACTCGGGAATCAGCGACGGCCTGACCACGCCATCGTGACCGACCGTATCCATGCGCGGTGCCGGTAGCTTCGTCAGACCGGCTAGAACTCTCAAAGCCAGTGCCGCGGACGTCTGCACCAGGCCGTTGGCGCGGTTGACGGTGTAAAACACGTCCACGACCTGTCCGGCGTTGGCGACCACCAGCGCAGAGGCGAACACGGTTTCCAGCGGCTGACCGGCCTCGCTGTCGATGAGGGTCTTTTCCTTGGTATCGCTGCCTTTCGGACCCATCCACTGCACTGTAACGCGGTCACCAGCCTTGAAGCTCGCGCTGGCGTCGATGACGACGGTTGCGCCGTTCGGGGCGTTGGCAGGGTCGAGGGTGTCACCGGTGGCTTGTTTAACGGTGGGGGTGGGCAACGGAATCTCTGCAAACAATTGCAGTTTGACCGCCAAGGGTTCCGAGTTCATGGACAGGTTACCTGCCACATCGGTTACCGTGTAATAGACCGGGGCTTCGATGTCGCCAATCAGTTCCAGAAAGGGCCTGACGAAGTCGACCATTACCCGCTTCAAGCCCATGTCATCTCTGGTGACTACAGCCATTGGGCCTGGCACGTCGTTCCAGTAAGTACGAATGACATCGCCTTCTTCCATGCCTTTGTAGCTGGCAACAGTTCCTGACAAGACATCCCCCATACCATTCAATTCGTCTGAGGTCAGGCCGTCCTGGACTTGCTTCGGAAACAGGATGGGAGCGAGGACAGGGCTGCCTGGTCGTACGCGGTCAATAGTGATCCCGGTTTCCAGAGATTGTTCCGTCACCATGTTGACAGGGTTTTCAATTTCGTAGGCAACAGCATGGTGACCTTCAAGAAGCAAACCGGAAGGGATTTCAAGCGTTAGGATGTCGTCCGGTTTATGACTCTCCAGAATGATTTTTCTGGGCCCGATAAGGGTCTGGTCAAAGTACAGCTGGTACGTATAACCAGGCATTGCGCCCGGCCAGACTTTGAGCTCCACGATAAGCGGTTTATCCAGGTAGGCAATTGGGATAACGCCGTTATCCAGAGCTACAGGAATGTTCGGCGCTTCCAGAGCAGGAGTGTCCCTGTTGAGCGCGAGGTTGTCAGTCATATAAAAGTCCTTTTAGTTTAAAGTTGCGGGCCGTGAGGCCCGCACGGTTAACGGATGTAGCAGGTGACTTCAGACGGTTTGAGCATGTTGACAATAACCCGGGTGGTGACCGAGTTGGCCGGGCTCTGGTTACTGCCTTCTACGGGGTTGACCGTATAGCTGGCCTCCGCAAAGCCGGTGCAAATTATTCGGGTATTAATGAAAGGGACTTTGAAGCGATAACCGTCCACGCTGTCGATTTCGTCCAGTTTCCGAGTCGCGATATACGTTGCGCTGTCGATCGGGTTGTTGGATGTATCAAAGCCCTTGAACGTGAACGTGATGCGTTGCCCTTCTGCGATGTTCACATAAGGTTCGATAGTTACAAATGCTCCATCGGGATTTTCATTGGGGCCCAAAACACCATTTGACGTAAGATTGAACTTGGGGCCTTCAAGACCGTCAGGACCACCCGGCTGGTCCTCTTTGGATCTGACAGTTACCGATTGTGCTGGAGATTTGACTGGGTTGGGATTGCCAGCTCGCGTCACCGTAAAATATACCGGAATTGCCGGGCCTGTTCCTTGATTCCTTATGATGTCGCCATCGATGGGAATGATAAGGTCTCTGGCGTTGGATACGTCGCCCGCCTTTATTTGATACCACTGCAGCTTGACTTGCTCACCCCAATGAAGGTTCAAGTCGTCACTGATCGTCAGGCCCGTGTTCCATTTTACGACAGCTCGACCATTCAGTTCATAGTCATCCTCGTCGATAAAGTTATCGTCCTTATTGGGATTTGCCACGCTAGTGCCCTGAATAACCAGGCTGTCCAATGGTTCAGGGAAAGGCAAGGCAGCGAAAACGTCGATATCCGTATACAAGGACAGACCCGCGATCTCTTCTTTTCGTGACACTTCGTAATGAACGCTTACCCTGCCTTGCGGTTGATTCATGATTGCTTCATAAGGCACCCGGATTGTTGCGACGATGTCTTCATTCTCGTCGCCGCCGGGCAGGATAACCGGCAACAGAGGATTATCGTCGCCCCAGAAGAGCTGGATATGATCAAGTGCCGCTGCGCCAGGGTAGTGGGGGATATCAACCAGAACGCCTGTTTTTGCTTCGACGTAATCGATCAGGTCTCCAACTGACGGGTCAATAACGGGAGCAGGGAAGTTTGAAGGCGTGTCCTGAAGCCTTAATACGACAGGCACCGAATTTGAGAAAATCGACGCGTTCCCTGCCCGATCAAAAACCTGATAACTGACCAACTGTTCCTGATCGCCTGCACTCTCCAGAAATTCGCGCGTGAAGGTAATGACGACTTTGTTCAGCCCCATGTCGTCTTCGCTAACCACAGCGTTCGGGCCTTCAATGCCACCCCACCATGTTTGAATAAGGTCGTGCTTCCGCATGCCGGTATAACCAGCGATTTGCACGTCAAGCTTGCCACCCAAATGATCAAGCTCTGCCGCAGTCAGTCCATTCTGGACTTCGGGCGGAAACTGGATGGCTGCCAGTTCAGGCGCGCCGGGTGGGGTCTTGTCTATTTGTATTCTGAAGACATCCGAATATTCCTTCACCTCGTTCGTAGGGTTGAAAGCTTTATACTGAACCGTGTGAAACCCTTCGGTCATGAGGTCTGTAGGAATTTCGAGCGTCAGGATGTCGCCTGGCGTATGAGTTTCCAGAATCTCTTCAGTAGGCCCGATATCCTCACTGTCGAAATGAAGTTGATAGCCGTAGCCCTTTACTGCACCTGGCCAGACCTTGAGGGTCACAGTCAGCGGAGCATCCAGCGCGCTGATGGGAATGAGGCCTGGCGTGTCCTGATCATGAAAGGCTACTTCGATGTCGGGTGCAACCAGTTCCAATGGTTGTCCCTTGGCGTATTTTTTCAGGACATGGATGGGGGCTGGCACGGTACTCTTTAATACTGTTTTCATAAATGAATTTCCAGTGGTTTTTTATGATGTTTCTGAACTTTTCCAAGTGATTGTGCGAGAGACGTCCATTGGCAGTTTTGTTTGCCAGTTGTCTAAGTCACGATTTGACGTAATACGTTTTTTAATTTTGTGTCAATGGATGGTTTTGGTTTTTTTTTCTGGTTATGAAGTTTTTCTTGTTTATGCGTTGAAATAATTTGGTTGTGGGATTTTATTTATATTAATTTCGGAAGTGTCCTACATTCATTGCGGACGCTGATGCCTGCAGAAAAAGCTTCACCACGCTAATTTTCCTGGCTTCGACAATTGAGGAGATGGCGGTGAATTATTCGGCAAAAATATGCGGAAAAAAAAGATACCTTGTTTCACGTTGCGTGATTGTTTTGATCGGCGCTTCGTTGGCAAGCAAGGTTTTGGCAAATACTCAACCCAGCGGGCTGAAGCAGCCTTTACGCTTGCCTGACGGGCAGACGATTATGGCGGTACCCGTTAACGGTGAGACATTGACGGTGGACTCAACTACTACGATCCCCGAATACTATAATGTAAACAGCTCAGGTCAACTCAATATCATCGACAACGCCAGGATAATAGGAGCCACATTCAGTGACTCTAGGCTGTTTATGGATTCGGGTTATGTAGAGAAAGGTATACTGTTGGATGGCAGTTTTGCAGATATCAACGGCGCTACGGTAAAGGGGGTTTCTCAAACAGCTATTCGTGTCGGCAGTTCTGGTATTCCCTCTTCGGGTTCCACATTGAAAGTCCGTTCCAGCACCGTGACTGGAGCAGGCGTCGGAATAAGCGCTGGAGTCTTTAGTGATATCGATCTCAGAGCGACTAAAGTATATGGTCATGCTTGGAGCCCATTGGGCAGCCCGGGTTACGGTGTCAACGCTTCTGGCTCGAATATGGTCATCGCTGAAGGTAGCTATATTTCGGGTGATGAGAGTGGTATCAGGATTATAGATCCGGCGTCTGGTCGACTGATTGAAAAGGAATCTGTCATAACTATCGATAACTCGATCATTGAAGGTATAGGTGGTGCATCCATAAGGGTATATCATCGTGACTTGCTCGATGTTCGCGCAGATATTACGGTACAGAACGGATCCGAGTTGCTTTCCGGTAATGGCAATCTGCTTGAGGTTGCTGAAAGCAGCATCGTCGATTTCAAGGTGGATAACAGTACGCTTGGAGGAAATCTGGTTTCTGATGACACCAGCACCTTGAACATCACCCTGCAAAACCATGCCAGCTTCACTGGCGAGATCATCAACGGCAACACCTTGGCCGTGAAGTCCGGTGGCAACTGGCAGATGGTGGGGGATAACGCTATGAGGTCGCTGTCCATGGACGGCGGTAGCGTGAGTTTTGCAGAAGAGGGATTTCATACCTTGTCGCTGAATGAGCTGTCGGGGCAGGGCAGTTTCGGGATGCGGGTGGATCTGGACAACGGCGCTGGCGACCTGATTGATGTCAACGGTCAGGCGAGCGGGCAGTTTGGGTTGCGGGTGCGTAATACCGGATTGGAAGTCGTTTCTTCCGACATGGAGCCCCTGAAAGTGGTCCACACCGAAGGCGGCGACGCGCAGTTCAGTCTGCTCGGCGGCCGAGTGGACCTGGGGGCTTTTTCCTATCAGTTGAAGCAGCAAGGCAACGACTGGTTCATCGTGGGCGAGGACAAGGTGATCAGTCCGTCCACTCAAAGTGCATTGGCGCTGTTCAACGCTGCGCCAACGGTGTGGATGAGTGAGCTTTCGACGTTGCGTACGCGCATGGGAGAAATTCGCGGGACGGGCCAGGGCGGTAGCTGGATGCGCGCCTATGGCAGTCGCCTCAACGCCACGACCGGTGACGGCGTGGACTATCGCCAACAGATCAGCGGACTTTCGCTGGGTGCGGATGCGCCGGTCGAGGTCAGCAACGGTCAGTTGCTGTTCGGTGTGCTGGGCGGTTACAGCAAGTCGGACCTTGATTTGAGCCATGGCACTTCGGGCAAGATCGACAGCTACTATGCGGGCGCTTACGGCACCTGGCTGGCGGACGATGGCTACTACCTGGATGGCGTCCTCAAGCTCAACCGCTTCCGCAACAAGGCCAAGGTGGCGATGAGCGATGCCAGCCAGGCCAAGGGTGACTACAGCAACACCGCAGTGGGCGGTTGGGTAGAGTTTGGTCGTCACATCAAGCTGGCGGACGACTACTTTCTGGAACCCTTCGCTCAGTTGTCCAGTGTTGTTGTTGAAGGGAAGGACTACCGTATGGACAACGGTCTGAAGGCGAAGAACGACCGCACGCACTCGCTGTTGGGCAAGGTCGGCACCTCCGCGGGTCGTTCCATCGCGCTCAAGGACGGCGGTGTTCTGCAGCCTTACGTGCGCGTTGCATTGGCGCAAGAGTTCTCGCGCAGCAACGATGTGAGTGTCAATGACGCGAAGTTCGACAACAGCCTGTTCGGCTCGCGGGCAGAACTGGGTGCCGGTGTGTCGGTTTCGCTGTCCGAGCGCCTGCAGGTGCATGCGGACTTTGATTACATGAAAGGCAGGCATGTCGAACAACCCTGGGGAGCCAATGTGGGTGTGCGCCTGGCGTTTTAACGCTTAGGGCGCAGCAGGTTTCATCCCATCCAAGGCCCCCGGTGATTGCTCACCGGGGGCTTTTCAGTCAGTTATCGGGGAAACGGCGGCTGATCCAGCGCTTTCGTTGTCGTTGTTTGGGCGTCAGCGGAGGCGAGTAGTTGACGGTCACCTTCAGAGCAGGTGAGGTGCCGATCAGTTGGTTCTCCCGATGGATTTCATAATAAAGATCGACGAGCCCGTACTGCGGCTCGGCCATGAAGTGGTAGGACAGGCACAGCGCTCGCACGATGCTGTTTGCTCCGACACGGTGATAGACCTGTGTCGAAGATATATTCCTGCCCCAGTAAAAGAAGATGACATCGCCTTCGCATAGTTTTACGGATCCGGGGATGTGAATAACGATGCCCGCAAATACCTGTTCCTGAGTGATGGCGTCAGGGTTGACATGTGGCAGTTGAGGCGGTTTCAACGTGTCTGAAATATCAGAAGGTGGAATGACTGCAATCAACGGCGTGTTTTCTGCATAGGCAGCAGCGGGTTCTTTGACTGAGTCGGCTGCGTCTTCCTTTTGTTGTTCTTCCGGTGTTGTTGTTTTCGAATCATCTTCGCTCATCGCGTTCCCTTGCCTGATATCGATAGTTGTTATGAGAGTGTTGTGTTTGCAACGGCGGTTTGTCGTTGCGGCAAATATTACAAGGCAATCTGCAGTCAATATCAAGTCACTCGCCATTGGCGAAGTGTGCAACAGGTATCTGATTATGATGTTACAGTTTGTGTCCGTTTAAAATGTTTATTTTTGGCTCCTTGGCCTGTATTTAAAGGGCTAAACCTGAGTTCGGATCTTTCTATGTCATCAACTTTTCATACGTAGAGTAGGACGCTTACTACAGTCACTTCCGAAAATAAGTAAAGCGTCCTGCAATCATCCTTATCCCACTTCTGTGTAGGATGTTTCGTGCGACATTATCAACGGAATCGTTCACGCGTCCGCGTGGGTGGCGATGTTTTATGTATTCAAATGAATGTATTTTGGGGATTAACGCTGCATCGAGAGCTCGACGAGTTGCGCCATGATCGAAACATTGCCCGCCCGATCAGTAATCTGGTAGCTGAACGTGATGTGCTCGCTGTCCAGATTCTTCAGAAATTCACGCTCAAAACCGATTTGCACAGGCCGGTCGGTCAGGTCTTGCGGCGTGACCACGTGAACCGGTCCTTCGAGGCCGTTGCACAGGGTCTGGATACGGTCACCGGGCTGCATGTCAGCGTAGCCGGGGATCGCGCCTTTCAGGACGTCGCCGAAGTTGATCTGCGGGAAGATGATCGGGGCGAGGAGGGTTGCGCCGGGGGCGGTGCGGTCGATTCGGATGGTCGTCTTGAGCGAGTCCTGCGCCACCAGGCTTGGAAAACCAGTCCACCTGTAATGGACCGTATAGGATCCGTCGGTCGCCAAGTGACGTGGATGTATATTCATGATGAAGGACAGTTCGCTTGGCGGGTTTGGGTCAGAAATGATCTGCTCAAACACTGTTTCAGCACCGTTGATTTTCAATTCAATAAGATCGCCCTGTTGAATCATACCTTTAACGGTAAACAGAACCTCAATGTTCGCTGCCAGATCCGCCGCCTTTATAAGGCCGTCGTCGTCAGCTGCGGGAATGACAGGAGCTGACAAGTCAATGTTGTTGAAGATTTTCATGGGCTTTCTTCATTTAGTTAGCAAGGTGCGTCTGCACGCTTGTTTTTGAGTTCTGCTTGAGCAACGCGCTATATCGCTAAAGGATAAAAGTGATATTGCTTGAGCTTTAACTAATAGGATGTGAATGTCTTTGTCAAATCCATGCTGGCAGTTTTGTACTCATATTAATGCTTAAGGAAAAATCTTACGCAATGCTCAGACCCTGTTGTAGGAGTGGCTATTTTTATAAATGAATTTGTTTGGCTGGATGACATAAAAAAGCCCCGACAAACACAAGTCTGTCGAGGCTCTTCCAAACATTATCCCCTTACCGATTAAACCGCTCCACCAGCGAATATTGCGAATTGGCCGTGTCCGTCAATTCCGCACTCAATACCGCAGAGCGATGCGCTTCATCGGAAGTCTTGTCGGCCAATCCTGCAATGGTCGAGATATTGCGGTTTATCTCTTCAGCCACCGAGCTTTGTTCTTCGGTGGCCGTGGCGATCTGGGTGGTCATGTCGGTAATGTTGGCCACCGCTTCGCTGATGCCTACCAGCGCCTGATCGGCTTCCAGTACGCGGGCTACGCCTTCTTCGGCCTGGCGATGCCCGATGTTCATGGTCTGCACGGCGTCGTTCGCGGTCTGTTGCAGTTTGGCGATCAGGCCATGGATCTGTCCGGTGGATTCGGCTGTGCGTTGCGCCAGTTGGCGGACTTCGTCGGCGACCACGGCAAACCCACGGCCCATTTCTCCGGCGCGGGCGGCTTCGATGGCCGCGTTGAGGGCCAGCAGGTTGGTTTGATCGGCGATGCCTTTGATCACATCAACCACGCCGCCGATTTCATCGCTGTCCTTGGCCAGTTGCGTCACGGTCAGGCCGGTTTCGCCGACCGAAGTCGACAGGCGCTGAATGGCTTCGCGGGTCTCGCCAGCGATGTCGCGGCCGCGACGGGTCAGTTCGTTGGCCTGTTGCGTGGCCTCGGCAGCGCGATTGACATGGCTGGCGACTTCTTGCGTGGTAGCCGCCATCTGATTGATCGCAGCGGCAACCTGTTCGGTTTCCACGCGCTGACGCTCCAGCCCGGTCGAGCTGGCGTTGGCCAGCGAGTTGGATTGGCGTGCCTGCTGGTTAAGGTGTTCAGCGGTGTCCTGCAGGCGCGTCAGGCAGGTTTTCATGCGCGCCTCCTGACTGAGGATCGACATTTCCAGACGCGCCTGCGGGCCGCGACTGTCGGTGTACATCTGCGCAATCAGCGGGTCGGACGTGGTCTGTTCGGCCAGGCGCAGCAGGCGCTTGGTGCCGCGTTGTTGCCACGACAGGCCCATCAGGCCCAGCGGCACCGAGAGCGCGGCGGCCAGGGCAAAGCCCCATGACGAGTTCAGCCATACGCCGATCAGGAAACCGAGTTGGCTGACGAGAATGAACGGCAACCAGTCCTGCAGCACCGGCAGCCACTTATCACGGCCAGGCACTGCGCTCTTGCCTTGGTTCAGGCGTGCATAAAGCCCTTCGGCACGACGGATCTGCTCGGCGGTCGGCTTGATGCGCACCGATTCGAAACCCACGACCTGGCGGTTTTCCAGCATCGGCGTCACATAGGCATTGACCCAGTAATGATCGCCATTCTTGCAGCGGTTCTTGACGATGCCCATCCAGGGCTGACCGGACTTGAGCGTCGTCCACATGTGCTCGAAAACGGCAGGCGGCACGTCCGGGTGGCGCACCGTGTTGTGAGGCGCGCCGACGAGTTCTTCATGGCTGTACCCGCTGATGTCCACGAAGGCGTCGTTGCAGTACGTAATCGTGCCGCGGGTATCGGTGGTGGAAATCAAGCGTTGTTCGGCAGGAAAAGTCCGCTCACGTTGAGTGATGGGCTGGTTATCGCGCATTGGATTTCGGTCCTTCGATCAATAAGACTTTTGCGTGTTATCGGCCGGTGACCCCGAAAATTGAATAGTCTCGACAGCGTCTGATTGATTGAGCCGCTATCGGTCCAGCATGGGGTAGGTAAACAACCCGAAATGCACCAGATTCAGCCCGAAGTGGCTGATGACCGCAGCCGAAAAACCACCGAAGCGCAAGGCCACGCCGTAACCGATACCTGCCATACCTGCGAGCAGAACCCACTCCCATCCAGCACCCAAATGGCAAAGCCCGAAAAGGCAGGCCGTGATGGCAATCGCCAGAGGGGTCGCGAACCTTGCGGAACCGAACCATCGTTGCAGACCGCCTTGAAGATAGGCGCGGAAGAACAGTTCTTCGGTCAGGGTCACCAGGAGCAGGTTATTCACCCACCAGATCGTGCTCTGCGCAGGCCACTTTGGTGTCCAGCCCGTGATGCCCATCAGAACGGCTGCCGTCATGCAGAAGGCCGACGTGACCACGAGAGCGAGAACGCCGACTTTAAGTGAATGGGCAATGCCTGTGCTGACCAGAATCCAGGGGCAGGCCAGCAGCAGCCAGAAGCCGATCAGAGGCTTGTCCAGGTTCAGGTCCATCGTGAAAGGCGCTGCGTCGGGCGTAAACCGTATGGCATCGATGACGATCGCGTTGTTGAAACCAGGCATCAGACTTACAGCCAGCGCCAGGCCCGTCAGGATGAACGCCCCATGACCCATCACGCGAACGTAGCGAGGACGAGCGCGCTGGACGCACACGCCAGCGATGATCAGCAAGCTGAAGGCCGGTGCCGCCGTAAGGGTGACACTGCCATATGAAAGCGCCAGGCCGTAGCCGATGCTCAGAAGACTTAAAACCAGCCAGTGCCGTGGGGCCATGGAAAGAACCCTGAGGAGTGGAATCGGGGGGATTCTACTGCGTTCTCAAGGTAAGGGAGTGCCTATGACAAAGTCCGCAGGCACCTGGGAAGTCCCAGGTGCCTGCGCGGTGATCAGGACGCGATCAACTGCCGCAGCACGTAATGCAGGATGCCGCCGGATTTGAAGTACTCGACTTCATTAAGCGTGTCGATACGGCATAGCACGTCGACCGTCTCTTGACTGCCATCCTCGCGGGTGATGTGCAATTGCAGGCCCATGCCCGGACGAATGTCGGCATCGGTCAGTCCTGTGATGCTCAGCATTTCCTTTCCGCTCAGGTTCAGGCTCTTGCGGGTCTGCCCGTTCTTGAACTGCAGCGGCAGCACGCCCATACCGACGAGGTTTGAACGGTGAATACGCTCGAAGCTCTCCGCAATCACTGCTTTTACGCCCAGCAGGTTGGTCCCTTTGGCTGCCCAGTCGCGGCTCGAGCCGGTGCCGTATTCCTGCCCGGCAATGATCACCAACGGCGTGCTGTCCTGCTGATAACGCATGGCCGCATCGTAGATCGCCAGCTTCTCGCCGGAAGGAACGTGCACCGTATTGCCGCCTTCTTCGCCGCCAAGCATTTCGTTGCGGATACGGATATTGGCGAAGGTGCCGCGCATCATCACTTCATGGTTGCCGCGTCGCGAGCCATAGGAGTTGAAGTCCTGATAGTCCACGCCTTTCTCCTTCAGGTAGCGACCGGCCGGGCTGTCGGCCTTGATGTTACCGGCGGGGGAAATGTGGTCGGTGGTCACCGAGTCGCCCAGCAGCGCCAGAACGCGGGCATTCTCGACATCCTTGATAACGGGCAGAGGTCCGCCGATGTCTTCGAAGAATGGCGGATGCTGGATGTAGGTCGAATCGTCCTGCCACACATAGGTAGCTGCTTGCGGCACTTCAATGGACTGCCATTGCTCGTCACCGGCAAACACTTCGGCGTATTCCTTATGGAACATGCTGGTGTTGACGCTTTCCACGGCTTCAGCGATCTCTTTCTGGGTCGGCCAGATGTCACGCAGATAAACCGGCTGACCATCCGAGCCTTCGCCCAGCGGCTCGCTGCTGATATCGATGCGCACCGAACCTGCCAGCGCGTAGGCCACAACCAGCGGCGGGGAGGCGAGCCAGTTGGTCTTTACCAATGGATGAACACGCCCTTCAAAGTTGCGGTTGCCCGACAGCACTGACGCCACAGTGAGGTCGGACTGTTGAATGGCTTTTTCAATCGGCTCCAACAGGGGGCCTGAGTTACCGATGCAGGTCGTGCAGCCGTAGCCCACCAGATCGAAACCCAAGGCATCCAGGTACTCGGTCAGACCAGCAGCCTTGTAATAGTCAGTGACAACTTTTGAGCCTGGGGCCAGCGAGCTTTTCACCCACGGCTTGCGCTGCAGGCCTTTTTCAACGGCCTTCTTCGCAACCAGCCCGGCCGCCATCATCACGCTCGGGTTGGAGGTGTTGGTGCATGACGTGATGGCGGCGATAACCACTGCGCCATCCTTCAGGCGATGGGTTTCACCATTGTGCTCGTAAGAAATTTCGCCGCTGACCTGCGCTTCGTTGCCCACGGCAACGCCGCCTCCGCCTTCGCTTTCGAGTCGACCTTCCTCGACCTTGGCGGGTTTGACCTGCAAACCGAGGAAATCACTGAATGCCTGAGCGACATGGGGCAGCGCAACCCGGTCTTGCGGGCGCTTTGGCCCCGCCAGGCTGGCTTCTACGGTACTCATGTCCAGCTCCAGGCTGTCGGTGAATACCGGCTCCTGACCTGGCAGACGCCACAGGCCTTGGGCCTTGCTATAGGCCTCTACCAGTTTCACGGTGTCATCCGGACGACCGGACAGGCGCAGATAATCCAGCGTCACGTCATCGACCGGAAAGAAGCCGCAAGTGGCGCCATATTCGGGTGCCATGTTGGCGATGGTGGCGCGGTCGGCCAAGGGCAGATCGGCCAAGCCGTCGCCAAAGAACTCGACGAACTTACCCACCACGCCTTTCTTGCGCAGCATCTGGGTCACAGTCAGCACCAGGTCGGTGGCTGTGATGCCTTCTTTCAGTTTGCCGGTCAGCTTGAAGCCGATTACTTCAGGGATCAGCATCGACACCGGCTGGCCGAGCATGGCAGCCTCGGCTTCGATCCCGCCCACGCCCCAGCCCAGCACGCCCAGACCGTTGATCATGGTGGTGTGCGAGTCGGTGCCGACCAGGGTGTCCGGGAACGCATAAGTGCGACCGTCTTCCTCTTTGGTCCAGACCGTACGGCCCAGGTATTCCAGATTCACCTGGTGGCAGATCCCTGTACCCGGCGGCACCACGCTGAAGTTGTCGAAAGCGCTCTGGCCCCAGCGCAGGAACGCGTAACGCTCCCCGTTGCGCTGCATCTCGATATCGACGTTCTGCTCGAAGGCCTGCGAATCGCCGAACTTGTCGACCATTACCGAGTGGTCGATCACCAGGTCCACCGGCGACAACGGGTTGATACGCTGCGGATCGCCGCCGGCCTTGGCCACGGCGGCGCGCATGGCGGCCAGATCGACCACCGCAGGTACGCCCGTGAAGTCCTGCATCAGAACGCGGGCTGGCCGATATTGAATCTCACGGTCCGAACGCCGGTCTTTCAACCAGTTGGCGATGGCCTTGAGGTCATCGCCGGTGACCGTCTTGTCGTCTTCCCAGCGCAGCAGGTTTTCCAGCAGCACCTTGAGGGACATCGGCAGCCTGTCCAGATCGCCCAACGAGCGGGCAGCGTCCGGCAGGCTGAAGTAGTGGTAGGTCTTGTTATCGATGTCGAGCGTTTTCAGGCTTTTCAGGCTATCGAGGGAGGGCATGAACGGCTCCTTGTAGAATAATCTGTGAGCAACGAATCGCGGGTCCGGATGTATCAGGTCGTGGACGCCGCGTGTGGCTTCAAGCTTAGTGGACTGCCGGGCCGCGCCAGTGGTTCCTGATTCCGTTATCATGCGCGGCTTTCAAGTCCGCCGGGTTACGCCCGCGTGTCGTTGTCCCAGGAGTCACCATGAATACGCTGTTTATGCATTGCCGGCCCGGTTTCGAAAGCGAGGTTTGCTCGGAGATCGCCGACCATGCTGCGCGCCTGGAAGTGGCCGGTTACGCCAAGGCGCGCCCCAACACCGCCTGTGCGGAGTTCATCTGCAGCGAGCCTGATGGTGCCGAACGGCTGATGAATGGCCAGCGCTTCGATCAGCTGATTTTTCCTCGGCAGTGGGCACGCGGCGTCTTTCTGGATTTGCCGGAAACCGACCGTATCAGCGTGATCCTCGGTCAGATGGCCGATTTCCCGGTCTGCGGCAGCCTGTGGCTGGAGGTCGTGGACACCAACGACGGCAAGGAGCTGTCGAATTTCTGCAAGAAGTTCGAAGCGCCGCTGCGCAAGGCTCTGTCCCAGGCCGGCAAGCTGATCGACGATCCGCACAAGCCGCGTCTGCTGTTGACCTTCAAGAGTGGTCGCGAGGTGTTTCTGGGGCTGGCCGACGCGGGCAATTCGGCAATGTGGCCGATGGGCATTCCGCGCTTGAAGTTTCCTCGCGAGGCGCCCAGCCGCTCGACCTTGAAGCTGGAAGAAGCCTGGCATCACTTCATTCCCCGAGATCAGTGGGACGAGCGTTTGTCCGGCGACATGACGGGTGTGGATCTGGGCGCTGCGCCCGGCGGCTGGACGTATCAACTGGTGCGCCGCGGCATGCTGGTGACCGCCATCGACAACGGGCCGATGGCGGAGAGCCTGATGGACACCGGGCTTGTGCAACACCTGATGGCCGACGGCTTCACCTACAAGCCACGCCAGCCGGTTGACTGGATGGTGTGCGATATCGTTGAAAAGCCTGCCCGTAATGCTGCACTCCTGGAAACCTGGCTGGGCGAAGGCCTGTGCCGCGAGGCCGTGGTCAACCTCAAGTTGCCGATGAAACAGCGCTACGCTGAAGTGCGCCGTTTGCTCGACCGGATCGAAGAAGGGTTCAAGGAGCGGGGCGTTCGTGTATCGATCGGCTGCAAACAGCTTTATCACGACCGTGAAGAAGTGACCTGCCATTTGCGCAGACTGGACGTCGCCAAGACAGCGCGTCCGCGCAAGGGCTGACGTGGTTGTGCGAATTAGGTAACAATGACCACCCGTTTCTGGAGCCCCCCATGCCTGAATCCCTCGAAAGCCTCACCGTTGACGCCGTGCTGGATGCCAGCGGACTGTTCTGCCCTGAGCCGGTCATGATGCTGCATCAGAAGGTGCGCGACCTGCCGGCTGGCGGGCTGCTCAAGGTGATTGCGACCGACCCGTCGACCACCCGTGACATCCCCAAGTTCTGTGTTTTCCTCGGTCATGAGCTGATCGAACAACAGGCCGGTGACGGGACCTTCCTGTACTGGATTCGCAAGAAGCTGGACTGATCAGCTGTCGCTGCCTCTCACCCTTGCTCGCACCGAGCAAGGGCCAATGCCCGACCTCAGAGAGACCTCCATGCGCATTGTCGCTGATGAAAACATTCCCCTGCTCGACGCCTTCTTTGCTCACTTTGGCGATATCCGTCGTCTGCCGGGCCGCTCCATTGACCGTGCCGCCGTTGCCGACGCCGATATCCTGCTGGTGCGTTCCGTGACGCCGGTGACCCGCGAGTTGCTGGAAGGCAGTGCGGTACGTTTCGTTGGAACCTGCACCATTGGCACCGATCATCTGGATCTGGCCTATTTTCTGGAAGCCGGAATCCAGTGGTCCAGTGCGCCGGGCTGCAATGCCCGAGGGGTGGTGGACTATGTGCTGGGCAGCCTGCTTACGCTGGCGGAAATCGAAGGTGTCGACCTCGCGCGGCGCACTTATGGCATCGTTGGCGCCGGGCAGGTGGGCGGGCGACTGGTCAACGTATTGAAAGGGCTCGGCTGGAACGTGCTGGTCTGCGACCCTCCGCGTCAGGCGGCTGAATCGAGTGATTTCGTCACGCTTGATGAGATTATCGAGCGCTGCGATGTGATCAGCCTGCATACGCCCCTCACCAGAAACGTCAATTTGCCGACCTGGCACCTGTTCGACGAATCGCGCCTGCGCCTGCTCAGGCAGGGTGCCTGGCTGATCAACGCCAGTCGTGGGGCCGTGGTCGATAACGTCGCACTGCACGACGTGCTTCTTGATCGCGAAGATCTGCAGGCCGTGCTCGACGTCTGGGAGGGCGAACCGCAGGTCAACGTGCCGCTGGCTGATCTGTGCGTTATCGCCACGCCACACATCGCCGGTTACAGTCTCGACGGCCGACAGCGCGGGACTGCGCAGATTTATCAGGCGCTGTGTGCCTTTCTCGGACAGCCCGCCTCCATTCTGCTTGAAGACTTGTTGCCCAGCCCCTGGCTTGCCCAAGTGACGCTGGATGAGAGAACCGACCCGGTCTGGGCCTTGAACATGCTGTGCCGGGGCGTTTACGACCCACGCCGGGATGATGCCGATTTCAGGCGCAGTCTGGTGGGTGATACCGCCAGTCAACGTCTGGCCTTCGACGCGCTGCGCAAGCACTATCCGCCGCGTCGGGAGATCGAAGGGCTCAGGGTCGGTCTGGTAGGCGGCTCGGAGACTCTGACGAAGCTTGTCAGCGCGCTTGGCGCAGTGGTCATCCCGGCAGCCAGTTGAGCGGTACCGCGTCCGTTGATGGATGACAGAAAGAAAAAACCCGACTGTCGAGTCGGGTTTCAAGGCATTCGGTGTTGCTCAGTTTTGTTCTTCAGGGGTGACCCAAAGCTTGTCACACGCCTGGCAGGCGGCCTGAACCATTTCCTCGGTGATCACAACTTCGCGCCCATCCTGGTCGAGAATCGCGCCGCCGACAGGCAGGTCAGGGGTTGCTCGAACGATGGTGACTTCGCTGTTGCTGCGTTCTTGCAGGCTCATGGTTTTTCTCCTCTCATCAGGGTTGCGCTTTGAAATTATCGACGCTTGATGACCGCCCGATGACACTGTTGGGTCGTTCAAGCGTGTCTGCAGTCCAGCAGAAATAGAATACATCTGCCAGCCGTTGCTTATATCAATCCCTTATAGAGATGTCGTAAAGCTGTCATACCACATGACCCTTCAGACGCTGATCTAGTTCAGAGAATTTCGCCGACATCCTTGAGCGTTTTCGTCGCCTGAGAGGTGTAGGCTGACGGATCAGTCAATCCAGACGTACAGACAGGTTGGTTTTTCATGATTTCAGTGGGTCCCCGTCGTCAGCGTCAGGCCATTCGTCTGGCTGTGGGCTTTATCGCACCTTATCGATGGCAGGCGCTGGGTGCCTTGCTTGCGCTGGTTGTCACGGCAGGCATCACGTTGTCCATGGGGCAAGGTATCAAGCTGATGGTCGATCAAGGATTCATGACCCGCTCGCCCGAATTGCTCGAACGCTCCATTGGCCTGTTCATGCTGCTGACGGTCGGTCTGGCCGTCGGTACGTTCACGCGTTTCTATCTGGTGTCATGGATTGGCGAGCGAGTCGTTGCAGACCTGCGCAAGAGCGTATTCGATCATCTGATCGAATTGCATCCCGGCTTTTACGAGAACAATCGCAGTTCCGAGATTCAGTCGCGACTGACGGCCGACACCACCTTGCTGCAATCGGTCATCGGCTCTTCATTGTCGATGTTTTTGCGCAATGCCTTGATGGTGGTGGGCGGCGTCATATTGCTGTTCGTGACCAACCCCAAGCTGACCAGCATCGTGGTGGTCGCATTGCCATTGATCATCGCGCCGATTCTGATGTTCGGCAGGCGCGTGCGCAGTTTGTCTCGCGAAAGCCAGGACCGGGTGGCCGATGTCGGCAGCTATGTGGCCGAAGCGCTGGGGCAGATCAAGACCGTCCAGGCCTACAACCACCAGCAACAGGACAAACAGCGCTTTTCAATGACGGCCGAACAGGCTTTCGACACCGCCCGCAAGCGGATCCTGCAGCGTTCCTGGCTGGTCACGGTGGTGATCGTGCTGGTGCTGGGCGCCGTCGCAGTGATGCTCTGGGTCGGCGGGATGGACGTGATCAGTGGCCGTATTTCCAGCGGCGAACTGGCAGCATTCGTGTTCTATGCGCTGGTGGTCGGCATGGCCATCGGTACCTTGAGTGAGGTGATCGGTGAGCTGCAGCGGGCAGCGGGTGCTGCCGAGCGGATCGGCGAACTGCTCCAGGCTCGTAGCGAGATAGCGGCGCCGACCATTGATCTGCAACGCCTGCCTGCACGCGTTACCGGGCGACTGGCGCTTGAAGACGTCTGCTTTGCCTACCCGTCACGTCCGGAACGCAATGCGATCGACCACCTGACCCTGGCTATCCAGGCGGGTGAGACCCTGGCTATCGTCGGGCCGTCAGGGGCGGGGAAATCAACGCTCTTTGACCTGTTGCTGCGCTTCTATGATCCTCAGCATGGACGTGTCCTGCTGGAGGGTGTGCCGGTTACCGAGGTCGATCCTCTGGACCTGCGCCGCTGTTTCGCGTTTGTCTCACAGTCGCCCGCACTGTTTTTCGGCAGCGTCGAAGACAATATCCGCTACGGCAATGCTGCAGCTACGTCCGAACAGGTCGAGGCCGCCGCACGCATCGCTCATGCCCATGAGTTCATCCTCGACATGGCTGACGGTTACCAGACTCACTTGGGGGATAGCGGGATGGGGCTGTCAGGCGGACAGCGTCAACGTCTGGCCATTGCCAGAGCGCTGCTGGTCGATGCGCCAATTCTGTTGCTGGATGAAGCGACCAGCGCACTGGACGCGCAAAGCGAACACCTCATCCAGCAGGCGTTGCCGAGCCTTATGAAAGGGCGTACGACGCTGGTGATCGCCCACAGGCTGGCCACTGTCCAGAATGCCGACCGTATCGCGGTGATGGACAAGGGGCGGCTGGTGGCAGTCGGTACACACAAACAACTGATCGCCAATAATCCGTTGTACGCGAGGCTGGCGGCGTTGCAGTTCAACGTCGGGATGGATGAAGCGGGGTAGGGAGAAGCCGTGGGAGGACAGGCCCTCCCACGTAAGTCCGTCAGCGATACTCGCACAGGTAGGCAGTGTCGACACTGACCTTGAGCTGGAATTTGCTGTTGGCGGGGACGTCGAACTGACTGCCGGTGGCAAAGGTTTCCCAGTCGGTGCTGTCAGGGAGCTTCACGCTCAGCTCGCCCGAAAGCACGTGCATGATTTCTTTTTGCGCCGTTCCGAACTCGTATTCGCCCGCAGCCATCACGCCGATGGTTGCCTGACCTTCAGCCTGGCTGAAAGCGATGGATTTGACGGTGCCGTCGAAGTACTCGTTAACCTTGAACATGGGCGATTCCTTATGAAAGGGTTAAAAAGGCTCGCCAGTATGCCCAATGGGCGAAATGCCGTCACTTTTAATACCAAGGGCTTAATACCAAGTGACTGACGGTAGTTCGCGGCGTCTTGCGGCAGACACCGGACCGTGGGAGGCAGCTTTCCGTCGATGCTGTCGACGCGGCATATCGGAAGAACCGCATAATCGTTCATCATCAGGGAGCACCGTTTTTCAGTTGGGCAGAATCAATGGCAGCAGCCTGGCCGTGTTGCGGGCGTCCACCAGCGCGCGATGCTGTTGCCCTGTGAATTGCATCCCGGCCAGTTGCAATGCACTGTTGAGCCCGACCGGGCGTTGCAACTGGCGAGCCTGGGCAAAGCGTTGTTTGAGATTGACGTAGGGCATGTCGGACAAGGCGCTGGTCATGTCGTGCTGACGCCATTGTTCCTCCAGTTGCTTGCGGTCGTAATCGCCCCAGCTCGCCCAACCCACCATCCGGGCACGGTGATGACTCAGCCAGCGCTCGAACAGCGGCCACACAATGGGGAATGTGGCTGCACCGTCGATATTGTTCTGGCTGATGTGCGTCAATTCACGGCAGAAATGAGTCAGCACAGGCCTGCGTATCGGGCGCACAAAGCGCTCGAAGTGATCCAGTTCCCGGCCGTCCTGATTGACCAGCGTCGCGCCTATTTCGATGACTTCCATTTCCATGACGGGCCAACCCCCTTCTTCAGTGGTTGCCTCAAGATCAATCACCAGCCAATGCGGCATTATCAATGCTCCCGTCAGTATGCGTCAGGTTGAGCGTAGCCATTTACGGACGGCTGTGCCCGGTGCTCTCGTCAGCCGGCAATCATGTGGACGCTTCTTGATGCGCACCTCACTCTTGCATCGACCCTGACAGCCGTTATTCGTGCGTTTTTCGTAAGTCTGAAGAACTCCCGGGAAGCACTCTACTGAATCGATACTTGTTCGCTGATTTATGCAGTTGTTTAACGCGACGAAACCGCATAGCTTGTGCGGTTTTAATCGATGTCGTTTTTATGAAGAAACATGCAGTGATAATCGAGCTGTTTGCGCGCAGGGCAGTGGTGGGAACGCTTCTGGTGGCATCGCTGCTGGCTGCATCGCAGGCTGCCGCCGTTCAGATCGTTCGCGTTGCTGCGGTGCATTTCCCGCCCTACATGGTCCGCCCCGAAAAAGGCGAGGACGCGGGTCTTCTGCCGCAGTTGGTGAAAGCCTTGAATGCCGAGCAGGACGATTATCAGTTCATCATGGTGCCCACCTCGGTGCCGCGCAGGTTCAGAGACTTTTCGGAAGGGCGTTTCGACATCGCGATCTTTGAAAATCCTGACTGGGGCTGGAAGGAGATCGCTCACGAGACCGTGGACCTTGGTCTTGAGGATGCTGAAGTCTACGTGGCCCGCCGAGCCGAAGGGCGTCAGCAGGACTATTTCAATGACTTGCATGACAAGCGTCTGGCGATCTTCAGTGGGTATCACTACGGGTTCGCCAACTTCAATGCCGATCAGAAATACCTGGCTGAGCATTTCAACATCACGTCCACCTATTCCCACGACAGCAATCTGCTGATGGTGCTACGTGGACGTGCCGACATCGCGCCCGTCACGCGCTCCTACCTTATCGATTTCATGTCGCACAACAAGGACGAGGCCTCACAATTGCTCGTCTCTGAACGTGTCGACCAGGTTTACCGGCAGTACGCACTCATGCGTCCGCATGGCGCCATAAACGGCGTGCGCTTCAGTGAGCTGTTGCAGAAGCTGCGTGAGGACGGGGAGTTGGACATTATCTTCAGGCCGTTGAACATCAAGGTCTTGCCGATGCAGGCCGGGGTCGTTCTGGAATGAAGCAGGGCTGACGGGCTCAAGCGCCTTTCAACCCTGAGGGTCAGCGGTCCTTGGCGTCCTTGGCGTCCATTTCGGCATTGCGCTCATGGACACGCTTGAGTTGTTCTTCGGTCAACGGCAGCTTTTTCGCCGTGTCGCGCAACATCATCAGGCCACCTACGATCGAGCCGATTGCAACCAACAGAATTAACCAGGCATACCAGGGCATAACGCTCTCCTTCTTGTGATACCGGTTTGAGCTGCGGTGCAGCCCATTGGTTCAAGTGTAAGCGTCATGCAGAGGCCGCGCGCGATCAATTCGCGTGCGGCCTCATGGGTTTGCGCAAGGGTAACGTCAGAGGCCGGTCAGCATGGCGTCGGCAGGTGCATCGGCGCGGGACTTGGCGGTCAGGCTGAAGTAGATGAAACCGATCGCCATCAGGCCGAGAAAGATCAGGCCGATCAGCATGTTGAACCAGGCCATTGCGATCAGGCACACCACCGCCAGGGCCAGTGCAATGCCTGGAACCACAGGGTAGCCGGGTGCACGGAACGAGCGCTCGAGTAATGGCTCGGCCTTGCGCAGCTTGAACAGGCTGAGCATGCTCATGATGTACATCACGATGGCACCGAATACCGCCATGGTGATCATCGCAGCGGTCAGTGTCATGCCGCCCAGGTTGATCAGTCCGTCGCTGTAGATGGCGGCGATCCCGATCAGGCCACCGGCGATGATTGCCCGGTGCGGCGTCTGGAAGCGCGACAGTTTGGCCAGCGACGCCGGAAGATAGCCGGCGCGGGCGAGGGCGAAGAATTGACGCGAGTAGCCCAGAATGATCCCGTGAAAGCTGGCGACCAGACCGAACAGTCCGATCCACACCAGCATGTGCAGCCAGCCGGAGCTGTCGCCGACCACGGCCTTCATTGCCTGCGGCAGCGGGTCATTGATGTTGGACAGGGTGCGCCAGTCGCCCACGCCGCCTGCAAACAGCATCACGCCCAGTGCCAGGGTCACCAGCGTCAGGATGCCGCTGATGTAGGCCTTTGGAATGGTGCGCTTCGGATCTTTCGCTTCCTCGGCCGCCATGGCTGCGCCTTCGATGGCCAGGAAAAACCAGATGGCGAACGGAATGGCTGCGAACATGCCCGCGATAGCCTCCGGGCCGAATGTCTGCGAACCCGCCCAGCCGTTCAGGGCGAAGTTGCTGAAGCTGAAGGCGGGCGCGACCACACCCATGAACACCAGCAGCTCGGCCACGGCAAGAATGCACACCACCAGTTCGAAGGTCGCCGCCAGCTTCACGCCCATGATATTGAGGGCCATGAACACAATATAGGCACCGACTGCGGCATGCTTGGGATCAAGCCCGGGATACTGCACGTTGAGGTACGCACCGATCGCCAGTGCAATGGCCGGTGGTGCGAACACGAATTCGATCAACGTTGCCATGCCGGCGATCAGGCCGCCTTTCTCTCCGAACGCGCGACGGCTGTAGGCAAACGGTCCGCCAGCGTGGGGAATGGCGGTGGTCAGTTCGGTGAAACTGAAGATGAAGCAGGTGTACATGGTCGCAACCATCAGCGCTGTTACCAGAAACCCCAGGGTGCCTGCCACACCCCAACCGTAGCTCCAGCCGAAGTATTCGCCGGAGATCACCAGCCCGACAGCGATCCCCCATAAATGCAGTGTGCCCAGCGTTGGCTTGAGTTGAGTGCTCATTGTTATCTCCCTGAGGTTCGAAATTCGTCGAAACATTTTGTTGCAGGGACTTGCAGAGGCCGTGCCAGTGCACGACAAACCGTCGTATTGCTTCAAAAGAGGTCGTTTGCAGAACGGATCGATGAATCGTTTCAGGTAGATGTGCGGCTTTGGTGCGTGCCGGTCTATGGGTGTTCTCTGCAAGTGCGGTTCGCAGGTGGTTTTCACGGCAATCGAGCTGACGTCTGAAATGGAGACCATACGCGTTGCAAATACCGATCTACGGGTCCCGTCCATCCGCAGGTTCGGCTACAATGCGCGCCGATTTCGACTTACCTGAGAACCCGCCCATGTCCGCCTGCCAGACTCCCGTTATCGTCGCCCTGGATTTCCCGACCCGAGAAGCCGCCCTGCGTCTGGCTGATCAGCTCGACCCCAAGCTGTGCCGGGTCAAGGTTGGCAAGGAACTGTTTACCAGCTGTGCGTCGGACATCGTCGAAACGCTGCGTGACAAGGGTTTCGAAGTGTTCCTTGATCTCAAATTCCATGACATTCCCAACACCACTGCGATGGCTGTCAAAGCCGCAGCAGAGATGGGCGTCTGGATGGTCAATGTTCACTGTTCGGGTGGCTTGCGGATGATGGCTGCGTGCCGTGAAGTCCTGGACCAACGCAGTGGCCCGCAGCCGCTGTTGATCGGCGTCACGGTATTGACCAGCATGGAACGCGAGGATTTGGCCGGTATCGGGCTGGATATCGATCCGCAGGTGCAGGTGCTGCGTCTGGCGGCGCTGGCGGAAAAGGCGGGTATGGACGGTCTGGTGTGTTCAGCGCTTGAAGCGCAGGCCCTGAAGACTGCTCACCCGTCATTGCAACTGGTGACGCCCGGCATTCGCCCGGCAGGCAGCGCGCTGGACGATCAACGCCGTATCCTGACCCCGCGTCAGGCACTGGACGCAGGTTCGGACTACCTGGTGATTGGCCGTCCGATCAGCCAGGCAGCCGATCCGGCCAAGGCGCTGGCAGCGGTGGTTGCCGAACTGGCATAACGGGCGACAAACCCAGTGGGTTGCAGCAAGACCTGTATACAAAGATGGCTGCTCGGCGTGGCGTGACTCAACGGGACGCTGCGTGCCAATGCCGGGCGTTGGCACGCTCATCTGACCCGGATGACGTCAATCCACCTTCAGCATCAACTTGCCGAAGTTCTCGCCGCTGAACAGCTTGAGCAGGGTTTCAGGGAAGGTTTCGAGACCTTCCTCGATGTGCTCCTTGCTCTTGATCTTGCCTTCCTTGACCCAACCCGCCAGTTCCTTGCCGGCTTCGCCGAAGCGGGCAGCGTGGTCCAGGACCACGAAGCCTTCCATCCGGGCACGGTTGACCAGCAGCGACAGGTAGTTGGCCGGGCCTTTGACGGCCGTGGTGCTGTTGTACTGACTGATTGCGCCACAGATCACGACGCGCGCGCCAACGGCCAGTTGGCTGAGCACTGCATCCAGAATGTCACCGCCGACGTTGTCGAAGTAAACGTTCACGCCATCCGGGCATTCACGTTTCAACGCTTTGTGAATGTCGCTCTCCGCCTTGTAGTCGATGGAGGCATCGAACCCCAGTTCTTCGGTCAGCAGGCTGCATTTTTCCTTGCCTCCGGCAATCCCGATCACGCGGCAGCCCTTGAGCTTGGCAATCTGCCCGGCAATGCTGCCCACGGCCCCGGCTGCGCCTGAAATCACAACGGTGTCGCCACTCTTCGGCAGACCGACGTCCAGCAGCGCAAAGTAAGCGGTCATGCCGGTCATGCCCAGCGCCGAGAGGTACAGCGGCAGTGGTGCGAGATTGGTGTCGACCTTGTAGAAGCCCTTGGGCTCGCCGACGAAGTAATCCTGAACGCCGATGGCGCCCTGCACATGATCACCCTTGGCAAATTTCGGGTTCCTGGACTCGATGACCTCGCCCACACCCAGTGCGCGCATCACTTCGCCAAGCTGAACGGGCGGGATGTAGGACTTGCCCTCGTTCATCCAGCCACGCATGGCAGGGTCCAGCGACAGGTATTTGTTTCTCAGCAGAATCTGGCCGTCTGCCAGTGCCGGGACAGGGACTTCCTGGTAAGTGAAATCATCCCGGCGCACGGCACCGGAAGGTCGTTTGGCGAGCAGGAATTGGCGATTGGAAAGATCAGTCATGGCAGGGCCTCCTAATAGAGTCAAAAAGGGATTCAAGCCTCGGACGGTAACTGAGGCAAGCGGCGGTCGTTGAGCGAATGCCGCCTGATCCATATGGTTGATAGGAGTCCCTGTGGGCGGCTGCGTTCAAATTGATACACGTTGCTGTCCCAGAGCACGTGGCTGCGCCTTGAGTCGGCCAGGCGAGTGCTCTACATTGGCCGTTCATTGAAGTACGGATCACTGGTATGTCCTCGACAAACTCGAACACCCTTCACCCCACGGTTCTGCGTGCAGGCGACGCCGTCGCACTGGTGTCTCCGGCCGGACCCGTTGACCCGCGCAAAATCGAATCGGCGGTCGAGGTTCTCAAGAGTTGGGGTCTACGCCCGCGGGTCTATCCTCATGCACTGGGTCAATATTCGTTTTATTCCGGCACTGACGAAGAGCGCCTTGCCGACCTCAATGCCGCGCTGGCTGATCCTGAAATCAGAGCCGTGATCTGCAATCGTGGCGGTTACGGCATGCAGCGGATCGTTCGCCAGGTGAATATGGATGCGGTACGCCGTGATCCGAAGCTGGTCACCGGTTTCTCTGACATCACCGCCTTGCACGGCGCGCTCTGGAGTCATGCACGTCTGGCGAGCATTCACGGTCCGGTCGCCACCCAGCTGGAACGCGGCGGGCTGTTTGCGAGCGGCATGCGCCACGTGTTGATGAGCACCGAACCTGTGCTGCTCAAGGCTGATCCTGCCGCGCCAAATGCCAGCGTGCGAACCGGCGGAACGGCGCAGGGTGTGCTGCTGGGCGGGAATCTGTGCATGTTGAGCACATCGGTTGGCACGCCGTTCATGCCTGATCTGACAGGCGCGATTCTGTTGCTCGAAGAGGTGAGCGAGGCCGCGTATCGGGTCGATCGGATGCTTACTCATCTGGGTAACTGCGGGATTCTCGAGCGTCTGGCAGGTATCGCGCTCGGTGAGTTCAGCCCTGCACCCAACACGGGAGGCACGATCAGTCCGGCCCATGTGTTGGCAGAACGCCTGAACAGTCTGGGTATCCCTGTGCTGGGTGGGCTGCCTGTGGGGCACGGGGATGCCAATCACGCCGTACCTCTGGGAACACAGGCCGTTCTGGACGCCGATGCCGGTACGCTGCTGGTGGCGGCAGCTGCTCGCGATTGAGCCTGCTTCAAGCTGCCCGGCGTGGACTTAGAATCAGCAGCGTCAGCACACCCGCCACAATGCCCCAGAACGCTGAACCGATGGAAAACAGCGTCAGCCCGGATGCCGTCACCATGAAAGTGATCAACGCCGGTTCACGTTCGCCGGGCTCGGCCATTGCGACCGTCAGGCCGTTGATGATCGAGCCAAACAGCGCCAGTGCTGCAATCGACAGCACCAGTTCTTTGGGAAAGGCGCTGAAGAGCGCGGCCAGCGTAGCACCGAACACGCCCGCCACTGCGTAGAAAATCCCGCACCAGATCGCGGCCGTATAGCGCTTGTCCCGATCTTCGTGGGCATGCGGGCCTGTGCAGATCGCTGCGCTGATGGCCGCCAGATTGACGCCGTGGGCACCGAACGGCGCGGTCAGCAACGAGGCGATACCCGTCACGGAGATCAGTGGCGAGGCAGGCGTCTGATAACCATCGGCTCGCAGTACCGCAATCCCCGGCATGTTCTGTGACGTCATGGCCACCACGAACAACGGGATGCCGATGCTGATGGTTGCCGCCAGTGAAAATTCGGGATTCGTCCAGACCGGCAAAGCCACTTCCAGTGTCAGCCCATCAAAATCGAGCAATCCGAGCAGGTACGACAAGACGACACCTGCCAGCAGTGCCGCCAGCACCGAATAGCGGGGAGAAAGGCGTTTGATGACCAGATAGGTCAGAAACATGCCGATTACCAGACCGGTACGATGCTGCACTGCGATGAAAATCTCGCTGCCGATCCTGAACAGAATGCCTGCCAACAGCGCCGCAGCAAGCGAGGCGGGCAGGCGTTTGACCATGCGTTCGAAACTGCCGGTCAGACCGCACAACGTGACCAGAATGGCGCACGTGATGAACGCGCCGATCGCTTGTGGGTACGTCACGCCACCCAGACTGGTGATCAGCAGTGCGGCCCCGGGCGTTGACCAGGCAACAGTGACTGGAGCGCGATAACGCAGCGAAAGGCCGATGCTGCACACCGCCATACCCATGAACAAGGCCCACAGCCATGATGAAATCTGCACGCTGGTCAGCGCTGCTGCCTGACCCGCCTGAAACATCAGCACCAGCGAACTGGTGCAGCCAGTCATCATGGCGATGAAGCCTGCCACAACGGAGGAGGGCGATGAGTCTGCCAAAGGACGCAGAGGCAGCTTCAGGTGAGGGTTCATGCGGGTCTTCCTTGAACGGCAGGCAGCAAAAGGCGCACAGCCTATACGGATCGCCTGACAGGCGTGCGGTACAGCGGCATAGGCAATCGCCGGAACAGTTATTTCGGTAATCAGACGACCTGAATCACTCGGTGTCCGAATGGGCGGGGCGAGCGCTGGACTGCAGCGTCTGGCCAAGCGCTTCATTGACGGTCATCCAGCCATCCACTGCGTCCTGGCCCGCGTCGGCGAATACGCGTTGCAGCAGTTTGACCTGTTCGCGGCGCAACGCCTGTTCAAATCTGATCCCTTCTTCGGTCAGCGCGAGCAGTCGCTTGCGCTTGTCGTTTTCGGGCGCCTCGCTGTGCACCAGATCCATGGCGATCAATTGCCGCAGCGGGGCGTTGAGGGCCTGTTTGCTGACGCCCAGGACGGTGAGCAGCTCCTTGACGCTCAAGTCGGGATAGCGCGCGATGAAAAACACGATGCGCTGGTGCACGCGACTGAAGCCGCGTTTGTCCAGCATTTCATCGGCCTTGGCAGTGAAGGCCTGGTAGCCAAAGAAAAAGGCTTCCATGGCGCGTTGCTGATTGGCGGGATTTTTAAGGTCAAGCATATTGACGTATCCGGGTAGCGCAGCGTAATTTAAGTCAACAAGTTTGACTCATTTATATTGGGCTCTGCCAGGGATATTGCCATGCCATTCTCCGAACGCGTTTCCCGCCTCAAAAGTTCTCTGATCCGTGAGATTCTTGCCGCTGCCCAGCGTCCGGAAGTCATGTCGTTCGCCGGTGGCCTGCCTGCCGAGTCCATGTTGCCCAGGGTCGAGTGGGCGCAGATGCCTGTCGCGCTGGGCCAGTACGGCATGAGCGAAGGTGAGCCGGCGCTGCGTGAGGCTCTGGCGGCGGAAGCCAGAACGTTGGGCATCCAGTGCGAAGCCAGTCAGGTCCTGGTGGTCAGCGGCTCGCAGCAGACGCTGGACCTGGCCGCCAAGCTGTACATAGACAAGGGCACGGAAATCCTGCTGGAAGCGCCTACCTATCTGGCTGCGTTGCAGATCTTCCAGCTCTTTGGCGCTAACTGCATTACGGTGCCTCTGCAGGTTGATGGCCCTGACCTTGTTGCCATGCGCCAGCGTCTGGAGCAGCACAAGCCTGCCTTTGCTTACCTGATCCCGACCTTTCAGAACCCTTCCGCCGTGCGCTATAGCGGCGCCAGTCGCGAAGCTGTGGCGGCATTGCTCGACGAATTCGGCGTAACCCTGATCGAGGACGAACCCTACCGCGAGCTGAGTTTCGACGGTGGCAGCGCCAGGCCCATCGTCAGCCGGTTGAAGACGTCCAGCTGGATCTATACCGGGACTGTCTCCAAGACTTTGCTGCCCGGCCTGCGCGTGGGGTATCTGATCGCCAGCCCTGATCTTTTCCCGCACCTGCTGCGCCTCAAACAGTCGGCCGATCTTCACACCAACCGCCTCGGGCAATGGCAGGCCCTGCAGTGGATCGGCACCGATCACTATCGTGAGCACCTGATGACGCTGCGTGAGTTCTATCGCAGCCGACGGGACGCGTTCGAACGTGCGCTGCAGGAGCACTTCAGCGATCTGGCTGAATGGAACAGCCCACAAGGTGGCCTGTTCTTCTGGCTGACCCTGCGCCAGCCGCTGGATACGCGCACATTGCTGGATGCCGCGCTGGCGCAGGACGTCGCCTTCATGCCCGGCGAACCGTTCTTTGCCGACCCTGACGCCAATCATGGCCATCTGCGACTCAACTTCAGTCACATTGATCCATCCCGGCTGGACGAAGGTGTGAAACGACTGGCGTCTGTCGTGCGCGCGGCACAGAATCTCAAGGCAGCCTGAATCGATTCGATCAGCAGGAACTTCGGTCATAGAAGGGGCAGGGCGATGTACAAGGTTTATGGCGATTACAACTCGGGCAACTGCTACAAGATCAAGCTGATGCTCAACTTGCTGAATATTCAGTACGAGTGGGTGCCGGTCGATATCCTCAACGGTGAAACCCAGACGCCGGCCTTCCTGGCGAAGAATCCCAACGGCAAGATCCCGGTTCTGGAACTTGAAGACGGCACGTGCCTGTGGGAGTCCAACGCGATTCTCAATTTCCTGGCCGACGGCACGGCTTACCTGCCGACCGAGCCACGCCTGCGTACACAGGTCCTGCAGTGGCAGTTCTTCGAGCAATACAGTCACGAGCCATCCGTGGCGGTTGCGCGCTTCATTCAGTTCTATCTGGGCTTGCCTGCCGAGCGCATGGTCGAGTATCGCGCCATGCAGAAGTCCGGCTACCGTGCGCTGGCCGTGATGGAGCAGCAACTGGATCGCACGCCGTTTCTGGTGGGCGAGCACTTCTCCATTGCCGACATCGCGCTCTACGCGTACACCCATGTAGCGCATCAGGGCGGCTTTGATCTGGCGCCTTATTCGGGCATCCGCAAGTGGCTGGATCGGGTCAAGGTCCAGCCGGGATACGTGGGAATGCTGGATTGATTGCAACTGAGTGAGCGGGCTTGTCCACGACAACCGTCAACCGATACACCGAGAAAAGGAACATTTCCATGCGTTTCGCGATAACTGTCCTGGCCGCCCTGATGGCGCTGGGCGTTGGCTGTTCAGCCCAGGCCGAGGACTGCGATGCCACGCAGGCAAGCATGAACCAGTGCGCGGCCAAAGAATTGACAGCTCTGGATGCCGAACTGAACACGCAGTACAACGCGCAGATGAACTGGCTGAAAAGCCCGGCAAAGAAGCAGGCGCTCAAGGACGCCCAGCGCAAGTGGATCGCGATGCGTGATGCCGACTGCCTGTATCAGGTGGGCAGGCGCGAAGATTCAGGGTCGATCTGGCCATTGCTTCAAACCCGGTGTCTGGCCGAGCAGACCAGGGTACGGATCAAGCAATTGAACGCTTACGTGGCCTGTCGGCAGGACGGTTGCCCGCGCTGAAATTGCGCGGGCGCCGGGTTCAGACTGCGCCGAAGCGCTTGTCCAGATAGTCGATGATGATGTTGGACTCATACATCCAGACCGTCTTGTCGCCTTCCTCGATGCGCAGGCACGGCACCTTGATCCTGCCGCCTTCGGTGAGCAGTGTCTGGCGATCCAGCTCATTGTTCTTTGCGTCGCGCAAGGCGACCGGAACGTTCAGGCGACGCAGCGCGCGGCGGGTTTTCACACAAAAAGGGCAGGCGTGGAACTGGTACAGCGTCAGGTTCTGCGCAGATTGGTCCACTGCAGCCTGGGCTGCCGGATCACGTTTCTTCTTGCTCGGGCGAGTGAGGAAATCGATGCCGATGACCAGTTGGCCGAGACCGACCCTGAGTGCTTTCATGAACACGATCACAACCTCTTGCGATAGGGGGATGGAGCAGCAGCCCCGCCGGAACGCGTGACTGCCAGCCGGGGATCACTTGATCAGGCTGAGAAACTCGCTGCGGGTCGCTGCGTTTTCACGGAACTCACCCAGCATCACTGAAGTGATCATGGCCGAGTTCTGCTTCTCGACGCCGCGCATCATCATGCACATGTGCTTGGCTTCGATGACTACCGCAACACCCAGCGCACCCGTAACCTGCTGAATGGCCTCGGCGATCTGACGGCTGAGGTTTTCCTGGATCTGCAGGCGGCGAGCGTACATGTCGACGATGCGTGCAACTTTCGAAAGGCCCAGCACCTTGCCATTCGGGATGTACGCGACGTGAGCCTTGCCAATGAACGGCAGCAAGTGGTGCTCGCACAGCGAATACAGCTCGATGTCCTTGACCATGACCATCTCGCTGGCATCGGAGCTGAACAGCGCCCCGTTGGTCACCTCTTCAAGGGTCTGCGCATAACCGCGACACAGGTACTGCATGGCCTTTGCGGCACGTTTCGGTGTGTCGAGCAGGCCTTCGCGGGAGACGTCTTCGCCCAGTTGCCCCAATATGGCGGTGTAATTCTGTTCCAGTGTCACAGGACTGTGTTTCCGTGTGGGTTTCGATAAACGCGAAGGCATGACCCCTTCGCCAAGGCGCACATAGTAACTTACGCGCAGTGACTGGTGCACGGCGGGGCTGCAAAACGGCGTTTTGTATCGGTTTGCTTACTCGATGGCAACGCACTGGCTACCCATTTTTCCTGGGTGACGCGGTCTGATGGACAGGTTTTCAAATACTGTCCGTTGAAAGAGTGAATCCGGGATGTTAAGTCGAATGGTAAAAGTGGCGATGTTCGCCGTCGTGTTGTCGTCAATGTCGGGCTGCTGGCCGTTCTGGCCCGGTCCGGGCGGACATGGCGGTGGCGGGGGAGGCGGCGGTCACCACCAGGGGCCTGGCGGTGGTCCGGGCTTCGGTCCTGGTGGCGGTCGCTAAGGTCAAGGGCGAAAGGCCGCCTTACTTTCCCATCGCCAGTACGCCATGGGGATGGCTATCAACGGGAGAGGGCGACAAGGAACAGCCGTTATCGCTGAGCTGATCGTCGTGAAAAGTATTTTGATGACGGGGCAGAGATAACCGCGGTCCAAAATGCCTGTGCTCTCAAATGGGGGGAGGCAAGCACTGAACTGCCAGCCGGGTGTTTGCCCGGCTATTCGTCGCGACCTTCCATCATCGTACGCTTGAGCATCACGTACACCGCGCCCGCGCCGCCGTGCCTGGCCAGGCATGAGCAGAAACCCAGAACCTGGGAATGCTGACGCAGCCAGGTGTTGACGTGGCTTTTGATCATCGGGCGCTTGCCGTCCAGTCGTACGGCCTTGCCGTGGGTGACACGCACGCAACGAATTTCAAGTTTCGTGGCTTCGGCCAGAAATTCCCACAGTGTTTCCCGGGCCAGCTCGACGTTCATGCCGTGCAGATCCAGCGTGCCTTCGAAGCTGATCTGCCCCAGCTTGAGCTTGCGCATCTGGCCTTCCTGAACGCCGTCGCGCGACCAGTTCAGCACGTCTTCAGGGCCGACATCGATCACGAACTGATCTGACAGGCCATCGACTGTCACCGCATCGGTGCGCACGGTCGCCGACTGGCGCAGGCGGGCCAGCAACTTTCGATCAGTTCTGGGTTTGCCGACATCGGCGTGTTCGTGTTTGATGGGCTTGACGCCACGCGTCTCGCTTCTGAACAGGGAAAAATCGTCGTCTTGCATGGGGCCTCCGCGAAGGGGGCTAGTTTAACCGGGAAGACGAAGCGCTCATTCGTGTTTTTTCATCAGGTGGGCTGACATGCTCAATCCACCGGAGCTGCGTGGTCCGCGACCGCTTCTGCGCCACAGCCACATGCCCAGGAAAAACACCAGCAGACCGGCCACGGCAACCACCGCAGCGCCCGCCGGATTGGCGTTCAGATCGCCGAGTGCCTGAGGATGCAGGATCAGACTGGACCCTCCGGTCAGGGCCAGCGCCACGCCGGATACCAGAAACACGAAGGCAATCGTCTTGCCGATTCGTGTCCGCCAGTTACTCCGCCCTTTGGGACGCAGCCTGCGGGCGTCGAAACCATCGGATATCTTCATTCCGGTTTCCTCAGTGTTTATCGGCGCTCTGACCAGAACAGGCGGACCTGGGTTCCCGTTCCGGACGCAAGGGAGGGTAATAAGGGATGGGCGGTTACGTGAAGTGCTTCACACAGCCTGCCCGCGGCGGCAGGGCTCAGATCAGGTCTTTGGTCAGTGCCAGTGTTGCAAAGTTGTCGGCCATGATCGCCATCTCGGTGCGATGCACGACCTGGGCGCTGACCACGCCGTGTGGGCTTGGCAGGTCGCGGGTGGCGCAGGCATCGTCGACCAGCGTGCAGCGATAGCCATAATCCTTGGTAGCGCGAACGGTCGTGCTGATGCTCGAGTGGCTCATGAATCCGCAGACCACCAGATCCAGATGACCCAGGCTCTGCAGCAGTTCATGCAATCCGGTGCCGTTGAAGGCATTGGGCAGGCGTTTTTCAACCAGATGTTCGTCTGCCTGTGGCAGGAGCTCCGGGACCAGTTGCCCGCGCTCGCCCTGAGGGTCGAACAGGCCGCCCACGGTTCCGAGGTGCCGGACATGCACGATCGGGCACTTCACGGCGCGGGCCTTGGCGACCAACTGGCCGATATTGGCCAGGGCTTCGTCGACGCCGGTAAGGGCCAGCGGACCGCTGAGGTATTCTTTCTGCGCGTCGATGATGATCAACGTGGCATTGCTCAGGCTGGCCGGCGCATGAACACGGCCGCTGAGTTGAAACATGGTCTTGATGGAAGGCATTCGAGGGCTCCTTTTGAATGGGGCTTTTGCGACATTGTCCTCTGGCTGAAGGGTTATGGGAATGGTCACTGTTGCAAGTCACGGTTTTAATGGCCTGCAGGGCATCTGGATGGCCGGATAGCTGGCGGTTTGCCTTGATGGCGGGTCGCGAATGGGCGAAACTTCCAGGCCTGCACGCGCCGCTCAGAGATCAGGCGCCTCGCTTCGTCCTGCACCCGGCCTTTTCAAGTGGCCTGTCGTTTTCTCAAGGAGTCTTTCCATGATCACTTCCCGCTTGCGTACCGTGCGCGACCACATTCGTTGGGCCGTCAGCCGGTTTCACGAGGAAGATGTATTTTTCGGTCATGGCACCGACAACGCCTGGGATGAAGCACGACAACTGGTGCTGGGCGCTTTGCACCTGCCTTGGGAAATTGCCGACAGCTACCTGGACTGCCGTCTGGAAGTGGATGAGATCTCCGAACTGCAAGGGTTGATCAAGCGACGCATCAACGATCGCATCCCGACGCCTTACTTGCTCGGTGAGGCCTGGTTCTGTGGCATGTCGTTCATTGTCGATGACCGCGTACTGATTCCGCGTTCGCCAATTGCCGAGCTGATCGAAGCGCGTTTTGCGCCCTGGCTGGCCAGCGAGCCGACCCGCATTCTTGACCTGTGTACCGGATCGGGCTGTATCGGCATCGCGTGTGCCGACGAGTTCAAGGACGCCGAAGTCGCCTTGGCCGACCTGTCGTACGATGCGCTTGAAGTCGCCAACCAGAACATTGAGCGCCACGGCATGGAAGACCGCGTCTACACCGTGCAGGGTGACGGCTTTGAAGGTCTGCCTGGGCAGCGCTTCGACCTGATCGTCTCCAACCCGCCGTATGTCGATGCCGAGGATTTTGCCGACATGCCGGACGAATACCAGCATGAGCCTGAACTGGCACTGGCCTGTGGCAGTGATGGATTGAATCTGGTACGTCGCATGCTCGCCGAGGCAGCCGACCACTTGACCGAAAAAGGTTTGTTGATCGTTGAGGTGGGCAACAGCCAAGTCCATGTCCAGGCGCTTTACCCTGAAGTCGACTTCGCCTGGCTGGACTTCCAGCGCGGCGGACATGGTGTGTTCATGCTGAGCGCCGAACAGTGCAGCGCGCATCAGGCACTGTTTCAGTCGAGGGTATAAATCCCGCGTGGCGGCCCATCAGGTGCCGCCGTATCAACGGTGGGTCGCGATCCAGATCAGCAGGCCCGCCTGAAATACCGCAAATGTCACCAGACAGGCAATCGTGAAGCGCAGGCTGCTGTCTTCGCGCTTGTACTTGCCGACCCGGTCCTCATGCTGGCGGATGGTGACTTCCTGCTCCAACAGGTTTTTCTCGGCTTTCTCCAGCATGTGCGAAGCTTCGAGAATCTCGATGATCTGCACCTTGTCGTTGTTCCAGGTGCTGTGCAGATTGCCAACGTGCACGTCCTTGATGCTGCCTTTCATGTGCTGGGCGTCGGCGTAAACCACCTCGAAACCCAGCGTGCGCAAAAAGTGGTCGCGACGCAGGCGCGTGTCCTCGTTGAGGCCGTCCTTGCTCGCCAGCGCGACGCTTTCGATCTTGTACGAAGACCATTTGCGTTGCGCCCAGTGCACGCCGTGTGCGATCAGAAAGCGCCCGATGCCGCGGTTCCATGGCTCGATCTGCAGGCCCGACTCAGGGCCGAAACGCACCATACGTTTTTCATGGTCCACCCAGATATCCAGATTGTTCTGTTCCTTGCGCACGCGCTGGCCGGGCAGCTGAATGTTGATGCGCAGCAGGCTCAGTTCCTTGCTGTGACGCTCGGCGCGCCCGAACTGAACGAAACGCAGCGGTCGCCCACCCGTGGCACGGTCGGTGGGCAACGGCGAAAGGCGCAGCATCTGGAAATTCTCCGGCACCACGTCTTCCCACGGCTGGGGTGGTGTGGGCGCAGCGGCTTCTGCGCTGTCGGGTGCAGCAACGGTTTCGGTCATGGCGGTATCAGTCATGGAGGCGGTCCTTTCCATGGCGTTGTGCAGCAAACACAAAGCCAGCATTCCGCTATCGGCAGTGTTTGCCCAGACTGAAGGGCCAGACGGCGGGTTTACAGATTACTGGCGTCAAATCTTCCCTCAGGCAGGCGGCAAAGCCTGGATGAAGCGCAGAATGCGGGCCGTAACCTGCCTGGCCAGCGGTTGAGTGGGATTGCGATAGGACAGCAGTTGTTGCTCCAGATTGTCAGGAACAATGCGCAAGACGTGATTCATGCCCTCGATCAGCGCCAGTTCGGCATCCGGTTTGGCTTTCTGAAGCAGCAACGCATCGCCCACGCCCACCTGAATGTCGTTTCTGCCCTGAACGATCAACGCAGGCATTGTCAGCGAGCCAAAGGCGGCGATAGGGTCCTGCCGAAACAGCGATATCAGATAAGGCTGCACACTCGGTCTGAACACCACTTCGAGTTCTTGCGGCACCTTGTCATCGGTCTTGCCTGCCTTCAGCTCGTCCAGCAGTTGGTTGCTGCGCTGTAACAGCTCGGGGGGCAGGCGCTCCTGAAATTGTTCGCGCAGCACCTGATCCACCGGGCGACCGGTGCCAGCAACCGATATCACTGCGGCAGCGTCGGCTTTCTCGGCGGCAAGGGCCGCCACCAGCGCACCTTCGCTGTGACCCAGCAGAATAAGCTGACCGAGGCGCGGGTTGGCGCGAATCGCTCTGACCCACAACTGCACGTCGGCCACGTAGCGTTCGACACTCAGGTCACGCTCATCGGGGGTCACCGCCTTGCTGGCCGCCACGCCGCGTTTGTCATAACGCACGCTGGCGATGCCGTGGGTGGCGAGGAAGACCGCCAGACGCTTCATGCTGTCGTTGCGTCCACCTTCAGGGTTATTGCCATCCCGGTCGGTGGGGCCGGAGCCTGCAATGATCAGCACGACAGGCACCGGCCTGTCTGCGCGTGGCATCAGCAGCGTGCCGTAAAGCTTGCCGTTTCCGGTGTCCACGTTCATGGGGCGTTGCACGACGTTGGGGGTGGCTGCGCTGACCGTTGCGGCGAACAGGCTGAGTATCAGTGTCATCGGCAGGATCAGCAGGCGCAGCATGTTTGAAGCTTTCATCGAAGAATTACCAGATAACATCGCAGGGCCATCATAGGGCAGGGTCTCGCTTGGACGCACGCCTTAACGGAAGGTTCGAGGATGAACTGTACGGCGAGCCTGCGTATACTGGCGCGCTTGATTCAATGATCTGGTTTTTTGGCTGATTTTTCGGAGCGCCCGCATGTCCGGCAACACTTTCGGCAAGCTGTTCACTGTCACCACCGCCGGCGAAAGCCATGGCCCGGCGCTGGTCGCTATCGTCGACGGCTGCCCGCCCGGTCTGGCGCTGGACCTGCAGGACCTGCAGCGCGATCTGGATCGCCGCAAGCCGGGCACCAGCCGGCACACCACGCAGCGCCAGGAAGCCGACGAGGTCGAGATTCTTTCCGGGGTGTTCGAAGGCAAGACCACCGGTGCCTCCATCGGCCTGCTGATCCGTAACACCGATCAGAAGTCCAAGGATTACTCGAACATCAAGGACCTGTTCCGGCCTGCGCACGCCGACTACACCTATCACCACAAGTACGGTGTCCGCGATTACCGTGGCGGCGGTCGCAGCTCGGCGCGTGAAACGGCCATGCGTGTGGCAGCAGGTGCTATCGCCAAGAAGTACCTGGCGACCCAGGGCATTGTCATTCGCGGTTACATGAGCCAATTGGGTCCGATCCCGATTCCGTTCAAGACCTGGGATTCGGTCGAGCAGAACGCGTTTTTCTGTCCCGATCCTGACAAGGTGCCGGAACTCGAAGCCTACATGGACCAGTTGCGTCGCGATCAGGATTCGGTTGGCGCGAAGATCACTGTGGTAGCCGAAGGCGTCATGCCGGGTCTGGGCGAGCCGATCTTCGACCGTCTGGATGCCGAACTGGCCCATGCGCTGATGAGCATCAATGCCGTGAAGGGTGTGGAAATTGGTGCAGGCTTCGACTGCGTCGCCCAACGCGGCACCGAGCACCGTGACGAAATGACGCCGGAAGGTTTCCTGTCCAATCAGGCCGGCGGCATTCTGGGCGGGATTTCTTCCGGCCAGCCGATCATTGCGCATCTGGCGCTCAAGCCGACGTCGAGCATTACCACGCCGGGTCGCTCCATCGATGTCGATGGCAACGCTGCGGACGTCATCACCAAAGGCCGCCATGACCCTTGCGTCGGGATTCGTGCCACGCCGATTGCCGAAGCCATGATGGCGATCGTTCTGCTGGACCATCTGCTGCGCCATCGCGGTCAGAACGCCGACGTCAGCGTCACGACGCCTGTGCTGGCTCAGCTGTAATGAGCGTGGCCACTGTCGCGGACCGCTAACGTGGCGCCACTTCCCCAAGGGCAGCTTCCTTACTGGCGGCTGTCCGGTTTCTATCTGTGTTACTTCGCCTTGCTTGGCTCGTCCGCGCCGTTCATGGCGCTGTATCTGCACCATCTCGGGTTTTCCAGCGCGCGGATCGGCGAGTTGATCGCCATTCCCATGCTGATGCGATGCGTGGCGCCCAATCTCTGGGGCTGGCTCGGCGACTACACCGGGCGGCGGCTGGCCATCGTGCGCTTCGGCGCGGTCTGCACACTGCTGGCGTTCTCGCTAATCCTGCTGGATCACAGCTATGCCTGGCTGGCGATGGTCATGGCTCTGTACGCGTTCTTCTGGCATGCGATTCTGCCGCAGTTCGAGGTGATTACCCTCGCTCATCTGCAAGGCCAGACCGCTCGATACAGCCAGATCCGCCTTTGGGGCTCGATCGGTTTCATTCTGGCGGTGGTGGTGCTCGGGCGGTTGCTCGAATGGTTCAGCCTGGACCTCTTCCCTCATATGCTTCTGATGGTCATGGCCGGCATTGCGATCAGCAGTTGGTGGGTGCCCAATGCGCAGCCGCCCGTTTCATCAAGACCGTCGGACGAGGGTGGCTTTCTTCGGCAGTTGTCCCGTCCCGGGGTGCTGGCGTTCTACCTCAGTGTCGCGCTGATGCTGCTCAGCCATGGCCCGTATTACACGTTTCTGACCCTGCACCTCGAGGCGCTGGGCTACAGTCGCAGCCTGATCGGCGTGCTGTGGTCAGTGGGCGTGGTGGCTGAAGTCCTGATGTTCATGGTGATGAGCCGTGTTCTTCAGCGCTTTTCCGTGCGTCAGGTGTTGCTGGCCAGTTTTCTGCTGGCGGCGGTCCGGTGGCTGCTGCTGGGTGCATTTGCCGAACACCTGCTGGTCTTGCTGGTGGCTCAGGTGATGCACGCCGCGACCTTCGGCAGCTTTCACGCCGCTGCCATCCATTTCGTGCAACGTAGCTTCGGTCCGCGTCAGCAAGGCCAGGGGCAGGCGCTGTATGCCGCACTGTCCGGCGTCGGCGGTGCATTGGGCGCGTTGTACTCAGGTTATAGCTGGAATGCGTTGGGGCCTCTCTGGACCTTTGCCATCGCCAGCCTTGCGGCACTGGCCGCAGCCATCATGATTGTCACACCCAGGAAAGAGGAAGGTGTATGACCCGCGAACACTTGGCGCAGCAGATCATCGAAGCCGGCCGGTTTCTGTATGGACGCGGCTGGTCGCCTGCCACCAGCAGCAATTATTCGGTCCGCCTGTCGGCCAGCGAGGCGCTGCTGACAGTGTCCGGCAAGCACAAGGGTCAACTGGGCGTTGACGATGTGCTGGCCACCGATCTGCACGGCAACACGCTGGAACCGGGCAAGAAGCCATCCGCTGAAACGCTGCTGCACACCCAGTTGTACAGCTGCAGGCCGCAGGTGGGTGCTGTATTGCACACGCATTCCGTGAACGCGACCGTGCTGTCCAGGCTGACCGATGCCGACCATCTGGTGTTCGAGGATTACGAACTGCAGAAAGCCTTTCAGGGCGTGGCCACTCATGAGTCGCGAGTCGTGGTGCCGATTTTCGACAATGATCAGGACATTGCCCGTCTGGCCGCGAAGGTGCAGCCCTGGCTCAATGCCCACCCTGACTGCGCCGGTTACCTGATTCGCGGTCATGGGCTCTACACCTGGGGCGCGCAGATGAGCGATGCGCTGCGTCAGATCGAGGCGTTCGAATTTCTCTTTGAATGTGAATTGAAGATGCGCACGGTCTTGAACCGTTGACCGCCACGCGTTAAACACGTGTGTATGCCTGACCGGCCTGTAAAAGCCGGAAGGCCTTGCCAAGCCCAAGCCGAGGATTCAATGCCATGAGCAGCCTGTCCGTTTACCACGTTTCAAGCCCTGATGTGCCCAACAAGGTACTGACCCACCTTGAAGACATCACCTCGACCCTGGCCGAGCAGGGCGTGTCATTTGCGCGTTGGGAAGCTGCCGCGCCGATCACCCCGGGTGCTTCTCAGGAAGAAGTCATTCATGCCTATCGCACCCAGATCGATGCATTGATGACCGAGCACGGTTATGTGACCGTGGACGTCATCAGCCTCAACAACGATCACCCGCAAAAAGCTGAATTGCGCGCGAAGTTTCTTGAAGAACATCGTCATGGCGAAGATGAAGTGCGCTTCTTCGTTGCCGGCAGAGGTCTGTTCACGCTGCACATCGAGGATTACGTGTACGCCGTGCTGTGTGAAAAGAACGACCTGATTTCCGTGCCTGCCGGCACGAAGCATTGGTTCGACATGGGCGAAAACCCGCACTTCGTCGCCATTCGCCTGTTCAATAACCCTGAAGGCTGGGTTGCGAACTTTACCGGTGAAGACATCGCAGGCCGTTTCCCCAGGCTTGAAGACTGATGCGCCCGCCGTTTGCTTATGTACCGCTCTAAAGGAGCCAGACCCTGATGCCCATCAAAGCCATCCTCACGGATATCGAAGGCACCACCAGTGCGGTGAGTTTCGTGTTCGACGTGCTGTTCCCGTTCGCCAAACAGCACTTGCCGGATTTCGTTCTCCAGAACGCCGACACACCTGCCGTTGCACAGCAATTGCAGGCCGTGCGTGCCGACAGTGGCGAGCCACAGGCCGATGTGGAACGGGTCATCGAGATTCTCTTGCAGTGGATTGCCGAGGATCGCAAGTCCACGCCGCTAAAGGCACTGCAGGGCATGGTCTGGGAGCAGGGCTACAACGCCGGGCAGTTGAAGGGGCATGTCTACCCGGACGCTGTCGAAGCATTGAAGCGCTGGCACGCCGAGGGTTACCGGCTGTACGTCTATTCCTCGGGTTCGATTCAGGCTCAGCAATTGATTTTCGGCTGTTCTGAGGCGGGTGATCTTTCCGGCCTGTTCAGCGGCTATTTCGATACCACGTCCGGTCCCAAGCGTGACGCACAGTCCTACCGCACCATCACGCAAGCCATCGGCTGCGAGGCGGGCGAGATTCTGTTTCTGTCAGACATCGTCGAAGAACTGGACGCGGCGCAGGCGGCCGGCATGGCGACCTGTGGTCTGGTACGCGCCGAGGGCGTTCTGGCAGGCCATGAAAACGTATCGAGCTTCGCGCTGATCGACCCCGCTGCCTGGTCATAATATTCCCTCGAACGCTGTCGCCGGCAATTTCTGTCGGCAGCATCCTGCGCTTGAGTGGGAAGCTGCCTTTCTGTAAGTGCGTTAATCCTGTTTGTTTAACGCGTTGTTTTCAGGCGCTTTCTATCGTGTAACTTTCGCGCTTTCAAACCCTCGTCGAGCCAATACCACGGGTTTCATCGAGCAGGGCAGGGGAGCGGCCACGATGTGCAGTGCCATCACAGAAAACGCGACAATGGGGTTATTGATAGAACAGATGGTCAGTACGATCACTGAAATCGATGGTCAGACAGCGATCAAAAATGCCCTTCGATGGCTGAGACAGGAGTGCCAGTGTGAACGGGCCATGTTTTACCAGGTCAAGGACTTGCAGTTGCTGACGTTCGTGACGTCCAACGTCAATGATATCTGGGGCGAAGCCTACCGTCGTCAGCAGATGATTTCCCACGATCCGGTGGTCCGTCATTTTCGTAACAACCTCGGGTTTCTGGCATTGGACGATGCGATCAGGCAGTACCCTCCGCCCGCCTGGTATGAAGAAACAATCAATATCTGCGACCTTGCGCCGGCGCTTTCATACGGCTACACCAGCCACTGCCGGGGTGTCGACGGTGTGACGTCAATCCTCACACTGGCGGGGCTGAAGCGTAATACCACCCAGAACGACAAGTACCTGATCACCAGTCTGGTGCCTGTGCTGCATAGGGTCGGTCGTGGCATACAGTCCAGTTCCAGAGGGCTCACCCGCAAGGAACTGGAGATTCTTCAGTGGGCCAGAGACGGAAAGACTGCCTGGGAGATCTCGATGATTCGGGAGATTTCCGAAGCCACGGTGAAGTATCACCTGAAGACCATCTACTCCAAGCTGGGCGTCGCCAATCGGGCTCAAGCGGTGGGTGAGGCGCTGTGTCGAGGATTCATTACCTGACAATCAAAACCTGGCAGGCAAAAAAAACCGCGAGAACAAAAAATGTAATCGCGGCGAACAAGGGATGAGAGAGCGTACAACGACGTCACCGGGCACGGTGACGCGAAAACATTAGCGCGTATGGTAAGTCGGCAGATCGAAGCGGTGCTGACTTTGCAGCATCGAGATAGCCGGAAGCTCGCTGGCTTGTGCGGCCAGATCGCGACGAATTGCGCTGATTACCCATTCCAGTTGAACTGGAGTGTGCAGTTGTGCATAAGACACGGAGCGACGGATTTGTTTGCCTTCATCGTTGCGCAGCGACAACAACACGCCGCCGTCAGGACGAGGCTGGGTGGTCACGGTGTAGTCGGAGAATACGGAAGCGAATTTTTCTTGAATAAAAGTCATGTCTAGCGGCTCCATTGCTCATGGGATAACAAGCTTGGAAGTACTAGTGCAGTGTCTGTGCCACATTTGGTGTTAAATTTTTTCCTTTAAAATCAATAAGTTAAAATAAGTACTTTTTGGTGGCTTCGTGCATTTTGCATGAAAGCCTATCGGGCATCCTGCATTTTGCCGTTTGAGGGGAACCAAATGGCTGGAAAGCGGACCAAGTCGGTATTTTTTCAATCGAGGGCCTGACTTGACCCTGATCGAACAGCTGGCAAGACTTGCGGTCAGTGTGTTTACCGCTGCCGGGTACATCGGATTCCCGGATGACCGTGCGCCAAGGAGTTATTGATGACCGATTCAAATACCAGTCAACCGAAGACTATGACTGACGAAGAGACTGCCGAGTTCGCTGAACAGGTATTCAACGTTGCGCGTCAGGGCGATGCAGTGATGCTGGAGCGTCTGCTCAAAAAAGGCCTTCCTGCAGACCTGCGCAACCATAAGGGTGACACCTTACTGATGCTGGCCAGCTATCACGGCCACCTGGATGCAGTTCGTGTGCTGCTTGAGCACAAGGCCAACCCGGAAATTCGCAACGACAACGGTCAGAGCCCGATTGCAGGTGCGGCCTTCAAGGGCGACCTCGCGGTGGTGAAGCTGCTGGTGGAAAATGGCGCCGAAGTGGAAGGGGCTTCAGCCGACGGACGCACTGCGCTGATGATGGCTGCGATGTTCAACCGGATGGAAATCGTCGACTACCTGATCAGCAAGGGTGCCGATCCGCATGTTCGTGATGCCAAGGGTGTGAATGCGCTCGCGGCCGCCCAGACGATGGGTGCCACCGGAACAGCAGAGCAACTCATCAATCTGGGTGTTCAGCCCGTTTGACCTGGACCCTCTGGCTGTTATCAGCCTGAGGGCATAGAGGTGCGAAGGATTTCCCGCTATCCTTCGCGCCTCTTTTTTTGCCCGCAATCAGGATGTTTCTCATGAAAGACGCGCTCGCCGAATTAATCGGCAAAATCAGTTCGGGGTGCATGGGCGATGAAGAGATCCTGCGCGTGGCTGACGAAGCCGCTCAGGCCTACGCCGACCCGCAGGCTTTTCTAACCGCCAATCCTGATATCAACTATGACGACAGCTTTCCGATCCCGCTGGGTGAATGGGTTGTGGTGGGCAGCTTGCCCGAGACTGTCCTGTTTCAAGCCGATACCTACGCTGACCTGTTCGAACAGATCGTCCAGTCGTTTGGCAAGGATGTGACGTTCAACATCAAGTCCAAACAGCTGAGCAAGGTAGAGCCGCTGGTGGCGCTCAATCGAATCCAGATCCAGCTGAGCAGCATGAACAAGGAAATGGGTGGCTACACCCTGATGGATTTCAGCGAGCCGCTGGATGATGAATTGCAGGCGGTGCTGGTCTACGGCAAGGATGAAGCACGTGTGCTTGAACTGGCAGCGACGGCAGGCATTCATGCCGCGCCATCGCTGCAGGCGTTGCGCGGTTAACCCAGCGCAGTATCCAGAAACATCATCACCGCAAATCCGCCCATCAGCCCCAGTGTTGCCGATGTCTGGTGACCATTGCGGTGGGTTTCCGGGATGACTTCGTGTGACACCACAAAGATCATCGCACCCGCCGCCAGGCCCATGCTCAACGGATAAGCAATGGCGAAGCCGCTGGAAATCCCCAGGCCGACCAGTGCGCCCAGCGGCTCCATAAGGCCCGAGCCGATGGCGACCAGCATGGCTTTGAACGCTGAAAGCCCCGTCGCCCTCAACGCCAGGGCTATCGCCAGGCCTTCTGGAATGTCCTGAATAGCAATGGCCGTGGTGAGCGGCAGACCGACGTTCATGTCACCGCCCGCGAAGCTCACCCCGATCGCCATGCCTTCCGGCAGGTTATGCAGGGTGATCGCCAGCACGAACAGCCAGACCCGATTGATACGCTCCGAATGCGGCCCCTGCCGGCCCACGCTTTCGTGTTCATGTGGGGTGAACCTGTCCAGGCCCAGCATCAGCAACACGCCCAGCGCCAGACCGGTCACAACGGTCGCTGCCGCAAACGGCCCGGTGCCGGTGATTTCCCGAGCGGCTTCAAGCCCCGGCAGAATCAACGAGAAGGAGCTGGCGGCCAGCATCATGCCGGCTGCGAAACCCAGCATGATGTCCTGAGTGCGTTGCGCCACATTACGGAAAGCAACTGCCATGATTGCGCCGAGGGCCGTCGCGGCGAAACCCGCGGTGCCGCCCAGCAGGGCGTAATTGAAATTGGTCTGGCTGGTGCCGAAAAAGGCGTTATAGAGGCTGATGGCTCCGAGGATCACGACGATCACTGAGGCGAATATAAAGCCCAGGCTCACCAGCGGGCTGCTTTGAAGCTGGGCGAGCCAGGTCGCCCTCAGGGTTCTTGGGTGCGCGGAAGGTTGCATGCAGAGCGGTACCTTTTGCTGATGGGCCGGTAGCCAGAATCATGAGCTGAACACGATCAAACAGGTTGTTGAATTCGGAGCCTGAAAATAAGCAGTTGGTTCAACGGAACCCCGGAACTGCACGATCATCCTAGAAGTATCAGTAATCAATCAGGGGCAACACCATGGGTTCCACCTTCAACGGTCTGGTCGGTTTGATCATCCTGGCGCTCGATATCTGGGCCATCATCAATGTGTTGAAGAGCGGAGCGGAAACCGGGGCGAAGATTCTCTGGATCCTGCTGATTGTGCTGCTGCCTGTATTGGGGCTGATCATCTGGGCTATCGCGGGTCCGCGTGGCAACGTGCGCATCTGACGCCACACAGGTCTGATCGAAGACGCCTGATTACGTGAGTAATCAGGCGTTTTTTGCTTTCTGGGGCCGGAAGGGCGACACGTGCATTGTGGCCTGTGAGCACAGAGGTTCGACCTGTCATGTTCCGCGACGTAGAATGCGCGCCTTTGTTGAGGGCGGTCGGCCGTCCTGTCATCTGTCTTTTTCGGGAGCTTACCCATGAGTGATTATCAGGAAACGCTATACGAAGGCTACGGCCAGCGCTTTCGTATCGAAAAAATGCTGCACGAAGTGCGCACCGATCACCAGCACCTGGTGATTTTCCAGAACCCGCGCATGGGTCGCGTCATGGCGCTCGACGGCGTGATTCAGACCACCGAGGCCGATGAGTTCATCTACCACGAAATGCTTACCCACGTGCCGATCCTGGCTCACGGTGCAGCCAAGCGTGTACTGATCATTGGTGGCGGCGACGGCGGCATGCTGCGTGAAGTGACCAAGCACTCGACAGTCGAGCACATCACCATGGTCGAGATTGATGGCACTGTGGTCGAGATGTGCAAGGAATTCCTGCCGACTCACTCCAATGGTGCTTTCGAGGATTCGCGTCTGAATCTGGTGATCGACGACGGCATGCGCTTCGTGGCGACCACCGAAGAGAAGTTCGATGTGATCATCTCCGACTCCACCGACCCGATAGGTCCTGGAGAAGTGCTGTTTTCGGAAAACTTCTACCAGGCCTGCCATCGCTGCCTGAACGAGGGCGGCATTCTGGTCACTCAGAACGGCACACCTTTCATGCAGCTCAGCGGTGTACAGACCACGGCCGGGCGCATGAACGGCCTGTTTGCTGACTGGCATTTCTATCAGGCTGCCATTCCGACCTACATCGGCGGAGCCATGACCTTTGCCTGGGGCGCCACCGACAAGGCGTACCGCAAGTTGCCGCTGGAAACCCTGCGTCAGCGTTTTGCAGGCAGCGGCGTTGTTACGCGTTATTACAACCCTGACGTGCACATCGGCGCGTTCGCGCTGCCGCAGTACGTGCTCAGTGCGATCAAGAAACCGAGCAACGACTGAGTCCGGCATCCGACGTTTCAGGCCTGAGCGCCTGAAACGTCATGCCTGCCGGGTGGAACGCGACACAATTTTCACACTCCTTGTCTCAGAATTGCGCGCGACGCTGAACGCGCAGATAGCCTCTGACCCTGAACAAGACGCGTTGAACGAGCCCCAAACGCCTGTCGATCAAGTACTATCTGCCCCCCTTGCAGCCTGCCGCTCACTCGATGGAGCGCCGGTATCGCACGTCTGAACCCAACCCTGAATCCACCGGATCCTGACAACCATGGCCAAAACGGACGCCCAGATTCATCGGCAAGCCTTGTCCCGCCTGCAAAACCCGACCGTCAAATCACATCTGGCTTATACATTGCTCAGCGGCCTGGCCCTGATGGTGATGTACACGCTGCTGCGTATCGGTCTGTTGGTCTATAACCGCGAGATGATTGGCGACACACCTGCGTCGACCTTCATCGAGGCGCTGTTCAACGGCATGCGTTTCGACCTGCGTCTGACGGTCTATCTGCTGATTCCGCTGATGCTGTCGCTGTTCAGCGCTCGGGCCATGGCGGCGCGTGGCTTCTTCCGGTTCTGGCTGACCCTGGTCGGCAGCATCACGCTGTTCCTTGGCCTGATGGAAATGGACTTCTACCGTGAGTTCCATCAACGCCTGAACGGTCTGGTGTTCCAGTACGTCAAGGAAGACCCGAAGACCGTTCTGAGCATGCTCTGGTACGGCTTCCCGGTCGTGCGTTATCTGCTGGCCTGGGCCGTGGTCACCTGGCTGTTGAGTCTGGTGTTCAAAGGTATTGATCGCGTTACGCGGCCGCGCAATGCATTGTCGGGCGGCGGTGCTGGCACTCGCTCCATTGCGCCATGGTACATGCGCATAGGTGTCTTCTTCCTGGTCTTGATCGTTGCCGTGATCTGCGCCCGTGGCACCTTGCGCCAGGGTCCGCCACTGCGTTGGGGGGATGCGTATACCACTGAGTCGAATTTCGCCAACCAACTGGGTCTCAACGGTACGCTGACCTTGATCACGGCTGCCAAGAGCCGGATGTCTGAGGATCGCGATAACGTCTGGAAAGCCACGTTGCCCCAGGCCGATGCGCAACAGACTGTCCGCGAGATGCTGCTGACGCCCCATGACAAGCTGGTTGAGCCGGACATCGCTGCAGTACGTCGTGATTTCACGCCGCCTGCGGAAAACACCCTGCCGATCCGTAATGTCGTCGTGATCCTGATGGAGAGCTTCGCCGGTCACTCGGTCGGTGCGCTGGGCAGTGATGCCAATATCACGCCGAACTTCGACAGGCTGTCCAAGGAAGGCCTGCTGTTCGATCACTTCTTCTCCAACGGCACCCACACCCACCAGGGTATGTTCGCCACCATGGCCTGCTTCCCGAACCTGCCAGGTTTCGAATACCTGATGCAGACGCCAGAGGGCAGCCACAAGCTGTCGGGCCTGCCGCAGCTGTTGAGCACGGGTCGCAACTACGACGACGTCTACGTCTACAACGGCAACTTTGCCTGGGACAATCAGTCGGGCTTCTTCAGCAATCAGGGCATGACCAACTTTGTCGGCCGCGAGGACTTCGTCAATCCGGTGTTCTCCGATCCGACGTGGGGTGTTTCCGATCAGGACATGTTCGACCGCGGCGCTCAGGAGCTGAAGGCGCGTCAGAACGGCAAACCGTTCTATGCCCTGCTGCAGACACTGTCCAACCACACGCCTTACGCATTGCCGGAAAACCTGCCGGTCGAGCGTGTGACTGGCCACGGTTCGCTGGACGAGCATTTGACTGCCATGCGTTATTCCGACTGGGCGCTGGGCCAGTTCTTCGAGAAGGCCAAAAAAGAGCCTTACTTCAAGAACACCCTGTTCGTCGTATTGGGTGACCACGGCTTTGGCAACAACCGTCAACTGACCGAAATGGACCTCGGCCGCTTCAATGTGCCGCTGTTGTTGATCGGCCCGGGCGTGCAGGAAAAGTTCGGCCAGCGCAGCAGCACTGTCGGCACTCAGGTGGACGTCGTACCGACCATCATGGGCCGTCTGGGTGGTCAGACGCGTAACCAGTGCTGGGGACGCGATCTGCTCAACCTGCCGGAAGGCGACAAGGGCTTTGGCGTGATCAAGCCGTCTGGCAGCGAGCAGGTGGTGGCAATCATCAGCGGCAACCGTATTCTGATCGAGCCGACCGAAATGCCGGCCAAGCTGCTGACGTACACGCTGGGCGCCGCTCCGCACGCGGAAGAAGTACCCAACGCTCCGGATACCGAGGAACTCAAGCGCAAGCTGGAAAGCTTCCTGCAAACCGCGACCAAGAGCCTGCTGGACAACACAGCAGGTGTGGAAGCCAGCAAGAACAGGAACTGACCGCTGTCGTCTTTGCCCGATGTGAATCGGGCAAGACGCGCAGTTGACCGTTTCAGCAACGAAGAAGGCCCTCGGCATCCATTGCGAGGGCCTTTTTAGTGAGCCATTTGAGTCCGTTTCCCGCACGCAATCCATTGGAACGAATGGACGCGGCGCAAGGTCCAGAGTAGGTAAGTCAGAGTGCCTGGCTTGCTTATTCTGGAGGCATTGATGAAACAGTGGGCCATTTTGTATCTGGACAAGGATGGTGTGCAGCAACGTCGTGAGGTGCAGTGGCAGGAACGCCCCAGCGAAGAGGATGCTGCACGTCTGTTGCGCAGGGACTTGTATCCCGTCACAGATGAGTTGGATCTCAATGACCTGGAAGGTCGAACCGACGAGCCGACGGTCAAGACACTCAAGGACCATAACAGTGTCCAGATCATTTCCATTACAGAAACGAACTGATCCATCTGAAAAAAAATCTTGATGCGCCAATCACTTGGCAATGGCCCCTCGATGGGTCTACTCTGCAAATGAGGCCGTGAAGACGGCCTCTGACACCTGTCCATCCCCGGCCTGTTCAAGGTCCGGTCAGCGACATGCTTGATTCCCCACGTCGGAGTAACTGCCGTGCGGTGACCTTCTTTTCAATGGTCACTCGGGAAGAGTTGAAACTCTATCTATCGTTGCATAGGAGGACGTTTCATGAGCACAGCCTATCAAGAGGACATCAGCAGTAACGTACTGCGCCGCATGAAAGAAGGCGGTTTTGACTTCGCACGAATTCATCCCATCGAGTTCTATGCCATTTTTCCCGACGAGGAACGGGCGCGGCAGGCTGCAGACAAATTTCGTGGAGAGTCCCTCAATACACAGATCAATGTACGCGACGACGGTGCCTGGCACCTGCAATTGAGCAAGGTGATGTACGCCACCTACGACGGTATCGGTGACTTTGAACAAGACTTTCAAATGGCCATTTCGCCAATGGACGGGGAGGTTGAAGGGTGGGGTGTGAAACAGGAGATCAGAAGGCTGCACGCCTGATCCGCTGCAACTGAATTGAAACATGCGGGCTGACCGGCCGACCTGGAGAAACCTGCCGGGGCGGCCGGTTCTGTTTTCAGAGGTCAGTCAATCTGGCGCAGGAGCTGTTCACGAGCAGCCCGCTCGCCGGGGCTGCGTAACGTCCGAAGCTATTATCAGTGCGCAAAAAAAAGCCACTCAAGAGAGTGGCTCAAAGGGAAGTTCGGTCGTGAGTACGTGAAGGTGCGTGGTACTCGCCGGAAAATGGGGTCAAGGGCAAAAGTGACGTTTGATGCCCTGTTTGCTCGGTTGCTGGCGATTGTGGCGAACTAATATCGTGTTCGGAAATCAACTCTGACTATGCTGGTCATAGATTTCGCGACGCAAAGACGCTTCCGAATGACGCATGAAAGAGGTAGCTGGGGCGTTTGGCGCACAGGAATGGTGCGCAGCCTGCAGGTTTTATATCTAACTTATTGATATTTAAGCGTTTATGCCGGTGGCACGGGCCTTGCGAAGCTTAAGGTGTCCATGGTGACAAGGAGTACGGCATGATCCGCACCTTTTATGACGAGATGTACGATGCTGGCGGTCTGGTCCGTCCGCATTATCGGGAATTCGCCCGCTGGCTGGGCGATACGCCGCCTGAGCTTCTGGCTCAACGCAGGCGTGAAGCCGATCTGCTGTTTCATCGCGCCGGGATCACGTTCACGCTCTACGGTGACGAGCAGGGCACCGAGCGGTTGATTCCGTTTGATACCATTCCCCGCAGCATTCCGGCCAGTGAGTGGCGGGTAGTGGAGCGAGGCTGCATTCAGCGCGTCAAGGCGCTGAACATGTTCCTTGCCGACCTTTATCATGACCAACGCATCATCAAGGCCGGGATCATTCCTGCCGAGCAGGTGCTGGCCAACGAGCAATATCAGTTGGCGATGCAGGGTCTGAATCTGCACCGTGACCTGTATTCGCACATCTCCGGCGTCGACCTGGTCCGTGATGGCGATGGCACCTATTACGTGCTCGAGGACAACCTGCGCACGCCCAGCGGCGTGAGCTACATGCTCGAAGACCGCAAGATGATGATGCGCCTGTTCCCCGAGCTGTTCGCGGCACAGCGCATTGCGCCCATCGATCATTACCCGAACCTGTTGCTGGACACGCTCAAAAGCTCCAGTCCACTGGATAACCCGAGTGTGGTGGTGCTGACGCCCGGGCGCTTCAACAGTGCGTTCTTCGAACATGCTTTCCTGGCCCGCGAGATGGGGGTCGAGCTGGTCGAGGGTGCCGATCTGTTCGTGCGTGATGATCGCGTCTTTATGCGCACCACCGATGGCCCCAAGGCCGTTGATGTGATCTACCGTCGTCTGGACGATGCATTCCTCGATCCGCTGGCCTTCAATCCTGATTCGATGCTGGGCGTGCCCGGTCTGCTGGCGGCGTATCGCTCCGGCAACGTGGTGCTGGCCAACGCCATTGGAACTGGTGTCGCGGACGACAAGTCGGTGTATCCGTATGTCACCGACATGATTCGTTTCTATCTGGACGAAGAGCCGATCCTCAAGAACGTACCGACCTGGCAATGCCGCAAGCCCGAAGAGCTGTCCCACGTGCTGGCCAATCTGAAGGATCTTGTCGTCAAGGAAACCCAGGGTTCCGGCGGTTACGGGATGCTGGTCGGACCTGCCGCCACGGCCGCCGAGATCGAAGCCTTCCGGGTGCGTCTCAAGGCCAAGCCGCATGCGTACATCGCTCAACCGACACTGTGCCTTTCGACCTGTCCGACGTTTGTCGAGAACGGCATCGCCCCGCGCCATATCGATTTGCGCCCCTTTGTTCTGTCCGGTCGTGAAACCCGCGTTGTGCCCGGCGGCCTCACCCGAGTGGCCTTGCGTGAAGGCTCGCTGGTGGTGAATTCGTCTCAGGGTGGCGGAACCAAAGACACCTGGGTGGTCGAGGATTAAGGATGCCTGCCAATGTTAAGTAGAACTGCCTCGGATCTTTTCTGGATGTCGCGTTACCTGGAGCGAGCGGAGAATCTCGCCCGCATGCTGGACGTGAGCTATTCGCTGTCGTTGATGCCTCAGGACGGGCGCGGCGACGGGCTGGATGAAATAGCCATGCCGTTGTTGATCACCGGCACGCTGGAAACCTATATCGAGCGGCACGGCGAGTTGCACGCCGAGCGCATGCTGCATTTCTTCGCTCTGGATGCGAGCAACCCGGCCAGTATCTATAGCTGTCTGGGTGCGGCCCGTGCCAGTGCCCACGCTGTACGCGGCCGGATCACCGCCGACATGTGGGAGAACATCAACTCCACCTGGCTGGAAATCCGTGGCATTGCCCAACAGGGCCTGACGCGTTACGGCATGAGCCGTTTCTGTGAGTGGGTCAAGGAACGTTCGCACCTGTTTCGCGGCGCGACCTACGGCACCATCATGCGCAACGACGCATTCCGCTTCATTCGTCTTGGAACCTTCATCGAGCGCGCCGACAACACCATGCGCATGCTCGACGCGCGTTATGAAATGCTTGAACTGCGCGGTCCTCAGGCCAACGCGGCCGCTGACAATTCCGCCGCCGGTTATTACCAGTGGAGCGCGTTGTTGCGTGCGTTGTCGTCGTTCGAGGCGTATACCGAGGTTTATCGCGATGCACCGGGCGCCCGCCAGGTTGCCGAACTGTTGCTGTTGCGCGCTGACATTCCGCGCTCGTTGCGTGCCTGTCTGGAAGAGATGGACCTGATTCTTGCCAGTCTGCCCGGCGTCAACGGCCGGCCTGCCCAGCGCATGGCGGCCGAGATGGATGCTCGTTTGCGCTACACCAGTATCGACGAGATCCTGGATGAGGGCCTGCATGAATGGCTCAACGAATTCATCCCGATGCTCGCCCAATTGGGTGATGCTATCCACACTTCGTACCTGGAGGCTGCATGAGACTCTCAATTAGCCACGAAACCACCTATCACTATGATGATCAGGTGCGCTCCAGTATCCAGTACCTGCGCCTGACTCCCCACGACAGCGAGCGTCAGAAAGTGCTCAGCTGGCAGTTGACGCTGCCACGCGAAGCGCGTGCACAAGTCGATCCGTTCGGCAATATTCTGCACGTCCTGAGCCTTGAAGAGCCTCATGAATCGATCATCATCGGCGCGCGCGGACAGGTCGAAATCGACGCGTCGTGTGAAGCCGAACACGAAACCCAGTCACCGCTGCCGTTCCTGCGCGTGACGCGCCTGACCGAGCCGGATGAGGCCATTCGCAGCTTCGCGGCCGCGCAATGCGGCAAGCGGGTCGACCGCACTGCGTTGATTGATCTGATGCAGGCGTTGAATCAGCATATGACGTACACGCAGGGTGCGACGGAAGTCGATACCAGCGCGGCTAAAGCGTTCGCCGGACGCTCCGGCGTTTGTCAGGACCACACTCATGCCTTTCTGGCCTGCGCCCGGACTCTGGGCGTGCCGGCGCGTTATGTTTCGGGTTACCTGTGCAGCGAAGACAGCGATCACCTGTCCAGCCATGCATGGGCCGAAGCCTGGATAGATGACGCGTGGTACAGCTTCGACGTAACCAATCAACTGGCCATTCCCGAGCGTCATTTGAAACTGGCAGTGGGTCTGGACTATCTCGATGCGTGTCCGGTACGCGGGATGCGTCGTGGAGGCGGGGCAGAGCAGATGCACGCCAAGGTAGTGGTGTCGCCGATGGTGAGTGTGCCTAAGACCAAGGCCAGAGCTCAGGGTCAGGCACAACATCAATGATTCCGAATACCTGATCCTGATATCAGGCCGTACACTCACCACGGTGCACGGCCTGATGTTCAAGCGGGTTATTCACGCATGTGAATATTATTCCGCCGGGTCATCCGTAATGTCATACAACGCGTTGTGCAACTCTTCATAGTTGCCGCCATTGATCACACTGTAATAACCCGCCTTCATCAGCTTGTCCTGCGCTTTACTGGCTTTTTCATTGGAACTGCTGAAAATGACGAACACAGCGTTCCTGTCATTGAGCACCAGCTTCATCTGGTTCACCAGGCGTACCTGATCGACGCGTACGGCGTTCAGTACAGTGCCGGCGTCGTAATCGGTCTGGCTGCGCACATCCATTGCCAGCTTGCCTTCCTTCAACGCCGCAACGGCTGCAGCCTGATCCACTTCGCCCGCCTGTACGGCAAGACTGCCTGTCAGGGCAACGAACAACGCGATCCATTGGCGCATGGGCCTTTCTCCCTTCATTCGAGTGGGAAGAGTGGCATAGTTGCGCGCAGTTCGATAGCGCAAGTTGACTAGCCGAACAGTCGATTCAGGTTCGGCAGAATCAATAAAAGAGTGGTGGCGAAGACGATAAGACCCGCCTGACGTACTTTCGAATGTTTAAACATGGCTGACTGCCTTTTGTTGTTATTCCCGAGCGACAAAAGCTGACCGGTACATGAGCGGTAATGCGGCAGCTGGCAAAGGTGCAGGCCTTGAACAGGCGGGTTCGATCAAATGACCGCAACCTGACGCAGAACTGTGTTTTATCGCGCCGTCCTGTTACAGACTTAACCTTAGAGGTCGCGTGCCCGACGCTTTAGATCGGTTGGGAATTTAAACAGGAATTTTTCGATTAAATGGTTATCAGTGCGAGGGCTGTTCGGCTTACAGCCCTTAACTAGACACCTCACGCCCGATGACAGACTTTCTACCGTTCGTCCGGGTCGGAAAGCTCCTACAGTCTCTGTTCAGGAGGTTATAGCTGTTTGTTTCCAGCGGGGGGTAGGCGTAGACATTTTCTGCCTTCTCGCGTGGCTGTACCGTTTCAGTTGCACTCAGGTCTGCGAAGCGCCGCTTGATTTGCAGGGGCTGTCAAGGCAGGCTGCTCGCTTGCGCTGTCGCCCACTACTGTTTCAGGTCTATTTATATGCCGTTACGCATCTGCATTCTGGAAACCGACATTTTGCGCCCGGAACTGGTCGAGCAGTATCAGGGCTACGGACACATGTTCGAGCTGCTGTTCGCTCGCCAGCCGATTGCCGCAGAGTTTGAAGTCTATAACGTGATGCAGGGCATTTATCCTCCCGAAGACGACAGCTTCGATGCCTATCTGGTGACCGGCAGCAAGGCCGATTCGTTTGGCAGCGATCCGTGGATTCAGGTGTTGAAAGCGTACCTGCTCACGTTGTATGAGCGCGGCGACAAGCTTTTGGGTGTCTGCTTCGGTCATCAGTTGCTGGCGCTATTGCTGGGCGGCAAGACCGAGCGTGCCGTTCAAGGCTGGGGCGTGGGCATTCATCATTACCAACTGGCACCCGCCGCGCCATGGATGACGCCAGCCGTGGACAAGCTGACGCTGCTGATCAGTCATCAGGATCAGGTCACCACCTTGCCCGATAACGCCACCGTGATTGCTTCAAGCGACTTCTGCCCGTTTGCGGCGTATCACATCAACCATCAGGTGCTGTGTTTCCAAGGGCATCCGGAATTCATTCACGACTACTCGCGGACCCTGCTCGACATCCGCCAGGAGTCGCTGGGTGAGCAGATCTATCAAAAGGGCGTGGCCAGTCTCGATCACGACCACCACGGCGTGACGGTAGCCGAATGGATGATGCGGTTCGTGGCGCACAAGCCGGATGCGGCGGCGTTGTGAGCTGAGTTCTTTCAGCAAATGAAGGGCCGCGGGAGGCCTCGCCATGCCTCCCACGCCAATATCCGAGCATTGACCTTCAGTGTTACAGCCACCCCGACCGTTTGAAACTGGCAAACAGCGCAGAACATCCTCCGACGATCACGCCCAGCACGATGAAGTAACCGTAGTGCCAGGTCAGCTCGGGCATGTTCTCGAAGTTCATACCGTAAATGCCTGCAATCGCCGTCGGAAAGGCCAGAATGGCTGCCCAGCCGGCAAACTTGCGCTGCACGATGCTTTGTCGTGAGGACTCCAGCAGCAGGCCGATCTCGATGGTCTGGCTGGCGATGTCGCACAGGTTGCCCAGGTCTTCCATCTGCCGTTTGACGTGAATCTCGACATCCCGAAAGTAAGGCCGCATGTTTTTGTCGATGAAGGGAAAGCTGAGCTTCTGCAGCTCTTCGCCCACTTCCACCATTGGCGCCACATAACGCCGCATTCTCAGCAGATCGCGACGCAACGCGTGAATGTGCTGAATATCCGCTTCGCGCAACGACCCACCCAGGACGTTCTGCTCCAGCACTTCCAGTTCAGCGTGAATAGCTTCGGTGACCGGCTGATAGTTCTCGGTCACGAAGTCCAGCAAGGCATACAGCACAAAGTCTTCGCCGTGTTCCAGCAGCAGCGGCCGTGCTTCGCAACGCTGGCGCACCAGTCCGTAGGACTTGGAGTGGCCATTGCGGGATGTGATGACATAGCCCTTGCCTGCGAAAATATGGGTTTCTATGAACAGCAACTTGCCGTTGTCGCGTACCGGAGCATAAGTCACGATGAACAGCGCATCGCCGAAGGTCTCCAGCTTCGGACGGCTGTGAACTTCCATCGCATCTTCCAGCGCCAGTTCGTGCAGGTTGAACTGTTCCTTCAGGCTGGTCAGTTCCTGAGCATTGGGTTGCTCCAGCCCGATCCAGACAAAGTGACCGGGCTTGGCGGCCCAGGCTGCGCCTTCGTCCAGTGTGATATCGGTAACTTTTTTGCCTTTGCTGTAAACCGCGGCTGCAACAACTCGACCCATGGTGCTATCGCTTCTTCAATATGGCTGTGGCGCAAGAGGGAATGCGCGGTAGCTGATCAGATTAATCAAACGCGGATGAGTTCGCCGGCAAATAAAAGCCCGCAGTCGCGGGCTTGTCGGTGGCCTCAAACAAAACTCTTTTTGTCCAGTTCGATGGCCGCGTCCAGGGTGTCCAGAAACGCTTTTCGGGTCTTGAGCTTGGTCTTTCCGTGGGCGTTCATGTTGATTTTCTTCAACTGCGTGGCAACCGTGCGTGCTGTCTCGGACAAGGCTTCGACGCTGACCAGCTGATCCAGAAAGCCCGCCTGCATGGCGCCTTCAGGGTTGAAGATTTCGGCGTTTATGACCGAGCGATTGAATGCCGATTTGCGCAGGCGATCACGGGCCAGTTCGATCCCTGCATGGTGCATGGTCATGCCGATCTGCACTTCGTTCAGGCCGATATTGAAGGGCCCTTCGACACCGATACGATAATCGGCCGACAACAGCAGAAACGCGCCCTTGGCGATGGCATGGCCGGGGCACGCGACAATGATGGGGAAGGGGTGCGACAGCATGCGTCGGGCCAGAGTCGAGCCCTGCGTGACCAGACTGCCGGCCGCTTCGGGGCTGGACGTCATGACTTTCAAGTCGTAGCCACCCGAGAGAATGCCGGGCTGACCGGTCACGATCACCACTGCCCGATCCTTTTCGGATTGATCCAGCGCGGCATTGAACGCGGCGATGACGTCCGGGGAAATGGCGTTGACCTTGCCATTGTTCAAGGTCAGCGTGGCGATGCCATCGTCCAGATGGTACGAGACCAGATCACTCATGACGCGATTCCTTTTTATTGAAGTGAGCAGACGTTACGCACCCGCGCTGGACAGGTAAAGCGCTGACTGGCGGGTCACTCATTTTTGCTGAAACACCGGTTACACCTGAATATCGTTCAGCTCGCAGTACTCGTCCCAGTCCATGCCCAGCGCCTCGGCAACCTGCGCATGGGCTTCCAGACGCATCTGTTTGAGCTGTTCCGGTGATTCGGCGATCAGCTCCAGCGCCAGCTCCCATGGCTCGATCCCCTGGCTTTCAGCTTCATCTTCAAAGGCCCACTGAAGCTGCTGCTTCTGTTCGGCCACGCTGAGCTGGCTGATCTCATCTTTCAGTGTGGGGTGGGTCGAGAGGTATTTCGCCAGGGCGGCTTCGTTCCACTCAAGAGCGTTCATGCAGTGTTCCTCGATCTGACTGGGCGGCCGTAACCTGTTGCATCGCAGGCCGGCCAAACAGCGTGATTGTGCGGGAAGGGAGAAATACCTGCCAGTGGTGTCATAACACTTTGCCGTGCGTATCGCGGTAGAGTGCCAACGCAAATTTACCTGCCACCTGGAGAATATCGACATGATCAAAGTCAGCGTGCTGTACCCCTACAAGGAAGGTGCCCGGTTCGACCACGACTACTATCGCGACCAGCACATGCCGCTGGTGCAGTCTCTGATGGGCGAGCACTGCAAACGCTACAGCGTGGACAAGGGGCTGGGCGGTGCAACGCCAGGCTCCACGCCGGTCTACATCGGCATGTGCCACATCTACTGCGATTCGATTGAGGCATTCCAGGCCGGCATGGGGCCGCATCAGGAGCGGATCGATGCCGACATCATCAACTACACGGACCTGATTCCACTCGTGCAGATCAGTGAGGTCAGGGCTGAGTAAGGCTCAATGGTCAGGTCCGGGTTTTGCGAATGAAGCGCCGCCCGACGGATCGAAACATTGACTGTCATAGCGCGGACTCTGGCATTGTGAGGGTACGCCTGGCGGCGGTAGATGACTTCTTTGAAAAGCTTTATAGCTTTCCGTTTCGTACACGTTGACCTTGGCGCGGCCGCTGACTTGCAGGTATTCAGTGGCCTTCAGATTGACCTTGTGGGCATGGTCGACCGGTTCGCCCTGACGCAGCATTTTCGGCGGACCGGGCCGTTGAATCGCAGTCTCTGCCGCGCCCTCGCAGGGAATGGCCGCGTAGCTCACATGGCCCTGCGCCGACGTGCATTTGAAGATCTCGCTGTGCGCCATGCCTGAACCCGCCGCCGCCGTGATCGCGAGCAACATTGAAAGCCTTTTCATCGTCATCCTCCGTGAGTGGCACAAGGCTACCAGCCCTTGTGCGCGGCGCAAAGTGTTCGTGCCAGCTCCGTTCGTCAGTCCCGTCGCACGCCTGAGCCAATCAAGCCTCTGAAGAACAGGTTGTATGTTTTAACCCTATGGAGGCGCCTATGACTGGCAACAAGCCAAGTGACAACAGTACCGACAAACCGGATTTCAATACCGAATCACCGGATGCCGGCGATCCGCAAGTTGACCCGGTCAAACCCGCGAAAACGCCTGCCAAGGAGCACGGCACCCAGGACGATTACCCGCCCTACGAATCCGACAAGTAAGTCGACAGAACACATACTGGCCCCCGAAGCGATTCGGGGGCTTTTCATTTCAGGGGATCATTTGTTTGCGTCGAGGTATTCCAGCAGGTCTTCCATACGCTGGTCGTTACCCATCCACCACAGCTTCATGCGCGTGCCGGGTACGACGTCCCCCGGATCCTTGATGTAAGTGGTGAGTTGCTCGCGGGTCCAGGTGATGCCCGAGTTTTTCATCGCGTCCGTGTACACATAGTCAGGATGCTGGCCTGCCTTGCTTCCGATGATGCCGTTGAGTGGTGGGCCAAAGGCGCTACGGGCACCGGGTCCGATCTTGTGGCAGCCTGAGCAGAGTCGGGTGAATACCGCCTTCCCGGCTTCTGCGTCGCCAGCCCCTTGGGCAGTCGCGTGTATCGCCAGCGCGAGCAGGAATAACGCAGTGTTTTTCATCGATCTCCCATCGCGGGTCTGCATAGCCTGATGTTCAAGCGGTGCATGCTAACGCAGTCACTGATGCGCTGAAACCTCCGGTCATTCACGGCATGCGGCATGGAACCAGTTGCCCGGCCTGACCACCCATTGCCATCTCATCGTTCAGGACACGATCATGGCTCAGCAGGCTGTCAGCACCTTTCAGTTCGTCAAAGAATTCTCATGCCTTGCCGAGCGCTGCGAGGACAACTGTTGCAAGGTCTGGCCGGTATCGGTAGGGCCCAGGACTGTAGAGCTCTGGGATCAGAAACTGCCCCAGTTGCTTAACCTGATAGTCAAGGATGATGGCGGCACCTGGATGAAAAAGACCGACGGCGACTGCGTGGCGTTCGACAACGGGCGCTGCTCCGTTCATGCGACCCACGGCGAAGATGCGCTTTCCGACACCTGCCGAATCTATCCGCGCATGTACCGGCGTATCAACGGCGCGCTGACCGGATCGGCCAGTATGAGCTGTCCCGAAATCGTGCGGCTGGTCCTCAAAAGCGCGACACCCTTTGCGCCAGCGCAGGTCACGGTGGAAGACAAGACGCTTTCTGCGTATCCGGACAAGGATTTCCCCGGCATCGATGCGGAGCAGCGTGCCGCTGTCGTTCAGCAACTGAACGAGCTGGTGCTTCAGAGCCAGCAGACCACCCGCCACGCTTTGCTTAGGGTGCTGGACCTGGCGCTCAAGCTGGAAAACATTGCCTGTGAGGACTGGTTGTACGCACTGCCCGGGCTGATCATGGATTACCAGACGCCTGCCGGTTCGGGCGAGGCGCCGAATGTCGATCCGGTCATGGTGGTGTTGATCCAGATGCTCAACGGGCCAGGCGTGACAGAGGCGATGCGCGAGCAGGTCATCCGCTCGGTTGACGTCACACCGGCCCAAGGTGATCAGCCTCAGGGCATGCGGCTTAAAACCGAGTTTCTGGACCTGGCCGGCGGGCAGGCCGGGCAGACCCTGGAGCCTGTCTTGAAACGCTTTGTCTGCGCCGAGATGTCCCGCACCGGCTTTCCATTCATCTCGACCACCGCGTATGGCCAGGACTACGGCACAAGCCTGAGTCAGTGGGCATGCACACTGGCGCTGCGGACTCTGGCCTTGCGCTGTCTGCTGCTGGTGCACTGCGATCCGGTCACCCGGCAAGCGCCCGATGAGCAAGCGATTGTCGATCTGGTCTACCGCTTCTGTCGCAGCGCCAACCACAGCGTGGCGACAGGCGCAGAGCTGTTCTTCAGGCAAAAACTGGGTGAGCAGGGCCTGGGATACCTGCGGGTGCTGACTGACCTGGCTTGATTTATCAGGATGCCCCAGTCTGATTCTTGAAAAGCTCTCGCACCCGGCTGGGTGACGAGGGTTCGTGACCTGCAAGCCCCACAGTGCCACGGCGTTCTGCCGTTAAAATCGAAAGCCCCTGCTATTCAGGGGCTTCGTTCAATATTCATGGGCGCAGGCTGGAACCACGACGATTCAAGCCGAGGCGCTCACAGCCCAGAATGATTCCCGTACAAACCATGCCCGCCAGCATGCCTGTAAATGCGAAAAATACCGCGCCTTCCAGGAAGGATTTCGGCAAGGCATGATCGCCTGCCGACAACATCGCGTGCATGGCTTGGACAAGGTTTTCCAGGGTAAAGCACAGCCAAATCAGCAACCCGGTGACAATACCTCCCGCGATGTAACGCAGCGGCGTCTTCAGATAGCGCTCGATAAACCACAAGACTGGCCAGCCAGCGAGCATGCTCAGAAATGCCCCGACCAGACATGCCATAACAAATGCCGACAGACCGATGTCGGGACCGGAGAAAGCCAGTATTGTGGTCGTCCCCAGTGTCAGTGCGCCGGACAGAGGAACGGCATACAGAGCAGCGCGCTTCGCCGGGCGGCTCTGGTTATCGCTCTTGCCCAATTTTTGAATGCCGTAGATCGTGGCTGAAAAGAGTAATCCGAGAGCCACGCCACGACCTATGGCCAGTGGCTCTATGATAACGAGATAAGCGTCTGCGCACTTTTTGCCTGGCCCGAGCCTCTCGGACAGCAGGTTTGTTATCTCACCAATGTGCCTGCTGATGACGGCATACGGTTGGCATGAAAACCGTACGCAAACGAAAAAGCCCCGACGTTCGCAGGGAAGGTCGGGGCTTTTCGTGTATCGAATATGGCGGTGAAGGAGGGATTCGAACCCTTCTACCAATGCGCGTATACCGCTGTAGGCCGCGTAAAGCTTAGGCATTACGGTGTTCAGTTGGCGCGTAACGGTCTATAGCGGCTGGCGTTTGGTCCTAAAATGGTCCTAACGTCAGCGAGCTGTTTCGGCATCGTCGGGCCTGAAGCCCATCATCTGCGAGACGAGGCCAGCAAGGCTCTTTGTGTCGCCGGGTATCCATCGCTCGTAATGCTTTTTCACCATTGTGGTGTCGGTGTGGCCCAGTTGTCGAGCCACCCATTCAACGGGCACGTAGCTCGACAGTGCCTGGCTGGCAAATGTATGCCGACATTGGTTCGGCCCTCGATGCCGAACGCCGACAGACTTCAGGTGCCCGCCGAACCAACGGCCGACGCTGGACGCGTGCCACGGCTCGCCGCTCTGGCCGTTCCGGAACACAAAGCGCATGTCCTCCTGCTTCACCGTGATGTTGTCGCGCTGGACGACGTCGATCGTAACTGAGGGCAGATCGAATGTGATCGCGCGCTGAGCCCGCAGGTAATGAACGGCAGGATCAATCAGCTCCATGCGCCTGGCGCGACTCTTCTCCTTCGGGATCTTGTATTCCGTCTCAACTCGCGCACGTCGAACCATGATCGTGCCGCTCTCCAGATCCACGTCATCCCACCCCAAGGCGATCAGCTCTGACACAGACAGGCCAGCCCAGCAATCGAACAGGATCATGTTTATATCCTACTGCCGTGCGGTTTTGATCTTGCTCAGCCTCTCCATCTCATCCCTGGTGAACGGGTCCGCGCTGTCATCATCTGCGTCCCGCTCAATGTTCTTGATGCGCTCGAGCGGATTAGAACGAATGGCTCCGTCGGCGTAGGCATCGCCCCAAACCCCACGGACGACGGTGAAAATGTCGTTCACCGTCTTTGGCGACAGTCCGCTTTTGAGCAGTTGTGCCTGGAACAACTCCAGATCGCTCTTGTTCACGTCGGCGATTCTCTGCTTACCAAATCTCGCTGTGACGTGTTTCGCCTTGGACTGGTAGTTTCGGCTGCTCGCTCCCGGCCGGCTTGGACAGGGCGAAGGCTCGCAGCTCATGCACAAAGTCATACTCTTCATCCGGGTCAAAAGATTTGAAACCCTCATCCATACCCATGCGGGCCCGGACGTTTATGCAGTGCTCAACCATGCCCTTCATTACGCTGAGTGCTTCGGGGGAAAGCTGGTCCAGCTCAGCATTCCGGGCCTTGAGCTGTACTGCCTCTGAGTTCAGTTCGGCGATCTGCTCCCAGCGCTCGGCAAGGTAGGCCTGTAGCGGGGCGAGGCGGTAATCCAATATCCCCTTCAGCTCAGCCATGCGGACATGCACGGCGTTGGGACTTTCGTCTGGTTCGGTTTCGCACAGGTCGCGGATGATCTCGGCCACTAGCTCCCCGCCGAGCGCTCGCGTTTGAGGGGCTGCGGCGGCGTGCTCAAAGTAAGTCTGTGTCACGGTACGCATCTGCGTGAAGACGCCGCAGGGACCAAGCTTGCGAACTTCGTCCTCGATGCGGCTGAACTGGGATCGTAGCCAGTCGGGTATTGGGTGCTTGCCCATGCTGATTCCTCGGCGCCGGTTTCAGGGTCCACGAACAGACCACGGTCGATGATGTAGCTCTCTGGAAAGCCCTGTGCCCGCTTCAGCTCAGGCGGCTGCAGCATGCGCAGCGTGATATCGACCAGGACGTAACCGCCGACCAGGATTAACTCAGCTGGGTCTTTGAAGTGCTCAGGCAGGTAATCGTGCATGAACGCTGCGCAGCGGCGCGCACCTTCCATTTGTTCTGGCGTGAGCGTGTCTGGAACCTGCACCACCTCAATTAGCGCAACCCGGTCTTTCGTGGGCAGTGTGTGCATTGGCTCAGTGAGCGAGATACCGTCCTTCTCGTTGCCGTAGTACTTCATCAGGTAGGAGCTGACCAGGCGTTGATTTGCGCCGGACTGGCACACGGTCGAGAGCGGATCCATTGGCGGATCGGCCGTCGCCGTCGTAGAAACCTCTGTTGGCCTGCTCAAAGAACGCTGACACGATTCCGTGACGTGTGGCACCAGCCAAGGCTGTTTGCATTGGCTCCGCAGGCGAGCGACCTATAGCGTTCTGACCAAACGCCGTCATGTGGGCGGCAACCATTGCAAAATGACCGCCCTTCACCTGGGCCACCTGCGTGCGAAACGGCTCCTGTGCGTCGAAGTTGCGTTGGGATGAACCGTTGGCGCATTCAGTAAGGAATGGAGCCAGCGCGGGTTGAACCAGCGCGTGATGCGTGCCGCCCGCGCTGATTGTAGAAAGGGCTTCGTCCATTCCGTGCGAACTGGTATGCGACGGCGACGTGCCACGCATCGGCACTACGAATGGCGTGGCGTTGGTAAGCACGTGGCGCCAGCAGCCTTTCGCAACGCGGCGCATGGTGTTTGCAGCCATTGGTTTGTCACGAAAAATTGTCTTGCCTACGTTGCCCCAGTCGATGCACTCCGCAGCACCACGCCACGGCAACTGTTTGCCGACCGGCTTTTTGCGTCTAACGGGCGCTGGCCACACAATCGGCTTGCCATCGCTACGAGCCACCAGGTACAGGCGTTTGCGGATTGTAGGAGCGTTTGCGTTCGCTGCGATTCGCTCCCGCCAGTCAACGTTGTATCCGAGGCCGCGCACAAGGCTTGCCATCTGCACGAACTCGCCTATTGATTCCATGATTTCAGGCATGTCGGGGTGATCCGCTGGAAGCCCGGTGCTCAGTGCCGAAATGAATGCTCGGAACGTTCGGCCTTTTCCGATTTGATCGGCTGCCCCTCGTCATCGACCGGGCCCCAATCGCAAAATTCTTCGACGTTCTCCAGGAACATCAGGCGCGGGCGGGTGGCGAATGCCCATCGTATAACGACCCACGCCAGGCCACGCACTTTGCGATCACGCGGCGCGCCGCCCTTGGCCTTGCTGTGGTGGCGGCAGTCAGGCGAAGCCCATAGGATGCCCACCGGCTGCCCGCCAGTTGCCAGCACCGGATCAACCTCGAAGACGTCAGCCACATAGTGAGCGGTCTGTGGGTGATTGGCGCGGTGCACGGCCAAGGCAATTGGGTTGTGGTTTACGGCCACATCAGGCTCGCGATACGCCCGTGCAATGCCGGTACTCGCGCCGCCACCACCCGCGAAAAGATCAACGACCAGCTCTTTTTCGAATGGCAGGCCGAGCGACATTGCGGGGCCAAGAGGGTGTTTCTTCTGGTGAGCGGACATAGTTCATCCTCGCCGAGGTGGCGTGAAGTTGTTGAAGTGGGTTTAGGAAGAGGTATTCGACCTGCTGCCTCTCGGACCAATTCACATTGGCTCACTGGCGAATCAACACAATATCTGGGCTGAACGTCGCATTCAGGGTGTTTAGGTTACGGGAAACAAACGGTTACAACAGTCTCGACTGTCCACACCCTGTATTTACGGGGAACACTGCCTATACCCGACGGACGGCGGTAGTGGTGAATGGCTTGCTTGACGACATAGGGGAACATGACCTGGAGTTCTCGATATGATGCTTCGCAAACTTAATCTCGCCCCTCGATCCGCCGTCTGCTTCGGACTGTTCTGTCTGATGATCCTCGCATTAGGACTTATTTCACTTAGGCAGGCGTCAAGCTTGAATGCTTCCGAAAAATTCGTCGAAACGAACGTGGTACCAAGCATCTCGCTCGTGGGATCAATGGACCGTGAGTTCGTGAGTATCAGAGGTAGCAATTCCAGACTGCGCAATCCTATTGAACCTGCCGATCGCAAAGCCGCTGCATTGGAAGACGTGAAAAGATCAAAACAGGCAGTACAGGATTTAATTTCGAAACTGCAGCCATTAATAGTGACACCAAAGGGCAAGCAACTTTTCGGAGAGCTATCCCAAGCCTATTCTGCATATCAAATCCTTCAAGACCAATATTTGGCCCTGATCGCTGCAGCAAATATTGACGAAGCCGTTAAGCTGTCCAGTGGGGCAATGAAGCAGTCTGCTGATACCGTAGAACAACTCATGAAGAGTCTGATTGAGCTGAACAACGCTAAAGCGAAAAAGGCCGGCGATGAAGCTACTGATATTTATGAGGACACGAAGCTGATTGTCGGAGGGTTTATAGCGGCGAGCACGATCGCAGCGATAATGCTTGCGCTGATGTACACCCGTAGCATCACATACCCTGTTAGCCAGTCTTTGCTCATAGCCGAGCGTATTGCCAAAAACGATTTGACCGAAATCATAGAGCCTCAAGGACACGATGAAGTGGCCCAACTGATGATGGCCTTGAAACTTATGCAAAGCGGATTGCGTACGACACTTTCGTCAATCTCCGATTCCTCAAATCAGCTCGCTTCGACGGCTGAGGAAATGCATGCAGTCACCGAGGATGCAAGCAAAGGCATGCTGCGCCAGAACAACGAAGTCGAAATGGCAGCGACGGCGGTTACTGAGATGAGCGCCGCAGTAGAGGAAGTCGCCAGGAATGCTTCGGCAGCATCCGAGGCTGCAACCCGTTCAAATTCTGCAGCAGTTTCTGGTCGCGCACGAGTAGATCAAACAGTCGAGGCGATCAGTCTGATGGTTGGGAGCGTTGAAGACGCAACCCAAGAGGTTCAAGGGCTCGCTGTGATGGCTACAGACATCAGCAAGGTGCTTGATGTCATTCGTGCGATCGCTGAGCAGACCAACCTTCTCGCATTGAACGCTGCAATCGAGGCTGCTCGAGCAGGTGAGGCTGGTCGTGGATTTGCGGTGGTAGCGGACGAGGTTCGAGCATTGGCCCATCGCACCCAGCAGTCCACTAGCGAGATCGAGCAAATGATCAGCTCGATACAGAAGGGCACCGGAGCTGCTGTCTCCGCAATGAGCCACACGAACGCGCAAGCTCAGAAAACGCTTGATACTGCTCATGGCGCAGGATCTGCCTTGGTCGAAATCACCGAGTCCATCGACAACATCACAGAGCGAAATGCACTGATTGCAACGGCTTCGGAAGAGCAAGCCCAAGTTGCCAGGGAGGTGGACCGCAGCTTGGTGAGCATTCGAGACCTGTCGAATCAATCTTCTGAAGGGTCTACTCAAACGGCCATCGCGACAGCTGAATTGACCAAGTTAGCTGTTGAGTTGAATCGCCTGGTCGCCCAGTTCCGCATGTAGGCTCCTTTCCAAATATTTGCCCCGCAATGCGGGGCTTTTTATTAATAGGGTAATTTCGCCGCCGGCGTTGAATCGTGAAACACATCCATCTGCGCAGCGCCATCCATCCAGGCCGCGTCGATCCGGGCACGTGCCAGCGCCGCGTACTCTGGGTTCAGCTCGCAGATGATTGAGCGGCGACCTTCCTGCATCGAAACCAGAGACGTGGTACCGGCACCGCCGAATGGGTCAAGTACCACGCCGCCTCTCGGCGCGCTGGCCAGAATGCATGGCCTGATCAGGTCAGACGGGAAGGTTGCGAAGTGTGCTTTCTTGAATGCGTGGGTCGCCACGGTCCAGACGCTGCGCTTGTTGCGCGTCGCTGTGTCGTGGGTGCTTTCATCCCGGTCAGGCCGGTGTGTGCCTTTTGATTGGCCGGGAATGGCTTGCTCGCGCTTCGATTCCTCACGCTTGAAGCTGTCCCGCCGCTTCCGTTCAGCGCCATTTTTGTGAAAAGCCCCGTGGCCACCCTCGCCGGTGGACGTATCCCAGCCGGTCGGTACCGTCACCCGCGGGCGGTTCCGCGAGGCTTTGTCTGTGCCGTGACCCCAGCCGACACCGTTGTTCGGTACCGTGTTGCCAGAACTGGTTCGCTTGCCGCCTTCTGCATTGTCGAAGGTAGAACCGTTCACGTAGGCCCCGCCACGGTACCCGTTGGCGTTTCCCTTGCCGGTTAGGTTGGCGGGCTCTCTGATTGCATCGCTGTCGTAGTGGTACCGCCGCGACTTACTGGGCAAGAACAGATACTCATGGGCCTTTGTGCAGCGGTCCCGCGTTGACTCCGGCATAGGGTTGGGCTTGTGCCAGATGATGTCCTGTCGTAGATACAAGCCTTCTTCCTGCAGCGCGAAGGCGAGACGCCAAGGCATGCCCATCAAGTCCTTGTGTTTCAAGCCGGCGGGTGCTGAGCGCCAGCCCGTTGCGCTACGTTTTCCCCTCCATGCTGCGTCACCACGCTCTGCCATGTAGCTCCCGCCACCCCCACGCCCGCCAGTGGCATAGCTGTCGCCCATGTTCACCCAGATCGTGCCGTCAGCACGCAGCACCCGTCGCACTTCGCGGAACACATCGACCAAGCGGTCGATGAACTCGGCAGGGGTTTCCTCATGACCAATCTGTCCTTCTACGCCGTAGTCGCGCAGACCATAGTAGGGTGGGCTGGTCACGCACGTATGCACGCTTTCATCTGGCAGCGTGCGCATCATGTCGATGCAGTCGCCTACCAGCATCTGGTGGAGCTGGCTCATATCGAATTCCAGGCATGCGCCGCCCTCCGTGTCCGGTGGTGGCAAATTGGTTGGGGGTGAGCTATGGATGATGACCGGCATGGAGCCGGACAAAAGGAAAATTGACGATGGAAGAACACTTCAAAAAAATCACCCTTCCGGAAGGGCATACCCTGGTTGATGCGGGAATGAAGGCTCTAGGATCAAGGCGCGGTCGGGATACAGACATCTACTGGTACGACGAGCTCAATGCGGCCGGCGAAGTTGTCGCCACTCACGAGGTGTCAGACAGCATGTCGATATACCCGCCAAATGCGAGGACGATAACGGCCTCGAAAGTAGAAAAGCCCTCAAACTGACGCGTCAGGTTTCAGCATCCGATCCTGTTCTTCGGTGCTGGCGCGAATGAAATACAGCCCCAGGTTCTGCCAAGCTTCCTGCGGGCTGTTGATTCCGTTTCGCTTCATCGCCGCCGCCATCCCCGCCTTCACACCTGACGCCAGGCTGATGGTCACCTTTTCAATCCCGAGTCGTTCCGCATCTGCCTTTTGACGATCCCTGTAATCTTTCGAGTGTTGAGCTGGCGTCTTTCGCATGATTCACCTTGAGCCCGCTGGGTGGGATGTTGAGTTGAAGAGGGCGGCGGCGCTGATTGGCGCGGGAATGCATGCGCCTCACTTGCGGAAGATCCGTTGCGCCGGGTACTTGATGTCAGGGTTGCCGGTATGGCGTCCAACGGCATGAATCTGACTGGCGTCGAAGAGATAGACGGCGCTCTGTATTCTCAGTCGTGGTGGTGCAGGGTGGAGTAGGGCATGCATATAGATGAAGGGATACTGGCCGACCTGAAGCGAGAGATCGAGGACCGTGGCGCGTTCCTGGTTGATCCTGAGGCGCACCGGTCGAAGGTCATTGCGCTATCGCACGATGCGCGCGCGGCCGGGCAAATGGATGACGACCAGCTGCTGATACCCTGGAGATCATCGACGCGGCCCGGATCTGGGCGCAAGTTGAAATGGCTGAAGCTGAGAGGATTGGTTTTTTCGTTGGCAGGACGCCAGGGATGGTGTAGGTAGGTATGGGGCGGACTGGAAAGCGCTGTTTTGGTCCTAAAATGGTCCTATCCGATCCATCAGAAACAAAAAAGCCCCGACTTTCTCTAGGAAAATCAGGGCCTTAATGCTTATAGAATATGGCGGTGAAGGAGGGATTCGAACCCTCGATACAATTTCTTGTATACACACTTTCCAGGCGTGCTCCTTAAGCCACTCGGACACCTCACCGTATCTCGCTGACAACGTTGTGTCTGTCGAGGCGCGCTAATGTAGTCGAAAGCTTTTCGGAACGCAAAACTTTTTTTCAGAATTTTCATGCGGTTAAGCGGAAAAACACGGTCTGTCCGCTGAAAGGTCTGCGCAGGCTGGCTGGCTCCGGGGTTTATGAGAAGGCCGGGCCAGCCAGTGGTGTCGTTCGATGGCTGCACTCAGGCGCCGAAGCCTCCGTCGATGGTCAGGCTGGCGCCGGTGATGTAACCCGCTTCGGGGCCGGCGAGGTAGGCGACGAAGCTGGCGATTTCCTCGCTCTTGCCGTAACGCGGGATCGCCATCATGGCTTTGAGGCTTTCAGCGAATTCGCCGTGCGCGGGGTTCATGTCGGTGTCGACCGGGCCGGGCTGGACGTTGTTCACGGTGATGCCTTGCGGGCCGAGGTCGCGTGCCAGGCCTTTGGTCAGGCCGACCAGCGCTGATTTGCTCATGGCGTACGTCGCACCGCCAGCAAACGGCATGCGGTCGGCGTTGGTGCTGCCGATGTTGATGATGCGTCCGCCTTCGCCCATGTGGCGGGCGGCTTCCTGGCTGGCGATGAACACGCTGCGCACGTTGATGGCCAGGGTTCGGTCAAAGTCCTGCACGGTGAATTCGTTTAGAGGGGCAATGGCCAGCACGCCTGCGTTGTTGACCAGAATATCCAGCCCGCCGAGGTTTTCAGCTGCGGCTTGAATCGCCTGGCGGATGGCTTTTTCATCGGCGCTGTCGGCCCGAATGGCCAGTGCGCGGCCGCCGTTGGCGGTGATGCTGCCCTGAATCTCCAGCGCAGCTTCTTCGGAGCTGACATAGGTGAAGGCCACGGCGGCGCCTTCCTTGGCCAGGCGCTGGACAATGGCTGCGCCGATACCACGAGAGCCGCCTTGAACGAAGGCGACTTTGCCGGCGAGGTTCGGATGCTGAATCATGGTGTTCTCCAGTGTTGGGGGCGACGGAAAATGGAGGTGCGTAGACAGCGTAGTCGCAATAAGCTGTCTGGCGGCTGATACCGCACTGGAACCGAGCGCAGGTTAGGACTACTGTCGCAAGCTAGAATTTCAAGGAAATCAACCCTGATGGGCGTTCATCCCGATAGCGCGCTGATCCTGATCGACATGCAACAGGGCATCAACCACCCCAAGCTGGGGCGGCGCAACAACCCGCAGGCCGAAGAGCGCATGGCCGAGTTGCTGTCAGCGTGGCGGGACGCCGGACGTCCGGTATTTCACGTCAGGCATTTCTCTACGTCGCCTTCTTCGGTGTTCTGGCCCGAGCAGTCCGGCGTGGAATATCAGCCAGCCTTTGTGCCGCACGCGGACGAGCGGGAACTGAGCAAGCAAGTGCCTGATGCCTTTTGCGGATCGTTTCTGGAAATGTGGCTGCGTTCCGACGGGATCAGGCAGGTGGTGATCGCAGGCGTTGTCACCAACAACTCGGTGGAATCCACTGCACGCAGCGGAGGCAATCTGGGGTTCGAAGTGATTGTTGCGCACGACGCCTGTTTTACCTTCGATCAGGCAGACTTTTTCGGCACGCCGCGCAGTGCCGAAGAGGTGCACGCCATGTCACTGGCCAATCTGCACGGCGAATACGCCACGGTACTGTCCACGGCGCAGATTCTCTCTCAGCGCTGAGTCGGGGGATTCTGCAGGAAAACCACGTAACCCTTGAACCATGGGCTATCGCTCAGATAGCCCGGTGCCTGCCAGTCACCGCCTTGAATCAGGCCGACCTTGAACGGCAGGCCGAGACGACCGAGGCGGGGCAGGTACGCAGCGTAATCCGGGATGCTGTGGCGGCCCTGATAGGTCTGCACCACGACCTCGTCCACCATGCCTTTCAGCTCGCCGATAGCGGTGATGTCGGCATTGCTGCTCCAGTCCATCAGGCCGGTGATGCTCAATCGATAGTCTTCAGGCAGGCGCTTGCGCAGATCGCGGAGGAAATCCACGTACTCGTTCAGGTAGCGGGTACGGGCGTCGAAGTCGATCTGGATGCCGATCACTTGGGTGCCGGATGCCTTCCAGCGCTGAGCCTGACCAAGCAGTTGCCGGTAGACAGACTCCGGCCAGCGCAGGGTGTGAGCGCGGTAGACCAGCCACACGTGCTCCTGCGGCAAGCGCGTGACCGAGATGCCTTGCGCAATGAAGCTGACACGTTGCTGCGGATCGCGGCGCGAAGTGCTGACCTGGCCTTGCAGCACATACAGGGTTTTTGCCTGATCCATCACTGGCTGCGGCCTGACGCCCGCCCACAGCCAGAAAGCATCGTACTCTTCAGCCTTGACCCCAGCGTCTGCCTGCCCGAACGTCAAAAGACAAAGCAGGGCCAGGCAGTGCTGGAGCCTTGGGCGCATCACCAATAGTACTGCTGGGTCTGGCCCCATTGGGTGCTGGCGAAGTCCTTTTTCAACTGGCGGAACCAGCCCTTGCGCACAGAGGGTTCGACTTCCTTGCCGCCGCAGGTGTTATAACCCGAGGGGCCGTAGCAGTTGACCGCTCGATAGAGCGCGTAAGCCTTTTCGTCACGCGGCGCCTTCGGGTTACCGATGACGGCCTTGTAGCCTTCCAGTCGTGAAAACACTTCACCGCTGAAGCCTGGTGCGCTGCCGCCCAGAGTATCGGCGTTGCGCTTGCTGTCCAGCGGCATGCCGTCCAGGCTGTTGGCCCGGATGAACTCGCCCATGCAGTTCAGCGCTTTGGGGTCTTTGGCGTCGAGATTCAGCGCGGCGGCTGTCTGCACGACAGCGGGGCAGGTGTAGTCGGATTCGGCTTTGCTCCCCGGCCATTGAAACAGGCTCAGCGAGGGACCTTTTTCATAGGTGTAGCCCAAAGCGTAACCGAGCTTGTCTTCCGGCAGTTTTTCCGGGAGGCGTTTCAGGTCTTCGGCAAAATCTGCGTATCGGTTGCGCATCAGGTCTTTGTACAGCAGGACGAACAGCGCTGCATTGCGCTCGGTCTCGGTCAGGCCTTGAGTCGTCTGCCTGCGCAGCAGGTCGGCATCGGCAACACGGCTGAGCAATATATAACGCACTTTGGCGGAGCGAATCGGCGAGTCGGCAGCAAACACTCTGGAGAGTTGTTCGTCGCGTTCGAAACTCATGGCCAGCACCAGTTCCAGTTGTTCGCGTTGCAGCGGCTGAGTGGCGCGGGGCAGCATTTCCAGCCACAGCGTCTGTGCACCCTTGAAATCCTGGCGAGTCTGCAACGCCAGCCCCCGCAGCAGATGCTGGCTGAACGTCAGGTAGTCAAGGTGCTCGGGCAGCTCAGTAGGCAGGTGTTCAAGGGCCTGGTCCGGGTTATCCAGGACATACAGCGCAAGTGCGCCTTGCAGATAGCGATAGAGCTCAGGTTGCTCGGCAAACAACGGTTCCTGGGTTTTCAGATCGGCTTCGCTCAATCTGGGGCTCGATGTTTCGCGCATGCGGATCAGATCGGTGATCGCCAACATCCAGGGTGTGCGCAGGTTTTGTCTGTCGCTGCCCAGTACGGCCCGGTCCATCTCGATAACGATTGGCTCAAGGTCAGCCGACGCTTTGCCTTGCTGTTCAAGCTGCCAGGCATAATCCTCGCCCAGTTTCACGTCATCGCCCGCTAGCCAGTGCACCCGCCGCAAAAGCCCTTGGGCCGAATCTGCGTAATCACCGTCGGGATAGCTGTCCAGATACCGTTTGAAGGAGGTTTCGACGTCTGCGAGCGCGGCTTTGTCGACCTTGTCGCGCTGCAGCTGGCTGTACTCGTCGAACATGTCCTCCTGAGCGCTGTTCAGTTTCGTACGGGCAGTCATGTACACAGCGGTTTGCTTGAGCCAGGGTTGTGGGCTGTCCGACAGCGCGGTGAAGCCTGTCAGTGCTTCGTCGAAATTGCCGTTGTAGAAGGCACTGGCGGCGCGCAGGTAAGTGGCGAACGCCTTGCCGGTAACGGATTCGACCGCTTTCGGTTGCAGTGCTTCGCGTGTGTCTGCGTCCCAGGTGCAGGCACCCAGCATCTGCATGCGGCTGTCTGCCAGTGCCTTGCGTTCGGCATCGGTCACGTCTTTGCTGGCCAGCACCTGGCTGATAAATGACTGGGCACTTTCATCGGAGTTGCTGCGACAGCGACTCCCTTCGCCGGACAGGAACTCATCACCTGCCGCCGGAGTAACGGCGCGCGTCAGCCCGAGCTTTTCGAGCATGGCTGTCAGTGATGATTGCGCCGCCGCAGGCGTTGGCTCGCCGGGCTGTACGTCCTCAACGTTGTCTGCAGCCATCGCCAGGTCAGTCGTGCCGAAGCGAAACAGCGAGAACGGCACTGCGCCAAAACCCTCGTCCCGCTCCAGATTTTTCTCGCCTGACAACTGGAACGTGTTCAGCCCCTTGTCGGCCAACAGCAGGCGCAGATTCACCTCGCTGTCATTGCCCGGGCTCAGGAATGGCAGGTTGCTGCACGCATCCAGATTCTCCTTGAGCACCGTCCAGGATGGGTAACAGGAATCGTCGCCACTGGCATTGGCCTGATTGAGAAGGGCAGAGCCCACCATGACCGCTGCAACGGTCAGCAACCGGGTACGCATGAGAAGTCCTTTAGTCGAGGGTGCGAGCGCTGCCGATAGTAGCTCAGCGCCTGCATCCTGGGCTGTTATTTTCTGGACTTCTTGGGGGCTGCTGGAAGAGGCGCGAACAGAGCCTGCAGGTCTTCGTCGCGCAGCTTCCAGTCGCCGCTGGCCCGACCATCGAGTACGCCCGCCGCCAAGGCGGATTTCTCACGTTGCAGGCGCTGGATTTTCTCCTCCACCGTGCCGCGCGCGATCATCTTGTAGACGAACACCGGTTTGTCCTGGCCGATGCGATAAGCACGGTCGGTTGCCTGGTTTTCGGCTGCCGGGTTCCACCACGGATCGTAGTGGATCACGGTGTCGGCGGCGGTGAGGTTCAGGCCGGTACCGCCTGCCTTGAGGCTGATCAGAAAGATCGGCAGCTTGCCGCTCTGGAAATCGTGGATCGGCGTACGTCGGTCACGGGTCGAGCCGGTGAGCAGGGCGTAAGGGATACCGCGCTGCTTCAGTTCGGCCTCGATCAGGCTAAGCATCGAGGTGAACTGCGAGAACAGCAGGATCTTGCGTCCTTCGGCCAGCAGTTCATCGAACATTTCCATCAGGCTGTTGAGCTTGCCCGACGTACCTTGCTTGCTGTTGACCGGCATGTCCGGGTTGACCAGCCGCAGGTCGCAGCACACCTGACGCAGCTTGAGCAGCGCTTCGAGAATGATGATCTGACTGCGGGCCACGCCCTTGCGGGTGATTTCGTCCCGGACTTTCTTGTCCATCGCCAGGCGCACGGTTTCGTACACGTCGCGCTGGGCGTCGTTGAGGTCGACCCAGTGAATGATCTCGGTCTTGGGCGGCAGTTCGGTGGCAACCTGTTCCTTGGTGCGGCGCAGCAGGAAAGGTTTGATGCGCGCGTTCAGGTGCTGCAGGCGGTCCTGATTGCCATGCTTCTCGATGGCGGTGCGATAGTTGCTGTTGAACTCCTTGCTGTTGCCCAGCCAGCCCGGCATCAGGAAGTGGAACAGCGACCACAGCTCGCCCAGGTGGTTTTCCAGCGGCGTGCCGCTCAGGCACAGACGCTGGCGGGCGTTGAGGTCCCGTGCCGCCTGCGCGGCCTTGCTGTTGGGGTTCTTGATGTACTGGGCTTCGTCAAGAATCAGCAGGTGGAACGACTGCGATTTCAGCAATTCAAGGTCGCGGGGCAGCAAGGCGTAGGTGGTCAGGATCAGGTCGTAGTCCTGCAGGTTGCTGGCGTCCTGATGACGATTGGCGCCATACAGCGCCAGCACCTTGAGGTCTGGCGTGAAATGCTCGGACTCGTCCAGCCAGTTGGGGATCAGGCTGGTCGGCATCACTGCCAGCGCCGGACGATCCAGGCGTCCGGCCTGTTTCTCCATCAACAGGTGCGCCAGCGTCTGCAGGGTCTTGCCCAGCCCCATGTCGTCAGCCAGCACACCACCGACTTCCAGTTCGCGCAGTGACTGCATCCAGCTCAAGCCTTCCAGCTGGTAAGGCCGCAAGGTAGCGTTCAGGCCATCGGGGACTGCAACCGGTGCGTCCTTGATGTTGATCAGGCGCTCGGCAAAATGCCGCAGCCGGTCGCCGCCCTGCCAGGTCAGCGGCAGGTCTTCGAGTTGCGTCAGTCTGGCCGCGTCGGCCCTGCTCATGCGCAGTGCGTTGTTGCCTTCCTGACGCCAGTAGAAATCACCCAGCGTCGCCAGCACCGGCTTGAGTCGGCCATACGGCAGGGCGATCTGCACGGGGCTGCCGCCGCTTTGTGTGAAATGGTTCAGTTGCACCAACAGTTGTTCTTCGTCGCCGCGCCTGGCAACGGCCGAAGGGCTCATCAGTTCGGGATGGCTGCGGATCAGATTGATCAGGATCGGCAGCAGGCTAAGGCGTTCGCCGTTGACGATGATGCCCAGTTCCAGGTCGAACCAGTCGCGCTCGGTTTCCTCATCGATGACCGCGTACCAGTCTTCCACGGGCGTGACGTCGAAGCCGAACTCGTCCTGAATCTCGATTTCCCAGCCTTGCTCGCGAAGTCTTGGCAGATCGTCGAGCACAAAATGCAGCCAGGCCTTGTCGTTCGGCAACTCGTACATGTCGCCCGCGCTGTCGGGCAGGGCCTTGCTCTGCCGCGTGGAAACCTTGAAGCCCAGGTCAGTCAGTTGCTGGCGAAGCTGGCGTTCCTGTTCACCCTGACGGCGGATGCGCAGGGTTTCGGTCTCGGTGTGTTCAATGATGTCGCTTTTCTGGTTTACCAGATCGCTGCCCAGCGAACTCACCAGAATGCTGACGTTGGTCGTGCCGACCGCGTAGTGCTTGCCATAGGCGAAGGCCAGTGCGGCGCGATGCTGAATGTGCCGCTGCATGCGTCCGTTGCGCGGTTCGTAGGCGCTGAACTCGATGCTGGCCAGAATCAGTCGTGGCTTGGGTAGCAGGTTGTCGACCAGCCGCTCGGGCAGTTTTGGCTTCTGCTCGATCTGCGCCTGGATCTCGCGTTCATGGGTACTTAGCGCGGCCTGCAGCAGCGGCTGGTTGGTCGGGTCCTGGAGAAAGTACATGGCCGCGACACAGTGCTTGCAGTCGTTGCGCACCGGGCAGGTGCATTTGCAGGTCAGGTAATTGCGGTAGCGATCCGGATCCTTGAACAGCAGCGTCTGGGTGTAGATCTCCAGCCCCGAGCCTCGGCAGGCGGTGCGGATGATCTGCGGGCTGGAGTCTTCCAGTACGATGCGTTTCTGCCGGGCATAGTCGCGCCCGCGCTCAAGCGTTCGATCAGTGAACAGGTCTGTCCAGGCCGAGGCGAGGACTTTTTCGAGAATGGACGACAAGTTAAAAAAAGCCCTACGCCGCAGCGATGCTCAAAAAGAAAGGGAGCACGCCTGTGCTCCTTGAATATGTAACGATCAAAGTGGAGAGACTTTGATCAGCAGCGCCAGATTGCCGTTGTCCAGATAATTCAGCCCGCCATTCTTGACCCTGGCAGTCTGCTTCAGGCGCTCGCTGCTCAGGACCACGCCATGCGGGTCCAGCTGGTTGACCCAGAACTGCGCATCGATGTCAGTGAAGCGATCCATCGCCAAGCTTACCGTACCCTCGATGGGGAAGTGGCCAAGCTGTTCTTTACCGCTTGCGACGGCAATTTTAACGGGCTCGGTGCCAATCGTCTGCTGCCAGGCGCGCTGCATCAGCACCTCATAGTTGCCACTGCCCTGCAATTTGGCGACCAGATCGCTGAGCGCCGGACTGCGCTCATCGGCGGCGGTGATCTTCTGCGCGTCGGCGTCCCAGTTTTCGGGCGCGAGCTGGCGTGTAGCCGCTGGCTCGCCGCTCTGGCGGAACAGGATCAGCTCTACCTGATAGGTACCCTCGGCAAAGGCGCCTGGTGCGACGAGCACCAGCAGCAGGGACAATGAGCGAAACAGACGCATGTATGAATCCTTCAAGCAGTTGTCGGGGTCAAGCGCTCGAGCAGCGCTTCGATCGTGTTGAAACGCTCATCTGCGCGCTCCATCGGCACCATGAATTTGAACAGTGTGGCGCCTTCGAACTTGTAACGGTTGGGCTGGCTCTGGATCAGCTTGATCAGCGTCAGCGGGTCGACCGGCGTTTCGGCGGCAAACTCGATGCGTCCGCCCTGCGGCCCGGCGTCGATCTTGCGAATGCCCAATTGCTCGGCGCGCAGTTTGAGCTGCGTGATACGCACCAGCGCCTTGGTCGGTTCCGGAAGCAGGCCGAAGCGGTCGATCATCTCGACCTGCAGGTCCTTCAAACCCTCTTCGTCGGCGGCATTGGCAATGCGCTTGTAAAGGATCAGGCGGGTATGCACATCCGGCAGATAAGCCTCGGGAATCAGTGCGGGCACGCGCAGATTGATTTCCGGCCCGCCGCCCAGCGGCTGGTCGAGGTTGGGCTGTTCGCCCTTGCGAATCGACTTCACCGCACGTTCAAGCATTTCCATATACAGCGTGAAACCCACGGCCTGGATCTGGCCGCTCTGGCCATCGCCCAGCAGTTCGCCTGCACCCCGTATTTCCAGGTCGTTGGTGGCAAGCACAAAGCCTGCGCCCAGATCCTGGGTATTGGCGATGGCTTCCAGACGCTTCTCGGCATCGCGGGTGACTTGCTTGCGTGGCGGTGTCAGCAGATAGGCATAAGCCTGGTGGTGACTGCGCCCGACACGGCCGCGTAACTGGTGCAGCTGCGCCAGTCCGAACTTGTCGGCGCGCTCGATGATGATGGTGTTGGCGCTCGGCACGTCGATGCCGGTCTCGATGATGGTCGAGGCGATCAGCACGTTGAAGCGCTTGTGGTAGAAGTCGCTCATGACCTGTTCGAGTTCACGCTCGCGCATCTGGCCGTGGCCGATGCCGATACGGGCTTCGGGAACCAGTTCGGCGAGGTCGGCGGCGCATTTTTCGATGGTCTTGACGTCGTTGTGCAGGTAGTAGACCTGCCCGCCGCGAAGCAGCTCGCGCAGCAGCGCTTCCTTGATCGTGGGCTTGTTCTGCTCCATGACGAAGGTGCGCACCGACAGCCTGCGCGCAGGCGGCGTGGCGATGATCGACAGGTCGCGCATGCCCGACACGGCCATGTTCAGCGTGCGCGGAATAGGCGTTGCGGTCAGGGTCAGAATGTCGACTTCGCTGCGCAGGGCCTTGAGCTGTTCTTTCTGACGGACACCGAAACGGTGTTCTTCGTCGATGATGACCAGCCCCAGATTCTTGATCTTCACATCATCCTGCAACAGCTTGTGCGTACCGATGACGATGTCGATCTTGCCTTCGGCCAGATCGGCCACTGCGGCGCTGACGTCCTTGGCCGATTTGAAACGACTCATGACTTCGACGGTTACTGGCCAGTCGGCGAAACGATCGCGAAAACTGTTGTAGTGCTGCTGGGCGAGCAGGGTGGTCGGCACCAGAATCGCGACCTGACGCCCGCCATGCACGGCGATGAATGCAGCGCGCATGGCCACTTCGGTCTTGCCGAAACCCACGTCGCCGCAGACCAGACGGTCCATGGGCTTGGGCGCCAGCATGTCGGCGCGCACAGCTTCAATGGTGGTCTGCTGATCCGGTGTCTCTTCGAACGGGAAGCCCGCGCTGAAGGTCGCATAGTCGGCTTTCGGATCGGCGAACGCGTAGCCTTCGCGGGCGGCGCGGCGGGCGTAGATATCGAGAAGCTCGGCGGCTACATCGCGCACTTGCTCGGCGGCTTTGCGCTTGGCTTTCTGCCAGGTTTCCGAGCCCAGGCGGTGCAGCGGCGCCATTTCATCGTCGCTGCCGGTGTAGCGTGCGATCAGGTGCAGGTTGGCCACGGGGACGTACAGCTTGGCGTCCTCGGCATAAGCGAGCATCAGGAATTCGGCAACCTGATTTTCGACCTCCAGCGTGGCCAGGCCCAGGTAACGACCGACACCGTGGTCGATGTGCACCACCGGCGCGCCTTCACGCAGTTCGGTCAGGTTCTTGATGACTGCATCGTTATTGCCACCATCGGTGCGCTTTTCGCGACGACGGCGCTGCATGACGCGCTGCCCAAACAGTGGACTCTCCGCAACCAGTGCAAGGGCCGGGTCTTCCAGCAGCAGGCCTTCGTCCAGCGGCGCGATGGTGATCGCCAGCCGATCCTTGCCATCCACGAAGTCGAGCCAGCTGTCGACCGTCTTCGGCCGCAGCTTGAGGCGCTCCAGCAACTCCAGCAGGACTTCTCGGCGACCTGCGGATTCGGCGGTGAACAGCACGCGACCGGGGAATTCATCGAGAAATTTTGACAGCGCTGCCAGCGGCTGGACGGCCTTGGCTTCAATGGCCAGATCCGGCAGGCTCTGTGCGGGGAAGCGCGAACGCTCGCCACCGGCCTCGATGTCCTGTTGACTGGCGACGACGCGAGGCCAGTTTTTCAGGCGCGCAAAGCAGTCTTCGACCGGCAGGAACAGTTCGGCGGGTGGCAGCAGCGGACGCGATGGGTCGACGCGCCGCTCTTCGTAACGGTTGCGCACGTCTTTCCAGAAGTTTTCCGCCGCCTGCTCAATGCCAGGCAGCGAGAACACTTGAGTGTCCTGTGGCAGGTAGTCGAACAGCGTCGAGGTTTCTTCGAAGAACAGCGGGATGTAGTACTCGATACCGGCCGGTGTAATACCGCTGCTCAAATCCTGAAAAATCGGGCTGCGACGGAAATCGACGTCGAAACGCTCACGGAAGCGCGCCTTGAAGCGTGTGACTTCTTCTTTCTTCAGCGGGAATTCACGCGCGGGCAGCAGGCGTACCGACTCGACCTTTTCGATGGAGCGCTGCGTGTCCGGGTCGAAGGTGCGCAGGGTCTCGATCTCGTCGTCGAACAGGTCGATGCGGTAAGGCACCTTGCTGCCCATCGGGAACAGATCGATCAGCGCGCCACGCACCGTGAACTCGCCATGCTCGTACACCGTGTCCACGTAGCGATAACCGCTGGCTTCCAGGCGGGTGCGCATGGCCTCGACATCAAGCTTCTGGCCGACGTCCAGCACCAGGCTGCTGCCCAGCAGGAATTTGGTCGGCGCGAGTCTGTGTAGGGCCGTGGTGATCGGTACTACGAGAACGCCGTGCTCCAGTTCCGGCAGGCGATACAGGCTGGCGATGCGCTGGGAAATGATGTCCTGATGCGGCGAAAACAGATCGTAGGGCAGGGTTTCCCAGTCCGGGAAGTGCAGAACCGGCAGCGTGGGCGCAAAAAACTTCAGCTCCTGTTCCAGCCGCTCGGCACTCTGGCTATCGGCGGTCAGAAGCAGGGTGAAGCGCTTGGCGGCGCTGGCAGCCTCGGCGATCGCCAGGCTCAGGGCGGCACCGGGAAGGTTGCCCCAGTGGTGTTTGCCTGCAGCGGCAGAAAGAAGCGGTAGACGCAGAACTGGCACGGAAGGTCAGGCTCCAGGCGTTGCGACAGGGGCGGCGATTGTAGCGGGGGAAGGAGGTGGCTGTCAGTTTTCCGGTCGATTACCGTGTATTTACGGGCCGAAATTATGTAGTGCCTAACGATCTGACAGTCGCGCATTGCTCATAAACACTGGCTTGGTCATAATGTAGCCCCTTTTTTCAGCCCCTACATGTGGAAGGTTCCCGTGACTCAGAAGCCCGACCAGTGTCTTGGTGAATGGATCGATCGTGAAGCCCTCGCCGAGGCGATGATCCCGCTTATCGGTCAGCTCTACCGCAATAACAATGTGGTGAGTTCGATCTATGGCCGCAGCCTGATCAACCGTTCAGTCATCGCGATTCTCAAAGCTCACCGCTTTGCGCGCCATCGTCAGTCCGATGCGAGCGAGTTGTCCGTACACGAGACTTTCCCGCTCATCAAGGCGATGAGCGAGCTTAAACTTGGCGCCGCTTCGGTGGACCTGGGCAAGCTGGCAGTCAAGTTCAAGACCGAGGGCAACGGCCGTACGCCTGAGCAGTTCGTGCGTGACGAACTGGCCAGCGTTGTAGGTCAGCAGAACACCAGCCCGCGCAAGGGCACGGACGTTGTGCTGTACGGTTTTGGTCGCATCGGTCGCCTGCTGGCGCGCATTCTGATCGAGAAAACCGGTGGTGGCGACGGCCTGCGCCTGCGTGCCATCGTCGTGCGCAAGGGCGCGGAAAACGATCTGGTCAAGCGTGCCAGCCTGCTGCGTCGTGATTCGGTGCACGGTCCGTTCGACGGCACCATCACCATCGACGAAGCCAACAGCACCATCACCGCCAATGGCAACCTGATCCAGGTGATCTACGCCAAGAACCCGACCGAGGTGGACTACACCCAGTACGGGATCAAGGACGCTCTGCTGGTGGACAACACCGGTGTGTGGCGCGACGCCGACGGTCTGGGTCAGCACCTGTCCTGCCCTGGCATCGACCGCGTCGTCCTGACTGCGCCGGGCAAAGGCAAGCTGAAGAACATCGTGCACGGCATCAACCACGGCGAAATCACCGCTGACGACAAGATCGTTTCCGCGGCTTCCTGCACCACCAACGCCATCGTGCCGGTGCTCAAGGCAGTCAACGACAAGTTCGGCATCGTCAACGGTCACGTTGAGACGGTTCACTCGTACACCAACGACCAGAACCTGATCGACAACTTCCACAAGGGCGACCGTCGTGGTCGCAGCGCCGCGCTGAACATGGTCATCACCGAAACCGGTGCTGCCACGGCTGCTGCCAAGGCGCTGCCTGAACTGGCCGGCAAGCTGACCGGCAACGCGATCCGGGTTCCGACGCCGAACGTGTCCATGGCCATTCTCAACCTCAACCTCGAGAAGCAGACCACTCGTGAAGAAATGAACGAGTACCTGCGCTACATGGCGCTGCATTCGGACCTGCACAAGCAGATCGACTTCGTGAACTCGCAGGAAGTGGTCTCCACTGACTTCGTGGGCTCGCGTCACGCCGGTGTGGTGGACGCCGAAGCGACCATCGTCAACGATAACCGCGTTGTCCTGTACGTCTGGTACGACAACGAATTCGGTTACAGCCATCAAGTGGTTCGTGTGATGGAAGACATGGCTGACGTCAATCCGCCAGCGTTCCCGCAGTAAATATGCGCTGCCTGGCCAGTCCGGGTAGTGTGTGACGAAAGGGCCGGATCCTGTGCAAACAGGGTCCGGCCCTTTTTTGTGGGTTGGTGGCGGCGACAGATCGTGGGAAGATCGACGCCCGCGGCGTAGCGCTGATAGTCGCGCAGATAATGGCTCATGGAAGGGTGTTCGGATGAACGATGGTTCGGTCATGGATGGTGCGCAAAAACAACTCAAAACCAGTTTCTTCTTTCTGTTTCTGACGATATTCATTCCTTTCGGCCTGGGCCACTTCGTTTCCTACCTGTTCCGCACCGTCAATGCCGTGATCTACGTGGATCTGCAGGCTGACCTTGGTCTGCCTGCCAGCAGCCTCGGGTTGCTGACCGGCGTGTACTTCCTGACGTTTGCCGCCGCACAGATTCCACTGGGCGTGATGCTGGACCGGTATGGGCCACGCAGTGTGCAGGCACCGATGTTGCTGTTTTCAGTGCTGGGCTCGGTCATCTTCAGTCTGTCCAGCACCGAGGCCGGTCTGCTGATCGGGCGCGGATTGATCGGTTTGGGCGTCGCGGGCTCGCTGATGAGCGCCATCAAGGCCTGCGCCATCTGGCTGCCGGTCGAACGCCTGCCGTTGAGCACCGCCTGCCTGCTGTCGATTGGCGGCCTCGGCGCGATGGCATCCACCACGCCTCTGCACCTGCTGCTCGAAGGGTTCACCTGGCGTGAGGCGTTTCTGATTCTGGCGCTGCTGACGTTCGCCGTGGCAGGAATCATTCATTTCAGCGTTCCAAGAACATACGAGGCCCGGCCTGCACGGTTTGCCGACATGTTTGCCGCAGTCGGCAAGCTGTATGCCTCCTGGACCTTCTGGCGTCTGGCGCTGTACTCAGTGTTCGCCCACGCCATTTACATGTCGGTGCTGTCATTGTGGATGGGGCCGTGGCTGCACGACGTGGCTGGTCTGAGCGAATCCGACATGGCCGGTGTGCTGTTGTTCGGCGCGGTCGCGATGGTCGCAGGCTCCCTGGCGTTCGGCACGATAACGGATTATCTGCGCCGCTTCGGCGTGCAGCCGATCATGGTTTGCGGCACTGGCATGGCAATCTTCATCGGCGTCCAAGTGCTCATGGTCAGTGGGTTGCCGGTGTCGCCGCATCTTGTTGCCATGGGCTTCAGCTTCTTTGGTACCTCGACCACGATGAATTACGCCATCGTGGCGCAATCGGTTTCGCCGGAACTGGCAGGAAGGGTGAGTTCATCCTTCAATCTGGTGGTGTTCGTGCTGGCGTTCATACTGCAGTGGCTGGCGGGGGCAGTGCTGAACTTCTGGCCAACCCTGGGCGGCATGGCGCATCCGCCAGAAGCCTATCAATGGTCGCTCGGACTGATGATCGCGCTGCAGGTGCCGGGGCTGTTGCTCTGGATGAGTTTCAGGCCATGGAAGCTCAAAGGATGAGGTGATAACGACAAAAATCGTTGGTGCGCGTGTAATACCTGTAGCTTCGCGCCCAGATTTGCTGGATCGCAACCTGCGTCGCGAAGCGTTTTGCGCAAGACATTCCCCTTGGTAATGGAGTACACGGCATGCGGCTGGCTGATTTCATCGTTCAGAATATCGAACCCATCCTGCAGCAATGGGAAGACTTCGCGAAAACCATGACCCCGGCAGCAGATGGCATGGACACGGCGGCCTTGCGGGACCACGCCGAGCACATGCTGCTCACGATAGCTGCCGACCTGCGAACGGCGCAGACTCACGCCGCGAGAATCTCGAAGTCTCATGGCGAGGCGCCGGATTCACTCGGTCGCACCGCTGCCGAGACACACGCCGACACTCGGCAGGTCTCAGGTTTCACGATCGGTCAGATGATTGCCGAGTACCGGGCCTTGCGAACCAGCGTGCTCGTGCTCTGGATGCCGCCAAAGGGCGTGACTAAAGATCAGGAGATTTCAGACATTATTCGATTCAACGAGGCGATCGATCAGGCGCTTGCCGAATCGGTGGTGACCTACACGCAGGCGGTAGATGCTGCGCGAAACGTCTTTCTCGGCATTCTCGGGCATGACCTGAGAAGCCCGCTGGGCGTGATTTCGCTGAGCGCCGAGGTGCTGTTGGCGGCAGGCGATCTGCCTCCCGGCGCCACAAAAAATGTGTCGCGTATGTTCACCAGTGCAAAACGGTCGGTCAGCATCGTCGGCGACCTGCTGGATTTCACTCGCACCCAATTGGGCTCAGGCATTCCGGTGCGCAGGCGCATGGACGATCTGGCGCAGGCTTGTGAAGCCATGGTCGAGGAAGCGCGTGCCTGTCATCCTGATCGCAGTATCGTCCTGCTGTCCGAGCCCCGGCTCGCCGCCAGTTTTGATCGTTCCCGGATGGAGCAGGTCATTTCCAACCTGCTTGGCAACGCGATCAAGCATGGCGACTCCGGCAAGGCCATTACAGTGACCCTGAGCGATGATCAGGGGATTGCCTGCCTGTCCGTCCATAACGAAGGCGCGCCGATTGAAGAGGGGGCCAGGGCTGGTCTTTTCAGTCCGATGGTTCGGTATCTTGGCGAAGGCGGCGTTGAATACGGTGCTGGCGCAGGGCTGGGACTCGGGCTTTATATTGCGTCCGCTATCATCAATGCCCATGAGGGCAGTATCGATGTGGATTCCGTCGCTGGCAGGGGCACCACGTTCACGGTCAGGATTTCGTTAGCGCCGAGCCCTTCTCCAGCATCGCTTCCCGCAATGCAGTAAATAAAAAGCCGTCGGTCAGTTACTTCCAGATACATAGAAACTTGCGAGCGTGCGTTCACTCACAGTTCCAAGACTTGGTTATTGGAGGGATGGGAGGATGATTGACGATCTCATCAAGTGGAACAGCCGCTGGCGGCTGAGCAGACGTGTGGTGTCCTGCAGGGTTTGCCAGGCGGGGCAGGAGGAAGCTGATCGCGGAGCCGTGTTCCTGCATTCCAAAGGTTGCTGGTGCGAGCACGAGAAATCCGATCCCTGGGCTGAACTGGACAAGGCGTGCGGTCGGGGTGCGGACTGGCATCCGCAGGTTGCCACGGGCGCTCCGTCTTATCATTCGAGGTATGGGGCGCGCTGAAGAGCCAGCGCGTGATGAGCCCCGGAGGGAATAAATGCAAGGTGCAGATGCAGAAAACCCCGGTCTGAACGACGTCAGGCCGGGGTTTTTTATGGCGTGCTGCGACCGTTGTCAGGCCGTCGCTGCAGCGCCAGGTGCTTCAAGCTTCTGGCCGCCCTTGCGGAACAGGACCAGCGTTGCAATCAGGCCCAGCACGGCGGCGCCGGTTAGCCAGATGCCCGGTGCTGCCTTGTTGCCCAGTGCATGGATCAGGTAGGTACAGGCTGCTGGCGTGAAGCCACCGAAGGTCGCAGTCGCCAGGCTGTAGGCCAGCGAGAACCCTGTGGTACGGACTTCGACCGGCATGATCTCGGTCAGCGCAACGACCATGGCACCGTTGTAGGAGCCGTACAGGAACGAGAACCACAGCTCGACCATCAGCAGATGGCTGAAGCTTGGGTGTTCCACCAGCCACGACAGGGCAGGGTAGGCGGTGGCAATGGCCAGCACGGTGGCGGCTATCAACAACGGCTTGCGCCCGATACGGTCCGAGAACGAACCCATGATCGGCAGCCAGATGAAGTTCGACACACCCACGCACACAGTCACCAGCAGGCTTTCGAGGTCTGTCAGGTTCAGCTCGTTCTTGCCGAATGTCGGTGTGTAAGCCGTGATCAGGTAGAACGACACGGTGGTCATGACCACCAGCGCCATGCCGCCCAGCACCAGACCGAAGTTCTGGCTGATCGAGCGAACCACTTCACGCAGGGTCGGACGATGCGTACGTGCTTCGAACTCGGGGGACTCTTCAAGCGAGCGGCGAATGATGAAGATGGCCGGTACGATCATGCAGCCAACCAGGAACGGCACACGCCAGCCCCAGTCAGTCATCTGCTCGGCGCTGAGCCAGTGGTTCAGACCAACGCCCAGCAGACCGGCAAATACCACCGCCGCCTGCTGGCTGGCGGACTGCCAGCTGACGAAAAAGCCCTTGCGACCCGGTGTCGAGATTTCCGCCAGGTAGACCGAAACGCCACCCAGTTCCACGCCTGCCGAGAAACCCTGCAACAAACGTCCCAGCAGCACCAGCAACGGCGCAGCGACACCCAGCGTCGCATAGCCCGGTACACAGGCTATCAACAATGTGCCCGCAGCCATCATGGCGAGGGTAACGATCAGACCTTTGCGGCGCCCGTGGCGGTCGATGTAGGCACCCAGAAAGATTGCGCCCAGTGGCCGCATCAAAAAGCCTGCGCCGAATGTGGCCAGCGACAGCATCAGGGATGCGAAAGCGCTGTCTGAAGGAAAGAAAGCTTTGGCAATGGCTGTGGCATAAAAGCCATAGACCATGAAGTCGAACATTTCGAGGAAGTTACCGCTGACAACGCGAAAGATCGCCTTGCCCTTACTGGTTGTGGAGGCCATTTAGTTACTCGCTCAGGCTCATCGGCTTGGAGGCCGTTGTCGTTTTTATCCCGCATGCGTCAAAACCGTGAAATATCCCGCTCATCACGCACATTTGTAACAGTATGTGTTACGCCGCTCAAAGACAACCGTTTCGGGAATGACCTATTAACTGGAAGGGTATTGACAGCTCTGAAAGTGTCTGAAAACAAACACATTGATTGAGCGGTACAACACGTGACACTGGGCGTGTTGCAGGCAGTGGCACCACCTGTCTGAAACTGCCGCAGGACTTGCCGGACTTTCGCCTGCATTGAGGGGCAGTGCTTCGCAAATGATCGGTGTGATAAGAGTGAATGGCCGTTTCGGCCTTGCCCGACGCTGCCGGGCAAGGCACTCTTGCTGGCTTTTTATCGCGCGGTGCTCGGTATTGAAGGCGAGCGCTCCAGGATGGGTATTCAAGACACTGATGTGCAGGGCGCTGATTTGCAGGGAATAGGGTTACGAGGGCTGGGCAGGTTGGCAGTATGCCTGTGGCTGGTCATGTGTGGTGGCTGCGAGCGGGAGCGGACACTGGAAAGTTTTGGCGGGCCGACCATGGGCAATCACTACTCAGTGGTTTATGCCCATGACGCCACAACGCCCGATCGCGCCCATTTGCAGTCCGAAGTCGAGACCGTGCTGGCCGAAGTGGATCAGCAAATGTCGACCTGGCGGCTCGATTCGGACATAAGCCGGTTCAATGCGCTGCCCGCCAACAGTTGTCAGTACATGCCGCCCGCCGTGCTGGAGCTCATTGATGTTGGCAGGCAGTTGTCGCAGGCGAGCAATGGGGCCTTCGATCTGACAGTAGAGCCTCTCATGGAGCTCTGGGGTTTTGGCGTTCACGCTTCCAAGACACAGCAGGTGCCATCCGCACCGAAACTGGAGCGTGCGCGGGGCCTGATCGGTTATCGCAATCTAAGAATCGACGGTCAGCGTTTGTGCAAGGACGCCGCCGTGCAGGTGGATCTCAACAGTCTGGCGGCTGGCCATACTGTTGACCGCATCGCCCGTTATCTGGAAACGGTGGGCGTGCACGATTACATGGTGCAGGCCATGGGCGAAATGCGCGTGAAGGGTCGCAAGCCGCACGGTGCGCCGTGGCAGGTGAAGCTGGAAGCACCCCGCGATGATCGAGAGACTGCACAGAGAGTCTTCCAGCTGGACGACTACAGTGTGTCCACCTCCGGTGATTATCGTGATCATTTCGAGCATGAACGGCACGCGCGTTCGCGTACCTTCGATGCGCTGAACGGTCTGCCGGTCAGTCATGCGCTTGCTTCGGTCACGGTGCTTCATCCCTCGGCCATGATGGCCGACGGGCTGTCGTCGCTGTTGTTGATTCTGGGGCCTGAGCGGGGATGGAGTTACGCGCAAGAGCATCAAATTGCTGCTTTTTTTGTGATTCGTGCCGATAAGCGCTTTATCATTCACAGCAACGCGTCGTTCGACCGGCTCGTGATGGAGCGACCACTGTAAGTGCGGCACAGACAAAAGTGGCCTTCGACGCGACCAAGGGTTAATGTTCGCCGCCTCGGCGCAGCGCTAGACTGCGCCGCGTGATTTAGCCAGAGATGCCAGAGTGGCGCCTCGGACTGTTCTAAAGGAGTACGCATGGCTGTCTACAACTACGACGTAGTGGTACTGGGTTCCGGCCCAGCCGGAGAAGGCGCGGCAATGAACGCCGCGAAGGCGGGACGCAAGGTCGCCATGGTCGACAGCCGTCGGCAGGTGGGCGGCAACTGCACTCATTTGGGCACCATCCCGTCCAAGGCGCTGCGTCACTCGGTCAAACAGATCATTCAGTTCAACACCAACCCCATGTTCCGGGCCATTGGCGAGCCGCGCTGGTTTTCGTTCCCGGATGTGTTGAAGAACGCGGAGATGGTCATCTCCAAGCAGGTTGCCTCACGCACCGCCTATTACGCCCGCAACCGGGTCGATGTGTTCTTCGGGACGGGCAGTTTTGCCGATGAGAACAGCATCAACGTGGTCTGCGCCAATGGCGTCATGGAAAAGCTGGTCGCCAATCAGATCATCATCGCCACCGGCTCGCGTCCCTACCGGCCGGCGGACATCGATTTCAGCCACAAGCGTATCTACGACAGCGACACCATTCTCAGCCTGGGACACACCCCGCGCAAGCTGATCATCTACGGTGCTGGCGTGATCGGCTGTGAGTACGCGTCGATCTTCAGCGGTCTGGGTGTGCTGGTCGAGCTGGTGGACAACCGCGATCAACTGCTGAGCTTCCTTGATACCGAGATTTCGCAGGCGCTGAGTTATCACTTCAGCAACAACAACGTGATGGTTCGCCACAACGAAGAATACGAAAAGGTCGAAGGCCTGGATAACGGGGTGATTCTGCACCTCAAGTCCGGCAAGAAGATCAAGGCCGATGCCTTGCTGTGGTGCAACGGACGTACCGGCAACACGGACAAGCTGGGTCTGGAAAACATCGGCCTCAAGGCCAACGGCCGTGGCCAGATAGAAGTCGATGAAACCTACCGCACCAGCGTTGCCAGCGTTTACGGTGCAGGTGATGTGATCGGCTGGCCGAGTCTGGCCAGTGCTGCTTATGACCAGGGCCGCTCGGCGGCGGGCAGTGTGGTCGACAATGGCAGTTGGCGTTATGTGAATGACGTGCCGACCGGTATCTACACCATTCCCGAGATCAGCTCGATCGGCAAGAACGAGCACGAGCTGACCCAGGCCAAGGTGCCGTACGAAGTGGGCAAGGCGTTCTTCAAGGGCATGGCGCGTGCGCAAATCTCCGGTGAGCGCGTGGGAATGCTGAAGATACTGTTCCATCGCGAGACACTGGAAGTACTGGGCGTGCATTGCTTCGGCGACCAGGCATCCGAAATCGTACACATCGGTCAGGCGATCATGAGTCAGCCGGGCGAAGCCAACTCGATCAAGTACTTCGTGAACACCACATTCAACTACCCGACCATGGCCGAAGCCTATCGGGTAGCCGCTTACGATGGCCTCAACCGGCTTTTTTGAGCGACTCCGGCCGGTGGCCTGAGCCGGCCGGGGCGACAGATTTCAGCGATTCCCGAGCGTGGCGGTGGCCAAACCGGGAAAGTCTGTAATCAGGCTGTCTACGCCGAAGTCAGCGAGCCTGCGCATCAGCGCCGGTTCGTTGACCGTCCATACCGACACATGCAGCCCCTGACGCTGTGCCTTCTGCAGGCGTTCAGGGGTGCATAACGTCCAGTTCAACGCCAGAATTTCGCAACCATAGTTCTGCGCGACCTTCAGCGGGTCGAGCCAGGCGTATTCGGCCACCAGTCCCCGCGAGATATCCGGTGTCAACTCGACCGCGGCACGCAACACTTCACGGGAGCTGGACGTGATGGTGACCTTGTCCAGCAAGCCGTGACGCTGAGCCATTTCGCGGATTGCCAGCACGGTGTTTGCGGCGCGGGTGCGTGAGGCGCTTTTGACTTCCAGTTGCCAGTGTTCGAAGTTGCATTTTTCGAACAGCTCTTCCAGACGCGGAATCGGGCAGGGGTTCACCCAGCCAGGCCCGCCCTTGCGCGCGTCGTAGGTCACAAGGTCCGAGGCTTCATGTTCATGGACCTTGCCGCGCCGGTCGGTGGTGCGCTTGAGGGTCGGGTCATGGATAACGATCAGTTCCCCGTCACGCGACAGGTGCAGGTCCAGTTCGCAACGGTGAACGCCATGCTTGAGGCATTCCTGAAAGCTGGTCAGGGTGTTTTCCGGTGCTTCGCCCTTGGCGCCGCGGTGGCCGTAGATAAGGGTCACGTTTACTCCTGGCCTCTAAGGCGCCAACTACTTGTGTGATCGGATGAGGGGTTGATCATGAGCCAGAGGGCTGGCCTCGCTCCAGCGCCTGCCGACGTTGCTGCGCCTGACGTTGCAGAACGTGGCGGGCAATCAGCTGGCGCTGTGCATCGGGCAGTTGCACGAACTCGACCCAGGTGTCGAAACCGCCGTCGGCCTGCGGGTCGCTCTGCGTGACTCTGGCGTGCAGCATCAGGCCGGATGCCTGTGGCATCAGCACCATCTTTATCGAGAGCTCTTCGCCCACGGTATAATTTTGCAACGAATTGAACTGCATGCCGCCTTCGGACAGTTTGACCTGCTGCGGTGTGCCGAGCTTGCCCAGCGCGGTGTGGGCGACGACCTGCCCGAGCAGGTCGATTCGCCTGTTCAGCGACTTGAGAAAGCTGTTGAGCACGCGGTCCCGCTCATCGAGCTGGCGCAGCAGATGCTGGGATTCGAATTCGCTGACATGCAGCTCGCTGAGCAGGTCGAACAGCGCCGAGGTCTCCTTCATCGCCTCGTGGCTGGCGGTCTCGGCTGCGGACAGCGGGTTAATTTCCAGTGCGACGCTGGCATCGATACGGTAGTATTCGCGGCGTTCTGCTTCATCTAATGTCGACATGGCGAACCCATGGTAGCGGCGGTGGTCAGAGAGTCTCGAGTGTAAAGCTGCACGTCAAGGCCCGCCACACGGACGTCCCCATTCCTGCGAACAAAGTCCCTAATGTTCAGACCTCTTTTTGTATTCATCGGCACGCGCTACACACGTGCAAAACGACGTAACCATTTTGTTTCCTTCATTTCCCTGACTTCCATGATTGGCCTGGCGCTTGGCGTTGTGGTGATGATAGTCGTGTTATCGGTCATGAATGGCTTCGATCATGAAATGCGCACCCGCGTGCTCGGAATGGTGCCCCACGCCACCATCGAGTCCGGCGATCCGATCACTGACTGGAAGGCGCTGGCCGCCAGGGTTCAGGAGAACCCTCAGGTGCTTGCGGTTGCGCCGTTCACGCAGATGCAGGGTCTGCTGACCCATGAAGGCAAGGTGCAGAAAGTGCTGCTCAATGGCATTGATCCGGCTCAGGAACGCAAGGTGTCGATCATCGACAACTTCATCCAGCAGGGTAAGCTCGACAGCCTTGAGCCCGGCAGTTTCGGCATCATGATTGGTGACAAGGCGGCGGCCAAGCTGGGTGTGGCGGTCGGCGACAAGCTGACCTTCGTGGCGCCTGAAGTGTCGCTGACGCCTGCTGGCATGTTTCCGCGCATGAAGCGTTTCGAAGTGACCGGCATTTTCCACGTCGGCGCTGGCGAGATAGACGGCTATCTGGGCCTGACCAATCTCGATGATCTGGCGCGCCTGCATCGCTGGAAGCCCAATCAGGTTCAAGGCCTGCGTCTGAAGTTCGACGATTTGTTCGCGGCACCGCGTACGTCGTGGGAAATCGCCCAGAAGCTGGGTGAAAACAATTTCTACTCCCGTGACTGGACCCGCACACACGGCAACCTGTATCAGGCGATCCGCATGGAAAAAGCCATGATCGGATTGCTGTTGCTGCTGATCGTGGCCGTGGCGGCATTCAACATCATTTCCACGCTGGTCATGGTGGTCAACGACAAGAAGGGTGATATCGCCATCCTGCGCACGCTGGGCTCCACGCCACGCCAGATCATGGCGATCTTCATGGTGCAGGGGACAGTGATCGGCGTTGTCGGCACCCTGATCGGCGCGGCGTTGGGCATTCTGGCTGCGCTCAACGTCAGCGCGGCGATATCGGCGCTCGAAGGGCTGATAGGCCACAAGTTTCTCAACGCCGACGTCTATTTCATCGATTACCTGCCTTCGCAACTGATGGCCCAGGACGTGTTCCAGGTCTGCGGTGCGGCGTTGGTCCTGAGTTTCCTCGCCACCCTGTATCCCGCCTGGCGTGCTGCGCGCACCCAGCCGGCGGAGGCGTTACGTTATGAGTGAGTCGGGCATGTCTGATAAAGCTGTATTGAGTTGCCGCAACCTGGGTAAATCCTACGAGGAAGGCCCGGAGTCAGTGGTTGTGTTGTCCGGCCTGCAACTGGAACTGCACCCCGGTGAGCGCGTCGCCATCGTCGGCAGCTCGGGGTCGGGCAAAAGTACCTTGCTCAATCTGCTGGGCGGTCTGGATACGCCTTCGCAAGGCAGCGTCTGGCTGGCGGGTGAAGAGTTGTCGGCACTGGGCGAGAAAGCCCGTGGACTGTTGCGCAACCGGGCGCTGGGTTTCGTCTACCAGTTTCACCACCTGTTGCCCGAGTTCACGGCGCTGGAGAACGTCTGCATGCCGCTGCTGATTGGTCGTACGGCGATTCCCGAGGCTCGCAAGCGCGCCACTGCGCTGCTGGAACGGGTGGGGCTTGGGCATCGCCTGGCGCACAAGCCTTCCGAACTGTCCGGTGGTGAGCGTCAGCGCGTGGCGATTGCCCGTGCACTGGTCAATCAGCCGGGGCTGGTGATGCTCGACGAGCCGACCGGCAACCTCGACCACCATACCGCCCAGGGCATTCAGGATCTGATGCGTGAACTGAGCACCTCGTCGCGCACCGCGTTTCTGGTCGTGACCCACGACATGAGCCTGGCCAGACAGATGGACCGCGTGTTGCGTCTGGAAGACGGCCGCCTCGTCGAGGCTTGATTCACCCGGCCCGGCGCAAGTCATCGCGTCGGGTTCTACACTTTTTCTACGGTGCTCCGCGAATGTTCAGACCGTTACCCATCTTCATCGGCATGCGCTATACCCGCGCCAAGCGCCGCAAAAGCTTTATCTCGTTCATTTCGATGACCTCGATGATCGGTCTGGCACTGGGTGTGCTGGCGATGATCGTGGTGCTGTCGGTGATGAACGGTTTTCAGCGTGAAATGAGCTCACGGATTCTCGGCATGGTGCCCCACGCCGTGATCGCGGGCACAACGCCTGTGGATGACTGGAAACCGCTGGCCGCCGCTGCCTTGAAAAATCCCGAAGTCACGGCAGCCGTGCCGTTCACCGACATGGAAGGCATGCTGTCCTACAAGGGCTCGATGCAGCCCATCCAGATAAGCGGTGTTGATCCGGCGCTCGAGCACGAAGTGTCGATCGTCGCCCAGCACATCACTCGCGGCAGCCTTGAAGACCTGAAGCCAGGCGAGTTTGGCGTTGTGCTGGGGGATCTCACCGCACGTCGCTTCCGGCTGAGTGTGGGTGACAAACTGACCTTGATCGTGCCCGAAGTCAGTAGCGCGCCGGGCGGCATCACCCCGCGTCTGCAGCGTCTGACTGTCGTCGGCGTGTTCAAGGTCGGTGCCGAGCTGGACGGCTCCATGGCACTGATCAACATCGCAGATGCCGCGCAGATGCAGCGCTGGCAGCCGAATCAGGTCCAGGGCGTACGTCTTGCACTGAAAGACCTGTACATGGCCCCGCAAGTATCGACCGCCATCGCCGGTAGCCTGGGGGACGGGTATCGCGCCGATGACTGGACACACACACAAGGCAGTCTGTTCAGCGCCATGAAGATGGAAAAGACCATGATCGGTCTGCTGTTGCTGATGATTGTCGCGGTGGCCGCGTTCAACATCATCGCCACATTGATCATGGTGGTGAATGACAAGGGCGCCGACATCGCCATACTGCGCACGATTGGCGCGACACCGAAGCAGATCATGGCGATCTTCATGGTGCAGGGCACGGTGATCGGTATCGTCGGGACGCTGATCGGCGGGGTGCTCGGCATCATCGCGGCGCTGAATGTCAGCAGTCTGGTGGGCTGGATCGAGCGGGTCAGCGGCCAGCACATCTTCAGCTCCGACGTGTATTTCATCAGCAACCTGCCGTCCGAGTTGCAGGGCGGCGACGTGCTGCTGATCTGCAGCGCCGGTTTCATCCTGAGCTTTCTGGCCACGGTCTATCCGGCCTGGCGCGCGGCGCAGATCGAGCCAGCGCACGCGTTACGTTACGAGTGACCGGGCTGATGATCGCCAGGCTCAGTCCTGTGTGCTCACCGCTTTCCAGTCTGGCGGGTCTTGATGGTCGAACAGGCAAGGCTTCAGAGGCGATCTCGATCCCGATGTTTTCAATGCCCGGCACGATGAAGCTGACGTGACTGCAACGACCCGGCTGCATCGTGTCCGGCGACATATTGTCGCTGAAAGCGCGCTGCAAACCCTATAAACTCGCCGCGTTAATTCATGATTCAGGTATCGCCATGCATCCCGCAGCCGAACACTCGCCGCTGGGCAAGTCCAGTGAGTACATTGCCATCTACACGCCGTCCTTGCTGTTCCCGATTCCGCGCACCGCGAAATGGGCCGAGCTGGGACTGACGGCCGAGACGCTGCCGTATCAGGGTGTCGATTTCTGGAACTGCTATGAGCTGTCCTGGCTGCTGCCGTCGGGCAAACCGGTGGTGGCGATTGCCGAGTTCAGTATTCCGGCCGATTCGCCCAATATCATCGAGTCCAAGTCGTTCAAGCTGTACCTCAACTCGCTCAACCAGAGCGCGTTCGAGACGCGTGAGCAACTACAGGCCACGCTGGAGAAAGACCTTTCAGCCGCTGCCGGAAAGCCGGTTGGCGTGCGCATTCGCAGTCTTGACGAGATCGAGCGTGAAGGGGTCGCGACGTTGCCGGGCGTGTGCATCGATGATCTGGACATCAGCGTCAGCAGCTATGATCGGCCGCAACCTGAGCTGCTGCGTTGTGATGAGTCGCACTTGGTTGAAGATAGCGTGTACAGCCATCTGCTCAAGTCCAACTGTCCGGTCACCAGTCAGCCGGACTGGGGCAGCGTAGTCGTCGAATACCGTGGTCCGGCGCTGGATCATGCGAGTCTGTTGGCCTACATCGTCAGCTTTCGCCAGCATTCGGATTTTCACGAGCAATGCGTGGAGCGGATCTTTCTCGACCTGCAGCGACTGCTCAAGCCGGAAAAGCTGACGGTGTACGCGCGTTATGTACGACGCGGTGGTCTGGACATCAACCCGTACCGCAGTACCGAGGCGCTTGACGTGGATAACGGCAGGCTGGCAAGGCAGTAAGCCTGGCGGCTCGTTGACTGATCGTTGATCGTTCTCAGGCCCCGGCGTGGGTACGATCATTAAATCCCGATATTGCCCAATGTCTGCAGGACGTTGCGCAGGGTGCCGGCGATGGTCGGGTGGTCCACTTCAAAGCGCTCGACTGCCAGGTTCACGCCGTCTGCCAGGCTGGGGTCCTCGTGAGTGGCGTTTTCCAGTTCTATTCTGGCTTGGATCTGCGCCATCAGTTCATGCAGATTGCCGCGTTCGTCCTCGGAAAGCGGGGGATTCTGCTCCAGTTGCTCGCGCAAGGTATTGAGTTGTTCTTGCAGTTCACGGGCAGGCATGACGTGCTCCTTCAATAATAAGTCTGTCCCATGGACTACGCCGCTGGGCTAAAGGTTCGTGACGCCTTAAGACTAATCCACTCCAGAGCAGGCTGCATATGTGTCAGGGCTTTTCGCCCTTGCTGCGGCGCAGGCTGATGTCTGCAAGGCAGGACTCCAGTTCGCCCAGATGATCGATCACCGAATGCACGCCCAGCGCATAGAGCTTCAGCGTGGCATGAGCGCGTCGCTGTTCACGTTCGGCATCGCTCAGCGCTTTCCATTGCAGGGGCGACAACCCGCACAACGGCCCGCAGGACGCCAGGCCAATGGTCCACAGCCCGGCGCTGAGCCCGGATTGCAGCAGGCGGGGGTCACCACTGATCAGCACGCAGCCATCCAGTTGGCGTACACCCAGGGCCATCAGGGCGGTCCAGCATGCATCCGGGGCAGGCCACTGTGCGGTGGGGCGGGGCGCGGGTACGATCCAGTCGCGAATGGGCGCTGCAAGTTTATTACTGAGTGTTTCAGGGAGTTCATCGATCCAGGCACAGGGCAGGCCTTGCTGGCGCAGCGAGCGCAGGGCATCCAATGCACCTGGTGTCGCCTCGGCGTGATTGCATTGCTGGTCGGCCGCAGGGCTGGCGGCCTGCGCACCAAAGTCCACAAGACAACCGCTGAGGCCGAACAGCAGGGCAGGGAAGGAGGGTTGCGGGTTGAGGACCGGCGCGAGCATGGTGATCTCTCTGAAATACCAAAGCACGCTACAGCTCTTTTGTGACACTGCGATGAACGAGTGATGACTGCGTTTACCTGCGTTGCCTTACCGACAGAACTGCCTTATTTGTCACAGAACGCTTTATACTGCCGGTCCTTGCGTGTGGGGGCGTAGCACCCGCGTCATTATTTCGATCAGGAGTGTCAGCTATGCCCGTGACCGGTGCAGGCTTTATCAAACGTCTGGCTCAGTTGTCTTTCTGTGCCGGTATGGTACTGGTTCCAGTTGTCGCGCAGGCGGCAGAAGACGATCCGTGGGAAGGCGTCAACCGCGCGATCTTCCGCTTCAACGATGTCATTGATACCTACACGCTCAAGCCACTGGCGAAGGGTTATCAGTATGTTGCGCCTCAGTTCGTCGAGGACGGTGTGCACAACTTCTTCAACAACATCGGTGACGTAGGCAACCTTGCCAACGACGTACTGCAGGCCAAACCGGCGGCCGCCGGTGTCGATACCGCCCGCCTGATCTTCAATACCACCTTCGGCCTGCTGGGCTTCATCGATGTGGGCACCCACATGGGCCTGCAGCGCAACGACGAAGACTTCGGACAGACGCTCGGCTACTGGGGTGTCGGCAGCGGTCCTTTCGTTGTGATCCCTCTGCTGGGGCCGAGTACCGTGCGTGATGCCATCGCCAAGGTTCCGGACACTTACACCACGCCGTATCGTTATATCGACCACGTACCGACCCGTAACACCGCGCTGGGCGTGAATCTGGTCGATACCCGCGCCAGTCTGTTGTCGGCAGAGCGTATGATCAGTGGCGACCGTTACACATTCATCCGCAATGCCTATCTGCAGAACCGCGAGTTCAAGGTCAAGGACGGGCAGGTTGTAGACGATTTTTGATCGTCTCCGAGTGGCGTGATAACGAATAAAGGCGACCTTAGGTCGCCTTTATTGTTTTTCCGGAATGTGAACCGTGACTCACTTCATGGACACGATGGACAGGCCCAGTTTCTGTCCGCCGCCTTCTTCGTCCGTGACCCAGACCACTTCAGTATCAGCTTCCAGGCCCTTGAGCGCCGGATGATCGGAATCGATGCTGACGTTCAGCTTGTCCCCGACGCTGAACGAGCGGGGCGCCTGGACCTGCATGCCGGAGCTTGAAAGGTCAATGCACACGGCGGGAATAACCTGTCCCGCATGGATCAGGTTGACGTCTGCGTCCACGCGCATGCGAATGTAATCCCGTTTCTCCTCGTAGTCGCGATCAGTTCGACTCATGTCCAGTCCTTCGTTTTGGTTGCTGAGGTGACCGTTCTTATAACTCCCGGCGATTTGTGATGTAAAGAGCGCAAAGTCCGCGCCGGAGTACGCTTGAAACGCCCGTCGGATGGGAGTACCGTCTGCGCCTTGAAGGGCACCTCTGAAACACGATGCGCAACCCGGTTGCGCACGGATCGTTGAAGAGAGGCTAGAAGCGAATCCAGTAAGCAGGTTCCGGTTGACCGGGCCGCCTACGCAAACCTGATCTGGCGCCGTTTGCCCACATGCCAAAAACCAGTGCCACGCTGCTGATAATCGACGACGACGAAGTCGTGCGCGCAAGCCTTGCCGCCTATCTGGAAGACAGTGGCTTCAGCGTCCTGCAGGCAAGTAACGGCTTGCAGGGTATTCAGATATTCGAGCAGAAAACCCCTGATCTTGTGGTTTGCGACCTGCGCATGCCTCAGATGGGCGGTCTTGAGCTGATTCGTCAGGTGACGTCTATCGCTCCGCAAACGCCGGTCATCGTCGTTTCCGGTGCGGGCGTCATGAGCGACGCGGTCGAAGCGCTGCGTCTGGGCGCCGCCGATTACCTGATCAAGCCACTCGAAGACCTTGCCGTGCTTGAGCATTCAGTGCGTCGAGCGCTGGACAGGGCGCGCCTGCTCAAGGAAAACCAGGTCTACCGCGAGAAACTGGAAACAGCCAATCGCGAACTTGAAGCCAGCCTCCACCTGCTTCAGGAAGACCAGGATGCGGGCCGGCAAGTCCAGATGAACATGTTGCCGATCACGCCGTGGGCGATCGACGAGTTTCAGTTCGCCCACCAGATCATTCCTTCCTTGTACCTGTCAGGCGATTTTGTCGACTATTTCAGGGTCGATGAACGACGGGTTGCGTTTTATCTGGCCGACGTGTCCGGGCATGGTGCTTCCTCTGCATTCATCACTGTACTGCTGAAATTCATGACCACGCGTTTGCTGTTTGAATCCAAGCGCGGTGGGACCTTGCCTGAGTTCAAGCCTTCCGATGTACTGGGGCACATCAACCGTGGGCTCATCAGTTGCAAGCTGGGCAAGCACGTGACCATGGTCGGCGGCGTCATCGATGAAGAGTCGGGCAAGCTGACCTATGCCGTTGGCGGCCATCTGCCGCTGCCGGTGCTGTACACCGAGGGTCGGACGCGTTACCTGGAAGGGCGTGGGCTGCCGGTCGGGTTGTTCAACGAAGCGACGTATCAAGACCACGAAATGGACTTGCCAGCGTCGTTCAGTCTGACCATGCTGTCTGACGGCATACTCGATCTGTTGCCCGGTGATACACTCAAAGAGAAAGAAGCCGTGTTACCTGAGTTGGTGAAGACGGCCGGCGGCAGCCTGGATGGCTTGCGTCAGGTTTTTGAATTGGCAACGCTAGGGGAGATGCCGGATGATATCGCCTTGTTAGTGTTAAGCAGGAATCTTTAATGAGTACCGGTAGAATCCAGTTCGCCGAGCAGGAAGGCACCTTCGTTCTCAAGTTCGTGGGTGAAGTGCGGTTGACGCTGTGTTCGGCCCTGGACGCGACTATCGAGCGAATCTTCACTGCGTTGAATTTTTCGGCGGTAGTGATCGATTTGACCGAAACTCGCAGCATCGACAGCACGACGCTTGGTTTGCTGGCCAAACTTTCGATCCTGTCGCGTCAGAAAGTGGGGCTGTTGCCAACGCTGGTGACCACGCATGAAGACATCACGCGGTTGTTGCAGTCGATGGGTTTCGATCAGGTGTTCAACATCGTTGACCGGCCCATCCCGCGTCCTGAGTGCCTGACTGATCTGCCTTCGCAGGATCAATGCGAGGAAGTGGTCAAGGCCAAGGTGCTTGAAGCACACAAGATCCTCATGGGACTGAATGACTCCAATCGTGAAGCGTTCCATGACTTGGTGAACGCGCTCGAAGGCCAGCGCTGACCGCAGTTTTCGTCTGCGTCGCTGAATCGCAGTCAGCAAAAAGGGCGACACCCGTGAGGGTGTCGCCCTTTAGTGTTTTCAGGCCTTGGCGGAGAGCAGAGCCTCGAGCTTTTCCTGATCGCGAGCGAACTGACGGATACCTTCAGCCAGCTTCTCGGTGGCCATGGCATCTTCATTGGATGCCCAGCGGAACTGGCTTTCAGTCAGCTTATGGCCGGCCTTGCCATCTTCGCCGGGGTTGCCCGGAGCCAGTTTGCGCTCCAGCGTGCCGGTATCTTCAGCCAGTTGCTTCAGAAGGTCCGGGCTGATGGTCAAACGGTCGCAGCCCGCCAGTTGCTCGATCTGGTTCAGGTTGCGGAAGCTTGCGCCCATCACCACCGTCTTGTAATCGTTCGCCTTGTAATAGTTGTAGATGCGGGTCACGGACTGCACGCCCGGATCTTCGGCACCGGTGTAGTCCTGACCGGACGACTTCTTGTACCAGTCGTAGATGCGGCCCACGAACGGCGAAATCAGAAACACGCCTGCTTCGGCGCAGGCAATGGCCTGAGCGAACGAAAACAGCAGGGTCAGGTTGGTTTGAATACCGTCCTTCTCCAGCTTCTCTGCGGCGCGAATACCTTCCCAGGTGGACGCCAGCTTGATCAGCACGCGGTCACGGCTGATGCCGGCCGTATCGTACAGGCCGATGATGCGCTCGCTGCGCTCGATCAGGGCATTGGTGTCGAAAGAGAGGCGAGCATCCACTTCGGTGGAAACGCGGCCTGGAACGACCTTGAGAATTTCCTGGCCGATGGCTACGGCAAAGCGGTCGCAAGCCAGACCGATATCACCTTTGCTGCCGCTGAATGCGTCTGCCAGCAGTTGCGAGTTGCTCTCGCTCGACGCTGCCTTGAGCAGCAGAGAAGGGTTGGTGGTAGCGTCTTGTGGCTTGAGGCTTTTGATCGCGCCAAAGTCACCGGTGTCGGCAACAACGGTAGTGAATTGCTTGAGTTGATCCAGCTTGGAAGTCATGAGCGTGCTCTGTCCTGTGCGGTTGGATGACATTACCCGAGCGCTGCCGCCCACTCAAGGCCGTGGCGCATAAGGTTTGCGCATCAGCGGCGTCGAGGGTCGGCAATGTCGCGCAAACCTTGTCGAGAATGGTTTTGAGCCCACGGCGAGCTGCTTGTTCCCTGAACCTTGATTTAAGCGTTTTCCATCACGTCAAATGTTCACCATCGCATCCATCGAGCGACCAGGCCATTCTGACCGGCCTGGCCGTACGATCAAATCAAAGCGACCATTTCAACGAGAACATCACGTTGCGTGGATCACCGTAAACGCCGCTGCCGGTCGCAGTTGGAATGCCCTGCCAGTATTTCTCGTCAAGCACGTTATTCAGGTTCACTCGGGCGTCCCAGTGCTCGTCGAAACGATAGCCAGCCATCAGGCCTACCACCGCATACGAATCCTGTTCCGAGCGACCGGTGCCGACACGGTTGTAGGTGTCGCTCTGAGCGAGCACATCGGCCCCGATGCGCAATTTGCTGAAATCGCCCGACAGGTGATACGTGGTCGCGGCCTTGAACAGGTGCTTGGGTTGCTCAGCTGCGAATCGATCACCCTTGTCGAAGTTCCGGTCCTTGACGTACTGGCTCAGCACCAGCGTGTAGGACGCCGAGGCCTGCCAGTTCGGTGTGAGTTCGCCAGTCACTTCTGCGTCGATACCGCGACTGCGCACTTCGCCCGCTGCCTCGTAGCAGGTTCTGTTCTGTTGCTGGCAACTGGCAGGCGGATTGACGATGGCGTAAGCACGGTTTTCCTGGGTCATGTCGAACAGCGCAATGGAAGCGTTCAGGCCGCCGTTGAAGTATTCGCCCTTCAAACCGATCTCGTAGCTCTCGCCGGTCATGGGGTCAAGAATGGCGCCGCTCACATCCTGCTGGTTCTGTGGCTTGAAGATCTCGGTGTAGCTGGCATAAACCGAGTAGGTGTCGTTCAGGTCGTAGACGATGCCTGCATACGGCGTGACTTCGCGGGTGACCTTGTAATCGCCGGTGTTGGCCGAGCGATTCTGATAGTCGTACCAGCTCACCCGGCTGCCGACGATGATATGCAGCGGATCGATCGGGTTGAAACGGGCTGCCGCGTAGAGGCCGTCTTCTGTCGCGGTGTTCTGGCTGACATAGGCGGTGCGCGTGTTGATGTCTGGCTTGGGAATCACGTTCGGGTTGAAGTTGTAGATGTCGATTGGCGTCGAGCCATAGAAGCCGCCTTTCTGGTCGAACTTCTCCTCACGGCGGCTGACCCCCAGCATCAGGTCATGCTCGCGGCCGAACAGTTTGAAAGGGCCGGACAGCGAGCCGTCGATGTTGGTCTGTACATCGGTGGTGTCGTACTGGCCTGCCGCCTGGCCATAACCATTGCCATTGGCCGTGAGGTAATTGGAATACATGTCCGACTCGGCCCAGATCTTCGCCGCTGCGATCTTGCCGCTCCAGCCATTGTCGAGCCGGTGAGTGACGTCAGTGAATACACTGACGTTGTCCCGATCCCAGTAAGCCCAGTCGTTGCTCAGGAACGTGGAGCGGGGGAGGCCGAGGTACTGACCATTGGGTCCTGAAGGCAGGCTGCCCCAGTCCGAGGTCGCATCATCGCGCTGTTTCGACGCGCCGATGGTCCAGGTAGTCGATTCGTTCAGGTCTGCTTCCAGTATCCCGTAGAACGTCTGGCGTTCTTCGTCGCGCTCGTCAAGGAAACTGTTGCCCTTCTCATACGCGGTCACTACACGACCGCGCAAGGTGCCTGATTCGTTGAGCTTGTTGGAGGCGTCCACTTCGGTGCGGTAACGGTCCCAACTGCCAGCACTGGTGGTCACGCTGACTTGTGGAGTGGCGGTGGGACGCTTGCGGATCAGGTTCAGCGTTGCTGACGGGCTGCCCGCGCCTGTCATCAGGCCCGTGGCGCCGCGAACCACTTCGACACGGTCGTACATCGCCAGGTCAGCGCCAGAAATAGTGTCCAGCGTGAACGTGCTGACGATGGTCGGCAAACCGTCGTACATCAGGTTGTCGATGCTGAAACCGCGCGCCAGAAACTGCTGACGATCCGTACCGAACTTGCGCAGGATGATGCCCGGCGCATATTTCACGACATCGTTCAGATCGTTCATACCCTGATCTTCGATGCGTTGACGAGAGATCACGCTGACTGACTGTGGCGTTTCGCGAATCGACAGCGGCAACTTGGTGGCGGTGCTCATGGAGCCTGTGGTGTAGGAGCCGCTACCTTCGGTGGTAGCCGTTCCCGCTAAGCCCGCTCGGGAATTGATGTCGACATTGTCCAGCGTCAACGCGCCCGACTGAGTTTCGGTGGGCGGATTGGTTTGAGCGGGAGCCGCCAAGGCAGCGGTTGATGCGCCGATAATCGCAAGAGCGGTCAGCGAAGTGAGCGGACGAAACATGGTGGGTTTCCTACGATGGACCTTAGCGTTTGGCAAGTGGCGAACTACTTGAACAACGGGGCGCCGGACGTTTGGTCAGCCAGCGGGCTGGTCGCAGGATCCTAACAATTTTTTCACAATTGGATAAATGCTAATTACTATCAGTTACATTTGTATACATATTTGCATTTAGGGCATCGATCCTGCTCGGGTTTCTGGAAGTGGCGTTGTGGGGCAGGTTGCGTAAGATGACGTTTCAAACCGCAATGATCTGAGGGAACCAGCATGCAATTTCGACGTACATCGGTTGCGAGTGTCATCGCCTTCTCCGTCCTGTCTTTAGGCGCTTTCGCGTCGGATCTGCCGCCCGAGCAGTTACTTAAAAAGGCCGAAGCCGAACAAAAAGCCTACCTCGCGACCGTCAAGGAACTGGTGGACGTCGACACCGGCACGGGTCAGGCACCTGGCTTGAAAACCGTCAGCGCGCTGTTGGTCGAACGCCTGAAAGCGTTGGGAGCCGAAGTCACCACGACGCCTACGTCGCCCTCCGCAGGTGACAACATTGTCGGCACGCTGAAGGGCAGTGGCACGCGATCCTTTCTGCTGATGGTCCATTACGACACCGTCTTCGGGCCGGGCACTGCCGAGAAACGTCCATTCAAGCAAGACGGCGAGCGCGCCTACGGCCCAGGCGTTGCCGATGCCAAAGGTGGCGTGGCGATGATCCTGCATTCGCTGAAACTGCTTCAGGACCAGGGCTTCAAGGATTTCGGCACACTGACCGTGCTCTTCAACCCGGATGAAGAAACCGGCTCCAGCGGTTCGAAAAAAGTTATCGCCGAACTCGCCCGTCAGCACGACTATGTATTTTCCTACGAGCCACCGGACAAGGACGCCGTCACGGTCGCAACCAACGGCATCAACGGTGTACTGCTGGATGTGAAAGGCAAGTCTTCACACGCAGGTTCCGCGCCGGAAGCCGGGCGCAATGCGGCAATCGAATTGGCACACCAGATGCTGCAACTCAAGGACCTCGGCGATCCAGCCAAAGGCACAACGGTCAACTGGACGTTGATCAAAGGTGGTGAGAAACGCAACATCATCCCGTCCAGCGCCTCGGCCGAAGGCGACATGCGCTACTCCGACCTGAGCGAGAGCGATCGTGTGCTGGCCGACGCTCAGCGTATCGTGCAGAAAAAGCTCATTGATGGCACCGAAGTGACAGTGCGCCTGGAAAAAGGTCGCCCACCGTTGGCGAAGAATCCAGGTTCCGAGCAACTGGCAAAAACCGCCCAAGCGCTTTACGGAAAGATTGGCCGCAACATCGAACCCATTGCCATGCGCTTCGGCACTGACGCAGGCTATGCGTACGTGCCGGGCAGCGCCAAGCCGGCGGTGCTTGAGACGATGGGTGTCGTCGGGGCGGGTTTGCATGCCGATGACGAGTACATTGAACTGTCGAGCATTGCGCCCAGGCTTTACCTGACAGTGGCGCTGATCCAGCAGCTTTCGGAGTCCAAGCCCTGACACCACCTGTCGACATTTCTGATGTTCGCGGTTGACCTCGAACCTGATGCGCGATTAACTGTATATGCATACAGTTAATCACACAAAAGGCTCGCATCATGAGTGTCACATTCCTTGGCCCCTTGTCCGCAGGGGGCATCAAGCTTCCCATGATCTCCATGTCGTCCATCGGCTCGCAGTCGCCCGTGATCGAAAAACATGTCTCGATAGCGGAGCTTTGCGAAGTACGTGAACCGGACTTCTTCATTGCTTCGATTCAGGACGACAGCATGCAAGGGGAGCACATCAGCAAGGAAGACATGCTGATCGTCGACCGCGGACGCTACGCCGAGCATGGTGACATTGTCATTGCTTCGCTCAATGAGACACAGGTGTGCAGGCGTCTGCATATGCGCGGGAATGTCGTGATGCTGGAATCCAGCCACAAGGATTACCCGTCGCAGGCTGTCACGGATAATGATGATTTGATTATCCTGGGGGTGGTGACGCAGAGTTTGAGGCGGGTTTGATTGACGAGGACATTGATCGCTTGATGAGCTGATTTGCACTGAATGTCCAGCAAACGGCACACCCCATTCCGATCAGACCACCACGCTCTACCATCAAGGACCCACAGGATTTCCTGGGCCGTCTAGGCCGTGGTGCTTTTCGGTATGAAGGTACGGTCTGACCAATCAATGATCGGCAATGGGTTATTGAGCGGTAGTGATAGTGATGAGGTGCGCAACGCCAGGGCTATTCAGATAAACTGTGCGGCCGTCCCGGTTGATCCTGATCTGAGCCGTGTAGCTGACCGAATTATCCTTGCGTTTACGCATTGTGATCGTTTCCATTTTCCCTCTCTACATTCCTCATTCCGGTTGCTACATTGGAGCAACTGCTCCAAAAAAACCGCTTACAACGACCAGATTTTGCTACAAATAGGCCAGTGACCATGCAACCAGATATTGCCCAGAACCCCCGTCCCACAAGGCCCGCACTGTCCCACCGCTTCTCCGTTGCGCCGATGATGGATTGGACCGATCACCATTGCCGCTTCTTCCTGCGCCTGCTCTCCAGACACGCGTTGCTCTACACCGAAATGGTCACTACCGGTGCTTTGCTGCATGGCGACAGCGCGCGCTTTTTGAAGCATGACGAAACCGAGCATCCGTTGGCGCTGCAGTTGGGCGGGAGTACGGCGGGGGATCTTGCGGCGTGTGCGCGGATGGCGGAAGGGGTGGGGTATGACGAAGTCAATCTGAATGTCGGCTGCCCGAGTGATCGGGTGCAGAACAACATGATTGGCGCGTGCCTGATGGGGCATCCGGAGCTGGTGGCGGACTGCGTCAAGGCCATGCGCGATGCGGTGAGCATTCCGGTGACGGTCAAGCACCGTATCGGGATCAACGGCCGTGACAGCTATGAGCAGTTGTGTGATTTCGTCGGCAAGGTGCACGAGGCGGGTTGCGAGAGTTTCACGGTGCACGCGCGAATCGCGATTCTGGAAGGGCTGTCGCCGAAGGAAAATCGGGATATTCCTCCGCTGCGTTACGACGTGGTCGCGCAGTTGAAGAAGGATTTTCCGCAGCTTGAGATCGTCCTCAACGGGGGCATCAAAACGCTGGAGCAATGCCGGGAACATCTGCAGACCTTCGATGGCGTGATGCTGGGTCGTGAGGCGTATCACAATCCCTATCTGCTGGCGGAAGTGGATCAGCAGCTGTTCGGCAGCACCGCGCCGGTCATCAGTCGTGCCGAAGCGCTGGAGGCGTTGAGGCCTTATATCGAGTCGCATCTTGCCAGTGGCGGCAACATGCACCATGTCACCCGGCACGTGCTAGGGCTCGCTCAGGGCTTTCCTGGCGCGCGGCGTTTTCGGCAGTTGCTCTCGGTCGATATCCACAAACATGAAAACCCATTGATGCTGCTGGATCAGGCGGCGGCCTTCCTCGAAGGTCGCTAGGTTCGAGCAAACAGGTGTTTTCTCAATGACGTCTGGCCGCCCAGGCGTCGATTGTCTGCGCTGGGTCAAATCAATCACGCTTTACAGTAGCTGTGCCGCGCGGCTCAGGCTATGTTGACGGCATAATCCAACAAGGAAAGCCGCCATGCATAAAGTTCTTGTTCCTTTCGACGGTTCCGAGCACGCCACGCGAGCTCTCGGGTATGTCATTGAGCTGTCAGCCGATCTCAAAAAGTCGCTTGAGGTTCATCTGCTGAACGTACAGGCCAGTCCGATCGATTACAGCCTCTACCTGGCGCCGGACATGATCGAGGGTGTGAAGGCCGGTCTGAACAACGAAGGCAAACGTGTGCTGGATGATGCGATCGAACTGCTGACCGCTGCCGGAACACCCTTTCAGGCGCATGTCGATCTGGGCAATGTCGCGGAGCAGGTCGAGGCGCAGGTGCAGAAGCTGGGTTGCGACGCGATCGTCATGGGTACCCGCGGATTGAGCAGCGTGACGGGCCTGTTACTGGGCTCGGTCGCCACGCGGGTCATTCATGAAGCGTCGGTGCCGGTGACGCTTATCAAGTAAGCCGTCGACTATTGCTGTGCCAGTGAGCGCGGCTGGCGCAGCAGTTCTATGTGCTCGGGCGGCACCAGTTTGCGCAGGGTTTTGTACAGCGCCCGTGTCTCCAGCAGGTTCCAGATCCGCAGCATGGTTTCCAGCGCATCAAGCGGTTTGCTGATGAAATCCCGTGCGCCCAGTGCGAGGGCGCGCAGGCGAGTGTCACGCGTGGCATCCGCTGTCAACACCATGATCGGCACATAGTCATTGGTGGGAATGCGCCGGTTCAGTTGCTCCAGGACGGCAAAGCCGTCGAACTCGGGCATGTGCAGGTCCAGTACCACCAGATCAGGCTCGAAGCTGTTGAACAGGTCCAGCGTACGCAAAGGCTCGGTGCTGCTCAGTACGTTCGTGAGTCCTTCCCGTGCGAGCAGTTGCTCCATCAACTCAAGGTTGGGGCGCTGATCATCGATGATCAGGATACGGAAGTCTCCGGTCATGTCGGCTCCGGTATGTATTGATCCAGATAGGCGAGAAAGGTCGGCACCTGGATGGGTTTGGTCAGGATGGCGGTTGCGCCGGCCGCTTGCAAGGTTCGCTGAACGGTATCGCTGGCGTCTGCGGTGATCATCAGGATCGGCGTATGGGCGGTCGCTGGCAGGCGTCTCAGACGCTGCAATACCTCAAGCCCCTGAAGATCCGGCAAGTTGAGATCCAGCAGGATCAGCTGCGGAGCGTGCTGCCTGGCGAGGTCCAGACCCAGTTGCCCTTGCATGCTCGACAGCAACCGGATGCCAGGCCTGCGCTGCAGCAGCGTTTCTATCAGCGCCATGCTCGACAGATTGTCCTCGATGCACAGCACTTTGCCGTGATAGTCGGCAGTGGCAGGGCGTTGCACCGTCGGGAGCAGTTCGGTCGGACGCGGTGCGGGGGCAGCGCCAGCCTGTACCTGAACGCGCGGCAGTCTGAGGGTAAAGCGGCTGCCCTGTCCCGGCGTACTCTGCACCGACAGTTGGCCCTGCATCATTTCCAGCATGCTTTTGCTCAGCGCCAGACCGAGGCCGGTGCCTTCGACATTCGGGTCGGCGCCCAGGCGCTCGAACGGTTTGAACAGTTGGTCGATACGCTCGTCGTCGATGCCGTGACCGGTATCGACGACGGTCACGGTCGTGTGCTCATCCAGTTGTTCGACTTCGATCTGCACCTGACCCTGGGGTCGGTTGTACTTGATGGCGTTGGACAATAGGTTGAGCAGCACCTGTATCAGGCGCTGACGGTCGGCAATCACGCCAAGTTCGTCCGGCATGTCTGGCAGTTCGACCAGCCGGATGTTGCCGTCCGCTGCCATCGGCGAAACCAGCACCAGCGCTTCCTGAAGCACTGCCGACAGGACAACCGGTTCCAGGCTCAGGGACAGGTGTCCGGCTTCGATTCGGGCGATGTCCAGCACCTCGTTGATCAGCTTCAGCAAGTGCTGACCGGCACGCAGGATATGCCCGACCTGCGGCCTCTGACTGGCCGTCGAGTCCATGTCCAGCAACTGGGCAAACCCCAGAATCGAGTTGAGCGGGGTGCGCAACTCGTGGCTCATGCGTGAAAGAAACTCGCTCTTCGCCCGGCTGGCCCGCTCGGCTTCTTCCCGGGCCGTACCCAGCGCGATCTCGGCTGCGCGGCGGTCGGTGATGTCGCGAGTGATCTTGGAAAAGCCGCGCAGCTCACCGTTGCCATCGTACTGTGCAGTGATGACCACACTGGCCCAGAAACGACTGCCGTCCTTGCGGCAGCGCCAGCCTTCTTCCATGTAATGCCCCTCGACCATGGCTTCATGCAACGCCATGTCCGGATGCTGCGGACACTCTTCGGGCTGGTAGAAAACAGAGAAGTGCTGCCCGATGATTTCCTGTTCGGTATAGCCCTTGATGCGCTCGGCACCGGCGTTCCATGTGGTGATGTAGCCTTGCTTGTCCAGCGCGAAAATGCCGTAGTCCTTCACGCCTTCGATGATGAGCCGCAGGCGTTCTTCGTTGTCCCGCAGGGCACGTTCGCGCTCGGCGAGCAGTTGCCCGGCCTCGACCAGGCGCGTACTCAACTGACCGATTTCGTCTTTCTCGGGAGGCTGCGGCAGCAGGGGATGCCCGAGCGCCAGACGCTGCGCGTTGCGCTGCACCTGCTGGACCCGAGTAACGATGCCCCGCGACAGCATGAGCACCGCCAGAATGGCGCCGATCATGCCGCACCCGGCAGCCAGCAGGGTCGACAGCAACAACTGCTGGCGAGTGGCCGACGCGGCGGCAGTCCGTTCGGCCAGCAGCTTGTCCTCGCGCTCGCGCATGGTGCTGATGCGTTCGCGCAACTGATCGAGCACGTATTTGTTTTCGATCAGGATGCGCGTGATGTTTTCCGGGACCTCCAGGCTGAGCGCCTGCAGTTTCGCCAGTCCATCCGCCTTGGCATGGATCAGGGGTTCGATCGACGTCAGGTACTCGCGCATCTGCTCGTCCTGAATATTGGCATCAAGCCGAATCAGCGCCGCGTCGATCAGTGGCTGTGCGTTCAGATAGCCAGGCAGGAAATCCGCCTGCCGGGTCAGCAGGTAACCGCGCACGCTGGCGGCCGCTTCGGCAATCTGGGTATGCACCGTCTGAATGTCACCCTGCACCAGCAGCGCGCGACGCACATCCTCTTCGGCCTGCGCGGTCTGACGCTCGGCGTGATAGATCAACCCCAGCGAGGACATCAGCACCACCAGCGGCATCGAAATCGCCAACAGTGCCTTGCCGCGCAGCGGGAGATCCTGCCAGCGACTGGTGGACAGAGCAGTCATTGCCAGTCGCCCGGAGCCTGTGTCACAAGGCCCAGCGCCACGCCACGCACGGCTGCCTGAGTACGATCCGATGCGCCGAGCTTGCCGATCACCTTTTCTACGTGAGCCTTGGCGGTACCGGTGGTGATGCCCAGTTTTTCACCGATTTCCCGGTTGCTGAAACCGCCTGCTACCAGCCCGAGCACCTGGCGCTCGCGAGGTGTAAGCGCTTCGGGCAGGGCGGCGCCGCTGGTGTTGCGTTCGGTCATGCGGCGCAGCAGACGTGCACTCACCGCGCTGTTCAGGGCTTCTTCACCACGGGCGACACGTTGCAGGCTGGCGATGACCTCGTCACGGCTGGCGTCCTTGAGCAGGTAGCCCACGGCACCCGCGCTGATGGCCGCTTCCAGATGATCGGTGCTGTCGTCCATGGTGAAGATCACCACTTTGAGCTTCGGCATGCGCTGCTGGAGAATCCGTGCCGCGCCCAGCCCGTTGAGTACCGGCATGCGGATATCGAGAATCGCGATGTCCGGTTGCAGCTCCTCGCAGAGGTCAATCGCCTGCTGGCCGTTGGCGGCCTGGCCAACCACTTCGAATTCCGGATGACCCGCCAGCAGCGAGACGAATCCGGTACGGGTCACTTCATGGTCGTCCGCAAGAACCAGTCGCAGGGTGTCAGTCATTGAATTGCCTTGTCAGCAGTGAAAGGGACGGTCGCGCGCAATCGCGTACCGCAATCGGGACGGCTGACACAGGTCAGGCGGCCACCCATCAGGCTGGCCCGTTCCTGCATGGCCACCAGCCCCAGTTTCTGAACGCCGCTGCCGTCGCTGCGCTGGTCGGTCACGAAACCCCGACCGTTGTCCTCGAGCAACAGCGACACGTTACTGTCACTGATGTCCAGCGCCAACTGCACACTGCCAGCCCCCGAATGCTTGAGCACATTGTTGATGCCTTCCTGAGCGATGCGGAACAGGCCGATCTCCAGGTGACTGGGCAGGCGGACCATCGAGCGTGAGCTCCAGTGCACGGCGATACCGGCTTCGCGCAGGCGGTCGGCTTCCTTGTCGACCGCTTGAAGCAGGCCGAAGTCATCGAGCACGGTAGGGCGCAGACCGCTGATCAGTTGCCGCCCTTCACCCACGCAATGCTGGGCAAGGTTGAGGATGGCCTGCAGGTCGGCACTCATCGGTTCGGGCAGTTCCGGACAGCGTCCCGCAAAGCCCTGCAGCCGCTGATGCAGTCCGGCGAGGGTCTGCGCCAGGCCGTCATGCAGGTCATAGGCCATGCGCTTGCGTTCGTCTTCCTGAGCGGTGAACAACTGATGCACCAGCTCGGACATGGTTCGCTCCCGCGCAACCAGCGCTTCGAGCAGGCGGTTGTTCTCCAGATGCGCCGCCAGCAGCGTGGCGAGCAGCTGCAGGGATTCAATGTCTTCGTTGTCCGGGGCGTTGATCCCGACGCTGTTGGCGAGCAGCAGAGTGCCGAATGCGCCTTCATCTGCACCACGCAACGGCAGCATCAGCACACTGGGCAATCTGGCTTGCGGGCAGTCCAGCCACTGCGGGCCGATGGCCAGCGTGTCGGCCACCTTGTCCATCGAGTTCAGACGTTCCTTGCTGCCATGGCTGGCCGTGATCGTGACCACGTTGTCGCTGTTCCACTCCAGCAACAGGCCGTGGTCCATGGCCACGAAGGCACATGCCCGTTGCAGCACGCGCTGGCGCATGGCTTCGGGCGGTAGCTGGGTCAGTTCCTGGCCCGTATCCACCAGCAGTCGCAAACGGGCAGCACGGCTTTGCGACTGGCGATACTGCGTGCGGATCGCCAGAGCGCTTGCCGGGTCATGAGGAGGGCTTTGCATGGGTAGGGCTCCAGCGAAGGGTGATGCGCGCGCGAGCACACCTTGAGTACTGCTATTAGAGCGCGTAAGGCGATTCTGCGCCTATCTGCCAGTTGGCATACGCAAATAACCCCGTTCGGCCGATGGATCAACCAGCGCATCAGGGCAAATTGGCAACCACTGAATCCCTGAACAGATCACCCCGAAGGAGAGTTGCGATGAAATTGAAATTGACCGCCCTGGCCATGTTCCTTGCTGTAAGCGCCCCAATGGTTCAGGCCGCTACCGAACCGGCCGGCGGTTACACCTATCGCATGGTGGCCGAGCAGCCAAGCAACGTAAATGATAGAGAGATTGCAGGTCTGTTTGATCGCTGGAACAAGGCGCTGAAAACCGGCAATTCGCAGACGGTGTTGTCCATGTATACGCCGGACGCGGTCCTGCAGCCGACAGTTTCGAACAAAGTGCGAGCCACCCCGGCCGAGATCAAGGACTACTTCGATCACTTCCTGACCCTCAAGCCGGTCGGTGAGGTCAACTACCGTGAAATCCGCCGTCTGGGTCCGGATGCAGCCGTGGACAGCGGTGTCTACACCTTCACCCTGACGTCGGCCGAAGGTAAGCAGAGCAAGGTCCAGGCTCGCTACACCTTCCTTTATCACCGTGTCGGCAACGAGTGGAAGATCTTGAACCATCACTCTTCGGCCATGCCGGAAGTGCAGCCTGAGTATCAGGTCAGCCGTTGATAAAAAGCGTCGAGCCAACATGAAAAAACCGGAGCCCAGGCTCCGGATTTTTTTGTCGCCTGAATAAGGCTCAAGGCTCGCTTCTGACGCCGTTGACCTTGCGACAGTGAATCAGCGCATCGCGAATCATGAAGTTGACCAGGGTAGGGGAGACGCCCAGTTCCTTGGCGATGTCTTTCTGCGGTACACCGTGCAGGCGGTACATCTCGAACGCGTAACGGGTCCGGGGAGGCAGCTCCGCGAGTGCGTCGGCGATTCTCTCCAGGCTCGAGAAGTTGATGTGCGAGGTTTCCGGCGAAGCGCCCTGAATCACCACATTCAAACCCTCTGCCTCGGGCCCGGTGTACCGCTGTTCCAGTGCCTGCTTGCGGTAGTGGTCGATGGCCAGATTGCGCACGATCTGAAACAGATAGCTGAGCTGTGCCTTGAACGTCAGCGTGACCTGAGGAGCCGAACGCAGCCTGAAAAACGCGTCTTGAACCACGTCCTCGGCGCGTGACCGACAACCCACGATGCGTGCGGCAATCTTGACCAACAGCAGGTAATTGTCGACGAAAGCCTGGAGTAACGGTGAGTCGCACTTGCTTGTGAATACTTGTTCCGTCATGGAATTCACCTTGCTGCAAAGTCATTGGAGGGGGAGCCGCCTTGTGAGCCGCGCCATCACGTGGGGCGATAAATTAGTCTTAATGATAATTATTGTCAAATGCGAAAGCGCATCAGCGCACTTTAAGGGTGCGATTCCGCACCGTGCGCTCGACACTCGTGCAGACCGGCCGAATGCGACTAATTATTTCCGAACGCCGTCCGTTCTCATGATGACAGGCCCGCCCATGGCGCAGGCCGGGATGACATCAGGAGAACACCATGCGTTTCGATCGCACGCATCGCGGCTTTTACACCGGATCCAATGGACGGACGGTCCTGATATGAACAGCTCCACAGGCCTGAAACTGTTCTGTCTGCCGTATTCCGGTGCCAGCGCAATGTTCTACAGCCCCTGGCGGCGCACCTTGCCGGACTGGCTGAATGTGCGCCCGCTGGAACTGCCCGGCCGCGGCATGCGCATGGCGGAGCCGTTGCAGACGGATATGGTGCAGTTGGCCGGTCAACTGGCCGACGAAATCGCAGCCGAACTCGATACCCCTTACGCGCTGTTCGGGCACAGCCTGGGTGGCCTGCTGGCCTTCGAGCTGGCCCATGCACTGCGCGCTCGAGGGCTGCCTGCGCCGCTGGCGCTGTTCACTTCGGCCACGGCAGGTCCTGCGCGCCGCGACGTCAGCGATTACGCGGTGGCCAGGACCGATGCGCAGTTGATCGACCGGCTTCGCACGCTCAAGGGCACCCGCGAAGAGGTCATCGCCAACGACGAACTCATGCAGATGATGCTGCCGATCCTGCGTGCCGATTTTCTGCTGTGCGGCAGCTTTGTCTATGGCGTGCGCGAGCCGCTGCATATCCCCATTCACGTGTTCGGCGGCAAGCAGGACAGCGTCAGCGTCGAAGAGCTGCTCGACTGGCAGGAAGACGCCGCGACGGGGTTTTCTCTGGACCTGTTCGAAGGTCATCACTTCTATCTGGTCGACGAGCAGGCCCGGTTGCTACGCCATCTGCGGCGTTACGCCGAACAACACTTGACTCGGTGGCGCAACAGCGCTGCGCGGCACCTGACCCGCGCAGCCGGCTGATGCCCGCTCGCCCGACGCGTCGCTGATCCTGCGACGCGCCTTTTTTGATACCCAGACCCGCTCTGGCAAGCCGAATCCAGCAGGAAACCCATCATGGACGCTTTCGAACTCCCCGACACTCTGGCCCAGGCGCTGCAACGTCGCGCTGCGAAAACGCCTGACCAACTGGCGCTGCGTTTTCTCACCGACGAAAACAGCCAGGGCCTGGTGTTGACCTACCGTGATCTGGACCTGCGCGCACGCACCATCGCTGCCGCGCTGAAGCGTGAGGCTGCGCCGGGAGATCGCGCGATTCTGCTGTTTCACAGCGGGCCTGACTATGTGGCGGCGTTCTTCGGCTGTCTGTACGCCGGGGTTATTGCGGTGCCAGCCTATCCGCCGGAATCCAATCGCCGTCATCATCAGGAACGCCTGCTGTCGATCATCGCCGATGCCCAGCCGCGTCTGCTGCTGACCGGTTCCGACCTGAAACCCGCGTTGCTGCAAATGGACGAGCTGGCGGCAGCCGATGCGCCGCAACTGCTTTGTGTCGACACGCTGGACAGTACTCTGGCCGATGGCTGGCAAGGACCCGGTTTGCAGCCCGATGACATCGCCTTTCTGCAGTACACCTCCGGCTCGACTGCCTTGCCCAAGGGCGTGCAGGTCACGCACGGCAATCTGGTTGCCAATGAAATACTGATTCGCCACGGCTTCGGCATCGACCTCAACCCTGACGATGTGATCGTCAGCTGGCTGCCGCTTTACCACGACATGGGCCTGATCGGCGGTCTGTTGCAGCCGATTTTCAGTGGCGTGCCCTGTGTGCTGATGGCCCCGGCGTACTTTCTGACGCGCCCGTTGCGCTGGCTGGAGGCGATCAGCGAATACGGCGGCACCATCAGCGGCGGACCGGACTTTGCCTACCAGCTGTGCAGCGCGCGTGTCAGCGAGTCGGCGCTGGAGCGTCTGGACCTCAGTCGCTGGCGCGTCGCGTATTCCGGCTCCGAGCCGATCCGTCAGGACAGCCTCGATGCGTTCTCCGACAAGTTCGCCAGTTGCGGCTTCACCCCCGACAGCTTCATGGCGTCCTACGGGCTGGCCGAGGCCACGCTTTATGTGGCCGGTGGCAAGCGCGGCCACGGCATTCCTTCGTTGCGTCTGGACGAAGCGGCGCTGGCGCGCAATGTCGTGGAGCTGGGCGAGGGCAGCCCGGTGATGAGTTGCGGCACCGGTCAGCCGGGGCACGGCGTACTGATCGCCGATCCGGGCACGTTGCAGGTGCTGGACGACAACCACGTCGGTGAAGTCTGGGCGACGGGTCCCAGCATTGCCCATGGCTACTGGCGCAACCCTGAAGCAACGGCGAAAACCTTCGTCGAACACGACGGCCAGACCTGGCTGCGAACCGGCGACCTGGGTTTTCAGCGTCACGGCGAGTTGTACATCACCGGCCGCTTGAAAGACATGTTGATCGTGCGTGGTCAGAACCTCTATCCGCAGGACATCGAGAAAGTCATTGAGCGCGACGTCGATGTGGTGCGCAAAGGCCGTGTCGCAGCGTTTGCTGTGACTCAGGCCGGGATCGAAGGCATCGGCATCGCGGCTGAAGTCGGTCGCAGCGTGCAGAAAATTCTGCCACCGGAAGCGCTGATCAAGGCCATTCGTCAGGCGGTGGCCGATGCGTTTCAGGAAGCGCCGACAGTCGTCGTACTGCTCAACCCTGGTGCGTTGCCGAAAACCTCCAGCGGCAAGCTGCAACGTTCTGCCTGCCGCACGCGTCTGGCCGATGGCAGTCTGGACAGCTATGCGGTGTTCCCGGAAGGCGACTCGAGTCAATCCGTGCAGGCGGCATCGACTGGCTCCGATTTGCAGGCAAAAATCGCCAACGTCTGGTGTGATCAGCTTCAGCGCGAGCAGATCGGCGCGGATGACCACTTCTTCCTGCTGGGCGGCAACTCGATTGCCGCGACTCAGGTGGTGGCGAAGCTGCGTGAGGTGCTGGGCATCGACCTGAGCCTTCGGCTGCTGTTCGAAGCGCCAACCCTGGGCGCCTTTGTTGCGCAGATTGAAGCGCTGCAACTCGCTGCACAGCAGGGCGACGCGCCCGGCGAAAACGTCATCACCCGCCTGCCGGGCAACCAGCACTTGCCGCAATCCCTGGCGCAGAACCGTCTGTGGTTTGTCTGGCAACTGGACCCACAGAGCAGTGCCTACAACATTCCTGGCGGATTGCACTTGCGTGGCGAGCTGGACCGCACGGCCTTGCGCGACAGTTTTCAGCAACTGATCGAGCGCCATGAATCGTTGCGTACCCGCTTCTACGAACAGGACGGCGTAGCGCTGCAACGTATCGACCCGGCCGGGGAATTTCAGTTGCAGGTGCTGGACATCAGTGGTCTGTCTGGCGACGAGCGCCAAACCCGCGCGCGGGCTATTAGCGAAGAGCAGGCGCGCCAACCGTTCGACCTGCAAAACGGTCCGTTGCTGCGTGTGACGCTGGTGCAACTGGACGACGAAGAACATCAGTTGCTGGTAACACTGCACCACATCATCGCCGACGGCTGGTCGCTGAACGTGCTGATCGACGAATTCTCGCGTCTTTACGCTGCGGCTGTTCAAGGTCAGTCGGTTGAACTGGCCCCGCTGGCGCTGCGTTATGCGGACTACGGCCAGTGGCAGCGCGAATGGCTTGCGCGTGGCGAGGCCGGGCGTCAGCTCGAGTACTGGAAGCAGCAACTGGGCGACGAACAGCCAGTGCTGGCACTGAACACCGATCATCCGCGCTCGGTGCGCCAGCAGTACAGCGCCGACCGCTACAGCCTGCGTCTGAGTGCCGAGTTGAGCGCCGCCTTGCGTAACACCGCGCAAGCCTGGCAATCGACGCCGTTCATGCTGTTACTGTCCAGCTTCCAGACCCTGTTGCATCGCTACAGCGGACACACCGACATTCGCGTCGGAGTGCCCGGTGCCAACCGCCCGCGTCACGAAACACAAGGCATGATCGGCTTCTTCATCAACACGCTGGTGTTGCGCGCGAAGCTCGATTCGCGCCAGCCATTTTCGGCGCTGCTGGCCCAGACCCGTCAGACGGCGCTGGACGCCCAGGCTCATCAGGACGTGCCTTTCGATCAGTTGGTCGAGGCCTTCCCGCAGGCTCGCGAGCACGGTCTGTTTCAAGTCATGTTCAACCATCAACAGCGCGACCTGAGTGCCTTGCGCCGCCTGCCGGGATTGCTCGCCGACGAGTTGCCATGGCACAGCCGCGAAGCCAAGTTCGACCTGCAACTGCACAGCGAGGAAGACCGGAACGGACGTCTGACGCTGTCTTTCGACTATGCCGACGAACTGTTCGAGCGCGACACCATCGTGCGCATGGCGCAGCACTATGTGCAGGTGCTGACTCAGGTCGGTCAGCAGGCACAGATTGCGTTGGGGGATCTGCAGCTGCTCGGCGATGACGAGCAAACTCAACAGCGACAGTGGAGCAGTGCGCCCTGTGCGCCAGCGACACAATGGTTGCCCGAACAGCTCAATCGGCAGTTCCGCGAGACCCCTGAACGTATTGCGCTGATGTGGGAGGGCGGCAGCCTCGACTTCGCCAGTCTGCACACTCAGGCCAACCGTCTGGCGCACTATCTGCGCGACAAGGGCGTGGGGCCGGACATCAAAGTTGCTATCGCCGCCGAACGCTCACCGCAGTTGCTGATTGGTTTGCTGGCGATTCTCAAGGCCGGTGGCGCTTACGTGCCACTGGACCCGGATTATCCGACCGAGCGCCTCGCTTACATGCTCAACGACAGTGGCGTTGAACTGCTGTTGACCCAGAGCCATCTGCTGGGCGATCTGCCAAGTGCCGAGGGTATCTGCACGGTCGCGATGGACGCACTGAATCTGGAAAGCTGGCCGGTGAGTGCGCCGGGTCTGCATCTGCAGGGCGATAACCTTGCGTACGTGATCTACACCTCAGGCTCCACCGGGCAGCCCAAGGGCGTCGGCAACACTCATGCCGCATTGGCCGAGCGCCTGCAATGGATGCAGGCGACCTACGCGCTGGATGACACTGATGTGCTGATGCAGAAAGCGCCGATCAGCTTCGACGTGTCCGTGTGGGAGTGTTTCTGGCCGCTGATCACCGGTTGTCGATTGCTGCTGGCCGGTCCCGGCGAGCATCGCGATCCGCAGCGCATCGCGCAATTGGTCAAGGATTACGGCGTCACCACGCTGCACTTCGTGCCACCGTTGCTGCAGGTGTTCATCGACGAACCGCTAGCCCGGCAGTGCGACAGCCTGCGCCGTCTGTTCTCAGGGGGTGAAGCGCTGCCGAGTGAGCTGCGCAACCGGGTGCTGGAGCAATTGCCGAACGTGCAGTTGCACAACCGCTATGGCCCGACCGAAACCGCGATTAACGTCACTCACTGGCATTGTCAGCGGGCGGATGGGGAGCGCTCACCAATCGGCCGTCTCTTGGGCAACGTGCTGTGCCGGGTGCTGGACAACGAACTGAATCAGGTGCCGCAGGGCGTTGCGGGTGAACTGTGCGTGGGTGGCATCGGTCTGGCGCGGGGCTATCTGGGTCGTCCTGCGCTGACGGCCGAGCGTTTCGTGGCCGATCCGCTGGGCAAGGCGGGTGAGCGGCTGTATCGCACCGGCGATCGGGTGCGCTGGACCTCCGATGGTGCGCTGGAATACCTGGGGCGTCTCGATCAGCAGGTCAAGCTGCGCGGTTTCAGGGTCGAGCCGCAGGAAATCGAAGCGCGTCTGCTGGCTCTGCCGGGTATCGGCCAGGCGGCAGTGCTGGTGCGCGAAACGGTTGCCGGTCCGCAATTGATCGGCTATTACACCGCAGCCCTTGAGGGCGAAAGCGGCGCTGAACAGGCTGAATGCATCAAGTCTGCGCTGGCGCTGGAACTGCCGGATTATATGGTCCCCTCGCAATTAGTGCGTCTGGACAGCATGCCCCTGAGCCCGAGCGGCAAGCTCGACCGTCGCGCCTTGCCCGAACCGCAATGGCAGACCCGCGAGCATGTCGAGCCGCAGTCGGCGCTGGAGAAACAGATCGCAGCCATCTGGCGTGAAGTGCTGGGTGTGCCGCGTGTTGGCTTGCGGGATGACTTCTTCGCGCTGGGCGGCCACTCCTTGCTGGCAACCCAAATCATCTCTCGGGTGCGTCAGGCCTGTGACATCGACCTGCCGCTGCGCACGCTGTTCGAATCCAGCGAACTGGGTGCCTTCGCCGAGCAGGTCGAGGCCATTCAGGCGTCCGGCGTATGTGGCAGTCTGCAGCCGATTGCCCGCGTCGACCGCAGTCAGTCGGTACCGTTGTCCTATTCGCAGCAACGCATGTGGTTCCTTTGGCAGATGGAGCCGGACAGCCCGGCCTACAACGTCGGCGGTATGGCGCGCCTGAACGGCGTGCTGAACATCGAGCATTTCGACGCCGCGCTGCAAGCGCTGATCCTGCGCCACGAAACCCTGCGCACTACCTTTCCGAGCGCTGATGGCGTGGCGTACCAGAAAGTCTCGGAGCAGACCGGTCTGCAGATGCGCTGGGAAGACATCTCTGCGCTGCCTGCCGAGGTACGTCAGCAGCGGCTTCAGACACTGGCCGACCGTGAAGCGCATCAGCCGTTTGATCTGGAAACAGGGCCGCTGCTACGTGCCTGTCTGGTCCGGGCGGGCGAGCTGGAACATTACTTCGTCCTGACCCTGCACCACATCGTCACCGAAGGCTGGGCGATGGACATTTTCGCGCGCGAACTGGGGCTGCTGTACGAAGCGTTTCTTGACGGCAAGCCGTCGCCGCTGGAATCGCTGGCGGTGCAATACCTGGATTACAGCGTCTGGCAGCGCCAGTGGATGGAAGCGGGTGAACGCCAGCGCCAACTGGACTACTGGATGGCGCAGCTGGGCAACGAGCATCCGTTGCTGGAGTTGCCCGGCGACCGACCACGTCCGCCGGTGCAGAGCCATCAGGGCGAGTTGTACCGTTTTGATCTGCAAGCCGGTCTGGCGGCAAAGGTACGCGCTTTCAACGCACAGAACGGCCTGACCCTGTTCATGACCATGACCGCCACGCTGGCGGTGCTGCTCTACCGTTACAGCGGCCAGACCGACCTGCGCATCGGCGCGCCGGTGGCCAACCGGATTCGCCCGGAAAGCGAAGGCCTGATCGGCGCGTTCCTCAACACCCAAGTACTGCGCGTGCAGCTCGACGGGCAGATGAGTGTGGCGCAGTTGTTCGAACAGGTCAGGCACACCGTCATCGAAGGCCAGTCGCATCAGGACTTGCCGTTCGACCATCTGGTCGAAGCGCTGCAACCGCCACGCAGCGCGGCCTACAACCCGCTGTTCCAGGTGATGTGCAACGTGCAGCGCTGGGAATTCCAGCAGAGCCGTGAGCTGGCCGGCATGACGGTCGAGTATCTGGTCAACGATGCGCGGGCGACCAAGTTCGACCTCAATCTGGAAGTTACCGAACTGGATCATCGTCTGGGCTGCTGCCTGACTTACAGCACCGACCTGTTCGACGAACCGCGTATCGCCAAAATGGCCGGGCACTGGCTCAATTTGCTGCAAGCCCTGCTGGCCGATCCGCAGCAGCGCCTCAGCGAACTGCCGCTGTTGCAGGACGCCGAGCGTCAGCAGTTGCTCGACAGTCTGGGCGTCGAGGCGGGCGAGCAGCGCCTGGATCAGTGCATTCATGAGCTGTTTGCCGAGCGGGCGCGTCTGCGTCCGAATGCGCCAGCCCTGACTTTTGCCGGTGAAACCCTGAGCTACGCCGAGCTGGATAGCCGGGCCAACCAACTGGCGCGGGTGCTGCGCGAACGGGGTGTCGGGCCGCAGGTGCGTGTCGGTCTGGCGCTGGAGCGCTCGTTGCACATGGTGATCGGCCTGCTGGCGATCCTCAAGGCCGGTGGCGCCTACGTGCCGCTGGACCCGGAATACCCGCTGGAACGCTTGCAGTACATGATCGAAGACAGCGGTGTCGGCCTGCTGTTGAGTGATCGTGCGATGTTTGCCGCACTCGGCGAGTTGCCTGACGGCGTGGCACGCTGGTGTCTGGAGGATGACCTGCCATTGCTGGAGGGCTACCCGCACGACGAATTGCCGCTCCTCAGCCTGCCGCAGCATCAGGCATACCTGATCTACACGTCCGGCTCGACCGGCAAGCCCAAAGGCGTGGTGGTGTCCCATGGCGAAATCGCCATGCACTGCCAGGCGGTGATTCGCCGTTTCGACATGCAGCCTGATGACTGCGAGCTGCACTTCTATTCGATCAACTTCGATGCTGCTACCGAACGTTTGCTGGTGCCGCTGCTTGCTGGCGCACGCGTGGTATTGCGGGCTCAGGGCCAGTGGGATGCCGAAGAAATCTGCACCCTGATCCGCGAACAGCAGGTCAATATCCTTGGTTTCACGCCCAGCTATGGCAGCCAGTTGGCGCAATGGCTGGCGACCCAGGGCCAGACCCTGCCGGTGCGCATGTGCATCACCGGTGGCGAAGCGTTGACCGGTGAACACCTGCATCGCATACGTGCGGTGTTCCAGCCCGAGCTGTTCTTCAACGCCTACGGCCCGACCGAAACCGTGGTCATGCCGCTGGCCAGTCTGGCCCCGCAGCAGTTGCCGGAAGGTGAAGCGAGCGTGCCGATCGGTCGTGTGGTCGGGGCGCGGGTTGCGTACATTCTCGATGCCGATCTGGCGCTGGTGCCGCAGGGCGCGAGTGGCGAGTTGTACATCGGTGGTCCGGGTCTGGCCCAGGGGTATCACCAGCGTCCGGGCATGACCGCCGAGCGCTTCGTGGCTGATCCGTTTGCCGGGCGGGGCGGGCGTCTGTATCGCACCGGCGATCTGGTGCGCCAGCGTGCCGATGGGCTCGTCGAATACCTGGGCCGAATCGACCATCAGGTGAAGATTCGCGGTTTCCGCATTGAATTGGGCGAAATCGAAACCCGACTGCTGGAGCACGAAGGTGTTCGCGAGGCCGTGGTGCTGGCGCTGGACACGCCCTCCGGCAAGCAACTGGCGGGTTATCTGGTCAGCGAAGTAGCGGCGCAGGGCGACGAGCAGCGGGCCCGCTTGCGCGAATCGCTCAAGTCGCACCTCAAGGCGCAATTGCCCGACTACATGGTGCCTGCGCACCTGATTCTGCTGGACAGCATGCCGCTGACGGCCAACGGCAAGCTTGACCGCCGGGCCTTGCCCGCGCCGGACCCGGAACTCAACCGCCTACAGTACGTGGCGCCGGTAAGCGACCTTGAGCAGCAACTGGCCGCCATCTGGTGCGCGGTGCTGAACGTGACGCAGGTGGGACTCAACGACAACTTCTTCGAGTTGGGCGGCGATTCGATTTTGTCCATTCAGGTGGTCAGTCGGGCACGTCAGGCCGGTATTTATTTCACACCACGTGATCTGTTTCAGCATCAGACCGTATATACCCTCGCAGCCGTGGCAACGACTCAGCAATTGATCCAGGCCGAACAGGGACTGGTGACCGGCGAATCGGGCTTCACGCCGATTCAGCACTGGTTCTTTGACACGCCGATTCCGACGCGTCAGCACTGGAATCAGGCGTTGGTGCTGGAACCTGTTACCCGACTGGATGCACCTACGCTGGAACTTGCGTTACGCGCCGTGCTGGAACAGCATGACGCACTCAGGTTGGGATTTACGGAGCAAGGCGGTCGCTGGACAGCCGTGCATCGTGCTTCGCACACGGAGGATGCGCTGGTAATTCAGGCGCAGGTGACTGATCCGGGGGAATGCGTCGAGTTGTTCGAGCAGGCTCAGCGCAGTCTCGATCTACAGAACGGTCCGCTGTTGCGTGCCGTGCTGGTGGATGAGCCGCAAGGTCAGCAACGCCTGTTGGTGGTCATCCACCACCTGGTGGTGGATGGCGTGTCGTGGCGCGTGTTGCTCGATGACGTGCAGACGGCGTATCGGCAGCTCAATGAAGCGGTGCCGGTTCGCCTGCCGGCCAAGACCAGTGCCTTCCGGGACTGGGCGAGTCGCCTGCAGGCCTACGCCGGCAGCGAGTCGTTGCGTGAAGAGCTTCAATGGTGGCAGCGCCAGCTCAGCGGTCCGACCGCAGCGTTGCCGGGCCATGCCCAGCAGGGCGGTCAGCAGAATCGTCACGCCCGAACCCTCAGCGTGCGATTGGATTCCCGTAGTACCCGGCACCTGCTGCAACAGGCACCGAGCGCCTACCGGACCCAGGTCAACGACTTGCTGCTGACCGCATTGGCGCTAGTAGTGTGTCGCTGGAACGGTCAGGCCTCGACCCTGATTCAACTCGAAGGCCACGGCCGCGAAACCCTGTTCGACGACATTGACTTGACCCGCACCGTGGGCTGGTTCACCAGTGCCTATCCGTTACGCCTGACACCGGTCCTCGATCACGCAGAACCGGGCGAATCGATCAAGGCGATCAAGGAACAACTGCGTCAGGTCCCGCACAAGGGGCTGGGTTACGGTGTGCTGCGCTACCTGGCCGATGACAGCAGCCGCAGGGCCATGCAGGCCTTGCCCGTCGCTCCGATTACCTTCAACTACCTGGGCCAGTTCGATCAGAGCTTCGACGGCGATGCCTTGTTCCGGCCGCTGGAGACGTCAGCCGGTGCGGCCCACGATCCTGATGCGCCCTTGCCCAACGAGCTGAGCATCGACAGTCAGGTGTATGGCGGTGAGCTGGTGCTGCGCTGGACCTTCAGTGCCGAGCGCTTTCAGCCCGAGGCCATCGAAGCCCTGGCACAGGATTACCTGAACCAGTTGCAGGCGTTGATCACCCATTGCCTGACCGAAGGCAGCGGCGGACTGACGCCGTCGGACTTCCCCCTGGCCGAACTGGATCAGGTGCAGCTGGACGCGTTGCCGGTTCCGGCGTCCCGGATCGAAGACGTTTACCCGCTGACCCCGATGCAGGAAGGGATGCTGCTGCACACGCTGCTGGAACCCGGCACAGGTCTGTATTACATGCAGGACCGCTATCGCATCAACAGCGCGCTGGACCCGCAACGGTTTGCGCAGGCGTGGCAGGCTGTGATCGCTCGGCATGAAGCGCTGCGCGCCTCGTTCTGCTGGGACATCGGCGAAACCATGTTGCAGGTCATTCACAAACCGGGCAGCACGCCCATCGATTACCTGGACTGGCGTGACGTGGCCAGCGACCAGCAGGAACCACGCTTGCAGGCGCTGCTCAAGTCCGAGCGCGAGACCGGGTTCGATCTGCTGCGTCAGCCGCCATTCCACCTGCGCCTGATCCGCGTGGACGAGGCGCGTTACTGGTTCATGATGAGCAATCACCACATCCTCATTGATGCGTGGTGCCGCTCGCTGCTGATGAACGATTTCTTCGACATCTACACCGCGCTGGGCGAAGGTCGCGACGCACAACTGGCCCCGGCGCCACGTTATCGCGATTACATCGGCTGGCTGCAACGCCGGGGGCTGGCGCAGGCGCGTGACTGGTGGCGACAGAACCTGGCGGGGTTCGAGCGGCCGACTCCGATTCCGAGCGACCGTCCGTTCCTGCGCGAGCACGCCGGAGACAGTGGCGGCATGGTGGTCGGCGACTGCTACACGCGCCTCGATGTGGCCGACGGCGTGCGGTTGCGCGAACTGGCGCAGCAGCACCAACTGACCGTCAACACCTTCGCCCAGGCCGCGTGGGCCTTGACCCTGCGGCGGCTGAGCGGTGATCGCGACGTGGTGTTCGGTGTCACCGTGGCAGGCCGCCCGGTGGAGTTGCCGCAGATGCAGCGCACGGTCGGGCTGTTCATCAACACCATTGCGCTGCGCATCGGCATGCCGGGCGATGGCCAGCGTTGCAGCGTACGTCAGTGGCTGAGCCAGTTGCTGGACAGCAACATGCAATTGCGCGAGTACGAATACCTGCCGCTGGTGACCATTCAGGAAAACAGCGAACTGCCCAAGGGCCTGCCGCTGTTCGACAGCCTGTTCGTGTTCGAGAATGCGCCGGTGGAAGTCTCGGTACTGGACCGCGCGCAAAGCCTGAACGCCACCTCCGATTCCGGCCGAACCCACACCAACTACCCGCTGACGGCGGTCTGCTACCCCGGCGACGACCTGGGCCTGCATCTGTCCTACGACCAGCGTTACTTCGACGAGTCGACCGTGCAGAGCATGCTCGGTGAATTCAAGCGCCTGCTGCTGGCGCTGGTCGAAGGCTTCCATGGCGACATGGCCGAACTGGCGCTGCTAGGCGAACCGGAACGTGAGTTTCTGCTCCACGGCTGCAACCAGAGTGCGCGCGCCTATCCGCTTGAGCGCAGCTACGTCGAGCTGTTCGAGGCGCAGGTGGCCGAGCATCCCGAGCGCATCGCCGTGAGCTGTCTGGAGCATGCCTCAAGCTATGCCGAACTGAACGACGCTGCCAATCGACTGGGCCATGCCTTGATCAACGCCGGTGTCGGCTTTGATCAGCCGATTGCGCTGTTGGCCGAGCGCGGGCCCGAGCTGTTGGGCATGATCATCGGCAGCTTCAAGGCCGGCGCCGGTTACCTGCCGTTGGACCCGGCGCTGCCGAATCCACGCTTGAGCGGGATCATCGGCCAGAGCCATACGCCGGTTCTGGTGTGTACTGAACAGTCTGTTCAGCAGGGCAGGGCGTTGCTGGAGGCGCTGCCCGAAGACAAACGTCCTCAGTTGCTGGTCTGGGAAGCCGTGCAGCGGCAGGCAACGGCGCAACACAATCCGGGACGTTACAGCGCCCCGGACAACCTGGCCTATGTGATCTTCACATCGGGTTCCACCGGGCAACCGAAAGGCGTGATGGTCGAGCAGCGCGGCATGCTCAACAACCAGTTGAGCAAGGTGCCGTATCTGGACCTCAGCGCCACGGACGTGATTGCCCAGACCGCTTCGCAAAGCTTCGATATCTCGGTCTGGCAGTTCCTCGCTGCGCCGCTGTTTGGCGCACGGGTCGACATTGTCCCCAACGACATCGCTCGCGATCCTCAGGCGCTGCTTCAGCATGTGCAGGCGCAGGGCATCAGCGTGCTGGAAAGCGTACCGTCGCTGATCACCGGTCTGTTGGCCGAAGAGCAGGCGACGCTCGACGGCCTGCGCTGGATGCTGCCGACGGGCGAAGCGATGCCGCCGGAACTGGCCAGTCAGTGGCTGCAGCGCTACCCGAACATTGAATTGGTGAATGCCTACGGTCCGGCTGAATGCTCGGACGACGTGGCGTTCTTCCGGGTCGATGCGGCGTCCACGCGCAGCCCGTACCTGCCCATCGGCTTGCCGACCGACAACAACCGTTTGTACGTGCTCGATGAAGCGCTGGAGCTTGTGCCGCTGGGCGCGGTGGGTGAGCTTTGCGTGGCGGGTACAGGGGTCGGACGCGGGTATGTCGGCGATCCGCTGCGCACTGTGCCGGTGTTTGTGCCCAACCCGTTCGGTGCGCCGGGCGAGCGGCTGTATCGCACCGGTGATCTGGCGCGGCGTCGCGGTGATGGCGTGCTGGAGTACGTCGGTCGGGTCGACCATCAGGTCAAGATCCGCGGCTACCGCATCGAACTGGGCGAGATCGAAACCCGCCTTCAGGAACACGCCGCGATTCGTGAATCGGTGGTTCTGGATATCGACGGTCCGCTGGGTAAGGTCCTCGCTGCCTACCTGGTCCCCAACGGTGTAGTGCAGGATCCCGACGCCTTGCGTGATGATCTGAAAACCCGGCTCAAGGCCAGTCTGCCGGACTATATGGTGCCCTCGCACCTGGTGCTGCTGGAGCAGATGCCGCTGACCCCGAACGGCAAGCTGGACCGCAAGGCCCTGCCTGCGCCCGACGTCAGCCAGGCACAGCAGGACTATGTCGCGCCACAGAGCGACATGGAGCAGCAACTGGCGACGATCTGGGCCGATGTGCTGAAGATCGAGCGGGTTGGCATCACCGACAACTTCTTCGAACTGGGCGGGCATTCACTGCTCGCCACGCAGGTAGTCACGCGTGCTCAGAAGCAGCTTCAGCGCAACGTACCGCTGCGGGCGATGTTCGAGTTCAACACCGTGCAGGCCCTGGCGCAGCATCTGGAAAGTCTGGGCGGGCCGAAGGTCGATGAGCAGAAGTTCGACCGGCTGGCCGACCTGATGGCGGAACTGGAAGGGCTCTGACCGGCCTGTCGTCGGGCCGTCGGCTTTGCGGATGAAAAACTCGTGATCGAGTGTAAATCCGCAGGCCTGCGGCGCGTTTTCAATGGAAGGAACAGATGCCTGAGCCGCCCGGGTCTCACACCCGCCGACTAAGGCCATTCAAACGGTTTCGCTCATCAAACAGCGTATTGAGGGTTGCATAGATGTCAGTCGCTACCAGGTTTATCGATGATCAACCGGCACGGGTTGCTTCAGCGCCGGTCGAGACGCTGTACCAGTTCGACGAGTCGCCCTTGCTGGCGCGGCAGAGTCGCCAGGAATCCAACGCCCGTAGCTATCCACGGCGCATTCCGCTGGCACTCAAGCGCGCCAGGGGCATTCACGTCGAAGATGTCGAAGGACGGCGGTTTATCGATTGTCTGGCAGGCGCTGGCACGCTGGCGCTGGGTCACAATCACCCGGTGGTGATCGAGGCGATTCAGCAGGTCATCAGCGACGAATTGCCGTTGCACACGCTGGACCTCACCACGCCGGTCAAGGATCAGTTCGTGCAGGACCTGTTTGGGTTGTTGCCCGAAGAGCTGGCTCGTGAAGCGAAGATCCAGTTCTGCGGACCGACCGGCACTGATGCGGTGGAAGCAGCCTTGAAACTGGTGCGCACGGCTACTGGACGCAGCACGGTGCTGTCATTTCAGGGCGGTTACCACGGCATGAGCCAGGGCGCGCTGAGCCTGATGGGCAGCCTGGGTCCAAAGAAGCCGCTGGGAGCGTTGCTCAGCGCAGGCGTGCAGTTTCTGCCGTATCCCTATGATTACCGCTGCCCGTTCGGGCTGGGCGGCGCGCCGGGCGTGAAAGCCAACCTGCATTATCTGGAAAACCTGCTCAACGATCCTGAAGCGGGTGTGCAGTTGCCAGCGGCGGTGATTGTTGAAGTGGTGCAGGGCGAGGGCGGGGTTATTCCGGCGGATCTCGACTGGCTGCGCGGCGTGCGGCGCATCACCGAAAACGCTGGCGTGGCGCTGATCGTCGATGAAATCCAGAGCGGTTTTGCCCGCACGGGCAAGATGTTCGCCTTCGAGCACGCCGGAATCATTCCAGACGTCGTGGTGATGTCCAAGGCCATCGGTGGCAGCCTGCCGCTGGCGGTTGTCGTCTATCGCCAGTGGCTCGACACCTGGCTGCCGGGCGCTCACGCCGGGACTTTCCGCGGCAATCAGATGGCCATGGCCGCAGGTTCGGCGGTGATGCGTTATCTGAAAGAGCACAACGTGTGCGAGCACGCCACGGCGATGGGCGCACGACTGGTTTCGCATCTGCGCGAACTGCAGCGTGATTTCCCGCAACTGGGCGACATTCGTGGGCGCGGGTTGATGCTCGGTGTCGAGTTGGTCGATCCGGCCGGTGCGCGTGACGCTCAGGGGCATCCGCCGGTGTTTGCGCGGCTGGCACCGTTGATTCAGCGCGAATGCCTCAAGCGCGGGCTGATCCTCGAACTGGGAGGTCGGCACGGCAGCGTCGTGCGCTTCCTGCCGCCATTGGTGATCACCGCCGAACAGATCGACGAAGTGGCCGGCATCTTCGGTCGCGCGCTGAATGCCGCGGTCGCTCAGCTTTAATTTTTCGACGTCGCGATACGTTCAATCCCTATAGCCGCCATGAATTGGCACGGCGGCGCTGAACCCTCATGGAGAGCAACAATGACTTCAGTATTCGACCGGGAAGACATCGTCTTTCAAGTGGTGGTCAACCACGAAGAGCAGTACTCGATCTGGCCCGATTACAAGGCCATCCCCAACGGCTGGCGCACCGTGGGCAAGAGCGGCTTCAAGAAAGAATGCCTGGCCTACATCGAAGAAGTCTGGACCGACATGCGCCCGCTGAGTCTGCGCCAGAAGATGGAAGCGCAGACCGCTGTGAGCCATTGACCGGCACACATCTCACTGGATAGGCACAGGCCTTGTGGGAGGCGGCTTGCCTTCAGTTCACCCTTCATTGGCTGGCCTGACGCTATCGCCGGCAAGCCGCCTCCCACGGTATCTGGATTCAGCCAGCCTTCAACGCCCCGATAATCTGCTCGATATCCCGCTGCAACTCAGTCAGCGGGTCTGCGCCGTCGATCCCCAGCACCAGCAATGTGCTGCCTGCCTCGGCAATCGCGGTCTTGACCGGCTCGGGGGGCTGGCGGTGGTCAAGCACCAGGGCGACGTCGTTGTCCTTGAGAGTCGATGTCAGTTTCTGTATCGCTTCTGGCGTCCACTGCTCGTCGGTCAGTGCCTGACTGTCGATCAGCTCCAGATTCAACCCACTGATCAGGTAACCGAATCGGTCTGACAGACTCACCACGCTCAGGTTGTCGGCGCTGGCCAGACTCGCTTCGCTGTCGGCGCTGAGCTTGAGCAGGTGCTGTTTGAGCGCAGCCAGGTTGCTCTCGATCTTCGGCTTGGCGGCTGGCGCCAGTCGGACCAGATCTGCTGCCATCACGTCGGCCATGCGCCCCATGTTGTTGCTCGCCAGCCACGGCTGACTGTTCAGGCCATCGACACCTTGCCCCGGCTGAACCGCAATGCCTGGCAGGCTGCCATCCACCGGGCGTGCGGCATCGATTTCAACGATGCGGATGTTGCTGCGGCGGGCATTGGGGTACAGCGGATCATCGGCCCAGATCGAGCGCAGCCCGATCACCGCATCCGCCTCCACGGCCAACCCGCGCAATGCCTCGGCACCACGCCCGGTGAAATAGGCCGTCTGGCGCGAGCCGGGCAGGTTGGCCGCTGCGGCACGTTCCAGCACCACGCCGCTGTCCTTGAGCAGAATCTGCCCCAGACCATAGGTGATCGGCAGGCTGGCGAGCACGCGTACCGGCTGGGCGGATTGCGCTGTGACATCAGATGCAGAGACGGCATTGCAGAGCAGGCCGGTCATGGCCAGCGCCAGGGTCATACGTCGCAGAGTGAACATTTATCCGATATTTCCTTTGAGGCTGGGTACAGTGCCGCGAGCGATGGCGGCCAGGGCGAAAGCGACGCCGGCCACCAGAATGATCGCTGCGCCGGACGGCACAGGCAGGTCGAAGACGATGGGCAACAGGATGCCGCACAGGGTGCTGACGGTCGCAATCGCCACCGAGATCCAGAAGAAGCCCTTCAGCGACTGGCTCAATAGTCGAGCAGCGGCGGCTGGAATCACCAACAGGGCGCCGACCAGAATCGCGCCGATGACCTTCACCGCCGCCACTGTGATCAGCGTCACCAGAATCACGAACAGGTAATCCAGCGCCTTCACCGCCACGCCACGGACGGCGGCCAGTTGCGGGTTGAAGCTGGCCAGCATGATGCGGTTGTACAGCGGCAGGCTCAGGCTCATCACCAGCGAACCGACGATCAGCAGCACCAGCAAGTCGTTGCCGTTGACGGTCAGCACCGAGCCAAACAGCACGTTCTCCAGAATGTGCACATTGATCTTGCCCGCCAGCACCAGCAGCAGGCTTGCACCCAGAGCCAGCGAGACCGACAGGAACACGCCGATCAGCGTATCGGGCGCGAGGCCGGTGCGGTTGCGCAGGTAGTTCAGCACGATCCCGAACAGCAGGCAGTAACCGAACAGGCTGCCGTAGGGGCCGGTGTAGGGCTCGCCGAGCAGGATACCGATGGCCACGCCTGTCAGCGCGGCATGGCCTACCGCTTCGGAGAAGAACGCGAAGCGCTTGACCACCACCAGCGTGCCCAGACCACCCAGCACCGGGCCGATCAGTAACCCGGCAAGCAGGGCGTTGACCACGAAGCCGTAGGCCAGCGCCTCAGGCAAATAGCCGGACGACGCCAGGCCTTGAATGAAAAGTCGAAAGCTCTCGTAGTCCATCACACAGCGCTCCCGTTCCTGATGTCTGCCGCACGCGGGTGCGCCGAGAACAGGGTCAGCAGCCGTTCCGGTGTCAGCGCTGTCTGTGCAGGTTCATCGAACAACACCCGGCGATTGAGTCCGGTCACCTGATCGGCAAGCCGTTTTACGGCTTCCAGGTCGTGCTCGATCCACAGCACAGTGATACCGGACCGACGCCAGTCGCCCAGCAGGCGCTCGAAAACTTGAATACCGGCTTCATCCAGCGCCGACATCGGTTCATCCAGCACCAGCAACTGCGGGGCCGGAATCAAGCCCTGTGCCAGCAGCACGCGCTGGCGTTCGCCACCTGACAGCGCACCCATTCGACGTTTGCGCTTGTCCTGCATGCCGACCCGCTCCAGTGCTTGGCCGATAGCCGCCGCGTAGTGCTTCGACAGACCCAGAAAAGCAGGGCGTCGTTGACACATGGCGGCCATGAAGTCATCGACGGTCATCGGCAGGCCACGGTCGAATTCCAGCGCCTGCGGCACGTAGCCGATCAGGCCGGGCGAGCCGGGCCATTGCAGGCTGAGCTGGCCCTGGTGCGGCGTCTGGCCAAGCAGGGTCTTGATCAGCGAACTCTTGCCACCGCCATTGGGGCCGACCAGCGCATGCACGCTGCCTGCTCGCACGTTGAAGGTAATGCGATCAAGAATCGTGGTGCGGCCCAGCGTGAGGCTGACGTCGCTGAATTCAACGCCAGGTCCCTGGCGCGTGATCTCAAGGTTGTGCGCAACGGTCATGCGCCTGCCTCCTGAATCGCCCGGACCACGGTGTCGAGGTTGCCGGCCATTTCCTTTTCGTACTTGTCGGCGCTGTATTCGCCATAGGAAATGTGCGACAGCGGGTACAGTTTGACCCCGGACTCACGCTGGATGGTCTCGACGTAGGTGGACGGGAAGTCCATCTCCGAGAAGATCACCTTCACGTCCAGCTCACGCAATTGGTCGATGGTTTTCTTCAACTGGCTCGGGCTCGGTTCGATGCCGTGAGCCGGTTCCACCACTGCCGTGACTTCAAGGCCGAACTCGCGCAGCAGGTAATCGTAGGCGGCATGCACCGTGGCCACACGCAGGTCGGCGTTGGGTGCCTTGGTCAGCTTGGCCAGGGCGTCGGCGCGCATCTGCCGCAGGCGCTTGCCGTAGGCCCTGGCGTTGGCGGTGTAGGTCTTGGCGTTGTCCGGGTCTAGCTTGCCCAGTTCGCGGGCGATGTTGTTGACCTGTGCAATGGAAGCGCTGATCGACAGGAAGGTGTGCGGGTTGACCACCTTGCCTGCACCGCGTGCGGCAACGCCGGTGGCGGCCAGCAGCGGTACGTCGGCGTTGGCTTCGATGGTCTTGATGTCTGGTGTTTCGCTGGCGGCTATCATGCGGTCGGCGAAGTCGTCATGGCCGACGCCATTGAGCACGACCACGTCGAGCGAGCCGATGCGCTTGATGTCCTCGGCACGCGGCTCGTAGGCGTGGGGGTTGAAGCCCGCCGGAATCAGCGGCACAACCTCGGCCTTGTCGCCGACGATATTGGCCACGTAGCTGTAATACGGGTGCAGGGTGATGCCGATGCGCAGGCGCTTGGCCGGATCGGCAGCGTGGCTCAACGGCGTCATCAGCGTGGCGCACAGGCCGATCAGCAGAACACGCAGCAAGGGACGGCGTTTGAAAAAAATAGGCATGGGAGAGCGGCCTTCTCTGATGATTTCAGTGCTGATGCTGGCGAGTGACACCAGCGTCGAATTGCGCGACAACCTGCTGCCAGCCTGCGCCGATCAGGGTCTTGTCACTGAGGTCGGCCGGTGCAGCCGTGGCCTTGCGGTTGATCCAGATGTCTGCCTGAGCGTCCGGCGAGGAGTCGACCCGCATCAGGAACGAGCCCGCAACGGTCGGCGTCTGGCTCAGGCCCAGATAGGACTGCCCCAGCATCTGCCATGCATGGCCGCCACGGCTTACGGAACTGGCGTCTTCGGCGAACGGTGCAAAACCTTCCTCGCCCAGTTGTTGCGGCGTGACCTGCGTTGACTGTTCCTGGGTCAGCAGGCGGATCTCATCCAGTGTCACGCGCAGGTCCGCGTAGATGCCCTGTTCGGCGGCAGTCAGGTCGCGGCGGGCATCAAGCTGGTGGCTGGCCACGCCAGGGTCGTCCTGACGTTCACCACGCAGGCTGACGACGCCAGCGGCAGCCGCCAGGATCAGCAGGCATAACAGCAGGATGTAGAGGGTTTCATGCCCGGCACCGGCCGGGCGCACGATCTGTCGGGTCGGCGTACTCATGGGGCCGGGATGTCCGCTTGGTCGATTTCCACGACATGGCCGGGACCGGCATCGAACAGTACGTAGAACTCGGAAGCGGGGCGCTTGAAGGTGACGGTGGAGTCCTCGCCCAGTTTGCCGGGCACCAGAATGGTCTCGTCATACCCGATCACGTCCAGAGTCACGCCCGGCGCGCCGCTGCCGTCGGAGAAACCGCCGGTGCAACGGATCTGTTCATTGTCGATCTGTTTGCACTCACACATCGGGTTGTGCGCCAGCGCGCTGGTGCTCAGGCCGAGGCCGATCAGGCAGAGCGCAGCGGCCGTCAGCCGCCGCAGGGAGAAGCGGGCATTCATGGTTTGGCTCCTTGTTTTTTCAGCCAGGCCACGGTGGTGGGCGAGGCCTGTTGCAGGGGGATGGAGGTCTGATGCACGGAACCGTCCCAGCCTTCCATGGTGATCCACAGTTCCGAGTCGGGGTGGGTGGTTTCCGGGATCTGCATGAAGGCGCCCATGCGATAGCCGCCGCCGAAGAAAATCACCCCCGCGGTACGCAGGCTGCGGGGCTTGCCGATGCGCAGGTAAGTCGCCTTGACCCGGTCGATGCAGGCGTTGCACAGCGCAGCGTTGAAGCCTTTCATGTAACCCGACGCACCGGACAGGCGCGGCGCCTCGTTGCGGTCTTCGGCCAGACGCAGGCTCCACGGGCCGACCTTGAACTCGCCGATCTCCCGTTGCCCGAGGCCCGTATCGCCACGGTCCAAGGCGTTATCGGCAAAGTACTTGGGCATGAAACCCAGTGGAATCAGGATCAGCAGAACGTTGATGTGGAAACGCCATTTGTGCCAGAAACGGCTCAGTGACGAAGCGGGTTGCGCGACAGCGGCCTTGCTCACAGGTTGTTCTCCGGGGTGCCGGTCGCCAATGGCGGCCGTGGGGTTTGCCGGTTGGAAATCGGGTTCATCTTCGCCTCGCGCTTGAGGGCGTTAAGTGTGGCCAGTGCGGTACGTTTGCTCCAGATCAGCAGGCCGCTGAGCACCATCATGCTCAGCACCAGACCGAAGAACGCCCAGATCAGCTTGATCCAGATGCCGCCGAAGTCGCCGGTGTGCAGTGGACGCATCGACTCGGTCACGAACTCCAGCTTGTTGCGGTCGGACAGCAGGTGCGAGGCGGCGATTTCACCGCTGTACGGGTTGATTTCGGCGGTCTGGTACATCAGTGGATACCAGCTGCGGCCGCCGACCTGCAGGTTGCTGTAGGCGTTGAACGGTGGCGTGATGAAGCTGGCTTCAAGCCCGGGAATGCGTTCCCTGGCGATTTCCACGGCCTTTTCCAGGCTGATGGTTGGCGCAGGGCTGCCGTCGGCGGTCAGCGGCACGGCGCTGTGCGGAATGATCGAGGCGACCTGCGAACGGCTGGAGATACTGATCTGGTTGTCACCGAGGATTGCCTGAATCAGAAACCAGGTGCCGGTGATGGAAATGACGGCAATGAACCAGATCGACCAGACGCCACTGAGCCGATGCAGGTCGCCCCAGAAGATTCGTGGGCCTTGGCTGACGCGCAGCGGTTTGAAGAAGCCTTTCCAGAATTTCTTGTAGACCACCAGCCCGGTGATCAGCGACGCCAGCAGCGGCAGGCCGAGAATGGAGACCAGATACCAGCCCCACGAGTAGCCATTGGTGAACGGCACCAGCCACCAGCCATGCAGGGCGCGGGTGAAGCGACGGAAATCGAATGACGGCGTCAGGCCCTGAATCACCCCGGTATAGGGGTTGACGTAGGCCGGTACCGACCGGCCGTCGGGGTAGGTCACGAACACGCTCAGGGCAAAATAGTCGCCGTCGGGCTGCATGATCGTGCCGACGATCAGGTCTGGTTCATTGCGTTCGAGGGTGGCGCGAATCTGCTCGAAATTCATCCTTTCGGCAGTGTCCGAAGGCGGGTTGTCGCGTATTTCCGGCATGGCCAGCCACATGATTTCCTTGCTGACCACGGCCAGGGTGCCGGTCACGCAGACGATCAGCACAAAGAACCAGATGGGCAGGGCCAGCCAGCTGTGGACGAGAAACCAGATTTTCGAGCGGGATTTCTTCGACATGGGTAAACGGTCTCGATTCACGGTATGGAGCGGCCTTCGGGCAGGCATGGGCTCTCTGTGGGGCAACATCTGAAAAACGGGCGCGGTTCTACCGACAGACCCTGCATTCAGTTAAAGACGAATGAGAATACGAAAGATGTAGTTTTTTCTCGCGCCTAAATGAAAGGAAATGTTTCAGAGCGGTAATAGGCGAGGGTGAATGTCATGCACCGGCTAATTTTTCGCCCGCCGGTTACGTTCAATCTGGACATTGGCGTGGCGTCGGGCCGTAGGGGATCAGGCGCTTTTGCCATCAAGGGAGAGTCATCATGAGTCATGCGTTGAGTTTGGATATCCGGCCGTTGCTGGCGGGGGCAGGTACGTTGCCAATGCTGGTACAGGCGCCCGAGCCAGGTCTGGACTTGATGGAAGCACTGGGCGAGTTCAAGCCGCTTGTAGCAGAACATCTCTATCGCGCCGGAGGCATTCTGTTTCGCGGTTTCGACGTGGGTGGTCCTGAGGCGTTTCGCGAGTTCGCCGCAGGCTTCGGCGACCCGCTGCTCAATTACGAATTCGGTTCCACGCCCCGCAGCAACGTGACCAAAGGCGTGTACACCTCCACCGAATACCCGGCGCACCAGAGCATTCCGCTGCACAATGAGCAGGCCTACACCCTTGAATGGCCGATGAAGATCTGGTTCTACAGCATGATCGCTGCGCAGACCGGCGGCGAAACACCCATTGCCGACAGCCGGGAAATCTACCGTCGCATCCCGGCGCGTATTCGTGACCGTTTCATCGAAAAGAAGCTGATGTACGTGCGCAACTACGGCAACGGGCTGGACGTGGAATGGAGTCAGGTGTTCAACACCGAAGATGAAAGCGTGGTCGAAGCCTACTGCCGTGCCCACGCCATTGAGTGCGAATGGAAAGATGACGGCGAACTGCGCACCCGGCAGATCTGCCAGGCGGTGTCGCGTCATCCGGTTACTCAAGACGCCGTCTGGTTCAATCAGGCGCACCTGTTTCACATATCCAACCTGCAGCCGGAAGTGCGCGAAACCTTGCTGGATGTGGTGGACGAAGAAGACCTGCCGCGCAACGTGTATTACGGCGACGGCTCGGCCATCGAAGAGACCCTGCTCGACGAGATTCGCGGCGTGCTTGACGAGTGCACCGTCAGCTTCCCGTGGCTGGAAAACGACGTGCTGATGCTCGACAACATGCTCACCGCCCACTCCCGCGCCCCGTTTACCGGCAAGCGCAAAGTGGTCGTGGCGATGGCTCAGGGGCATTCCGACAGTTAATTCGCCTGTTAAGCGTTCGCTGCGGACAGGACGTGAAGCGTCTGCCTGACGGCCTACCCGTGGGAGGCGCTTTGCCGGCGATGGCGCCAGTTCAGTCACTGACAGGTTGCTTCAGGAAAAGTATCGCCGGCAAGCTTCCTCCCACAGTCGGTTGAGTGCAGCAAGACGTGTGTATAACGCTGGGCGTCCGATCTGGAAGGCGCGCACATGTCTATGCCGATCCCCCTCAAAACCTTTCTAAATATTTCCCCGCCAGTTCGTTCTTGTTGAGACGGCCGCGCCACACGGTCAGCCCCATTCAGCAAGGACATGCCCCATGAACCCCGAACACGCCCAGAAACTCGCTCGCCGTTTTGTCGAGTTACCCTTGGAAAAACGTCGCTTGTTTCTCGACGGCATGCGTCGTGAAGACATGGATTTCTCGCTGTTCCCGATCCCGTCGTGCGAGGGCCTGGCCGAGCGTGACGGGCTGTCTTACGCGCAGCAGCGCATGTGGTTTCTCTGGCAACTGGACCCCGGCAGCGCAGCCTACAACCTGCCGATGTCAGTGTGCCTGAATGGCGCGCTGGACCTGCCGCTGCTGGAGCAGGCCTTCAGCGCGCTGGTCGAGCGTCATGAGAGCCTGCGCACCACCTTTGGTCAGGAAGGCGACCGAGCGTTTCAGCGTGTGGCGTCTGCGACTCCCGTGCGCATCGAATTGACTGACCTGAGTGCGATGCCGGTCGATCAGCGCTGGGTCGCGGCGCGTCAGGCCATAGCCGGGCAGGCGGTGCAGGCGTTCGATCTGCAGCTCGGGCCGCTGTTCACCCTGCGCGTCTTGCGTCTGGCCGCGCAGGAGCATGTGCTGCTGCTCAACCTGCACCACATGATCACCGATGGCTGGTCGATGAACGTGCTGATCGACGAGTGGCTGCGAGGCTACGACGCGCTGGTCGCCGGTCAGCCGCTGCCGTTTCAGCCGCTGGTCGTGCAGTACCGCGATTACGCCGTGTGGCAGCGCAGCTGGCTGGAAGCCGGCGAGCAGGAGCGGCAACTGGATTACTGGCGTGCGCATCTGGGTGACGAACATCCCGTGCTGGAGCTGCCGACAGACCGCCCGTACCCGGCCTTGCCCAGCCACGAAGGTGCACGCCTCGAACTGGCGCTGGAGCCCGAACTGCTGCGCAACCTGAAAACCCTCGCCCAGCGTCAGGGCGTGACGCTGTTCGTGGTCCTGCTGGCGACCTTTAAAAGCCTGCTGCACCGTTACAGTGGACAGACCGATATCCGGGTCGGCGGGTTGATCGCCAACCGCACCCGCAGCGAAACCGAAGGACTGGTCGGCTGCTTCATCAATACTCAGGTGCTGCGCAGCGAAGTCACGGCACAGACGCGTTTTGTGGATCTGCTGCAAACCGTGGCCAAGGCTTCGACCGGCGCACAGTCGCATCAGGAGTTACCGTTCGATGCCGTGATCGACGCCCTGCAGCCCGAGCGCAGTCAGAGCCACAATCCGCTGTTCCAGGTGATGTTCAATCACCAGCCGGTGGTCGCCGATCTGCTCGACAAACAATTGGCCTGTGGCTTGCGCGTGGCCAATCTGCCTGCCGAACAACAGGCACTCGCCCAGCGCTCCCACGCCGCTGCCAGTGATCTGATGCTGGCCACCAGCGGTGAAGGCGAGCAGTTGAACGCCGCATTCACCTACGCCACCGACATTTTCGACGAGGCCACCATCGCCCGGCTGGCTGCGCACTGGCGCAACCTGCTGGCGTCGGTCTGTGCCGATCCGCTGCAAACCGTGTCGCAATTGTCGATGCTGGCGGCTGACGAGCGCATGCAGTTGCTGGATGTCGATAACGCGATCAACGCCGATAGCAGCACGCCTGCGCATCGACTGTTCGAGGCGCAGGCCAGACGTACTCCGGATGCCGTGGCGCTGATCCTCGCCCAAGGCGCCGATTCGCCCGGCCTGACTTACGCCGAACTGAACGCGCGTAGCAATCAACTGGCTCGACGCTTGTGCGAGCGCGGCGCAGGGCCGGGTGTGCTGGTCGGCGTGGCGCTGGGTCGTTCTCTGGAAATGCCTGTCGCGCTGTTGGCGGTGCTCAAGGCGGGTGGCGCTTATGTGCCGCTGGACCTGTCGGCGCCGAGCGAGCGTCTGCGGCATGTCATGGAGGACAGTGGCCTCAGGCTGCTGCTGACCCACAGTGACCGCCTCGCCGCATTGCCAATGCCGGAGGGTCTTGATTGCCTGTGCATTGATCAGATCAGTGACATCACGACCAAGAGACAAGACCTGGAGGTTCCGGTCGATCCGGCCAGTCTCGCTTACGTGATCTATACCTCCGGCTCCACCGGACGGCCCAAGGGGGTGGCGATCAGTCATGGGTCACTGTCTGAGTTTGTCACCCTCGGTGCCGATTACAGCGACCTGCGCGACGGCGACCGGGTGCTGCAGTTCGCGACCCACAGTTTTGACGGCTTCGTCGAACAGTTCTACCCACCGTTGTGCCGAGGCGCAGCCGTGGTGCTGCGTGACGAACGGGTGTGGGACAGCGCGACCTTCCATCAGGCAGTCGTCGAGCATGGCGTGACGCTGGCCGATTTGCCCGCTGCCTACTGGCTCACGCTGGTTCAGGACTTCGCGGCCAGCCCGCCCGCGCACTACGGCGTACTGCGGCAGATTCACGTGGGCGGCGAGGCCATGGCCGTCGAAGGGCTGCGTCTGTGGCGCGACGCGGGTCTGGGCCATGTGCGCCTGCTCAACACCTACGGCCCGACCGAGGCCACCGTGGTGTCGAGCATTCATGATTGCAGTGCGTTGATGCCCGAAGCGGTGTCCTGGCGTGGCGTGCCCATTGGTTATGCGCTGGCCGGACGTCGCCTTTACATCCTCGACGACGACCTGAACCTCCTGCCGCAAGGCGCAGTGGGCGAGTTGTACATCGGCGGGCCAGGGCTGGCACGGGGTTATCACGCTCAGCCGGGGCTGAGTGCCGAGCGTTTCGTCGCGGATCCGTTCGTAGCGGGTGAGCGCCTGTATCGCACCGGTGACCGCGCCCGGCAGTGTCTGGATGGCGCCATCGAATACGTTGGCCGGGTCGATCATCAGGTGAAGATTCGCGGCTTCCGCATCGAACTGGGTGAAATCGAGTCGCGCCTGCAGCAGTGCGATGACGTGCGCGAAGCCGTGGTGCTGGCCATTCCTCTGGCGGGCAGCACGCACCTGGTGGCCTATATCGTGCCGCACACCGCAGCCGTCAGCGAAACCGGGCAACTGACGTTGCGCCAACGCATCAAAGCCGAGTTGCAGGGCAGCCTGCCGGATTACATGGTGCCGACCCACCTGTTGCTGCTGCCGACTCTGCCGCTGACCCCCAGCGGCAAGCTGGACCGCAAGGCCTTGCCCGCGCCGGACGCCAGTCAGTTGCAGGCCCTTTATCGTGCGCCGCACAGCGAAGTTGAAATCTGCCTCGCGGCCATCTGGCAGGAAGTTCTGCACACGCCAAGGGTCGGGCTCGATGATCACTTCTTCGAACTGGGCGGCCATTCGTTGCTGGCCGCGCAAGTCATTGCCCGTATCAAGACGCAACTGGGCGTCAGCCTGCCGTTGCGCGTGCTGTTCGAAAAACCGGTGCTGGGCGATCTGGCCGCCGAGGTCACGCTGCTGACCACCAACACCCCTGACAACGACTGGAGCGATATGGACCAGTTCATGGATTCGCTGGAGGAGTTTGAAGCATGACCGGGACCACTGCTGCACGTATCGCGAAACGTTTTGTCGGCCTGTCGCTGGAGCAACGCCGACAGTTTCTCGCCCGGCTGAGTCAGGACGGCAAGGACTTCAGCCTGTTGCCGGTACCGGTCAGTCGTCATGACTTCACCGCGATCCCTCTGTCCTTCGCTCAGCAACGCCTGCTGTTCCTCTGGCAGCTCGATCCGTCGAGCGATGCCTACAAGATGACCACCGGCCTGCGTCTGCATGGCACGCTGAACGAGGCGGCGCTGACCCGTGCATTCGACCATCTGATCGAGCGCCACGAAGTGCTGCGCACCGTGTTCCAGACCGACGGCGACCAGCCGCTGCAAATGGTGCTGCACGACCAGCACGTGGCGCTGGAGCGTAGTGATCTGTCCGCGCTCGACACCGGGCAACGCGATGCCGAACTGGCCTTGCAGGTGGCGACTGTCACCGCTCAGCCTTTCGATCTGCGTTCGGGTCCGCTACTGCGCGTTCACCTGTTCCGCCTGGCCGACCAGGAGCATGTACTGGTGGTGTGCATGCACCACATCGTCTCCGACGGCTGGTCGATGGACGTGATGATTCAGGAGTTTGTCCACGCCTATCGGGCCTACAGCGAAGGCCGCGAACCGAGCCTGCCGGAACTGCCGCTGCAATACGCCGACTACGCGATCTGGCAACGCAGCTGGCTGGAGGCGGGCGAGGGCGAGCGGCAACTGGCTTACTGGCGCGATCAATTGGGCGACGAGCAGCCGCTGCTCGACGCCGCACAGGATTTCTCGCGGCCGGTTGCGCAGAGCTATCAGGGCGAACACCTGCGCTTCGATTTCGGTGCCGACCTGTCGTATCAACTCAACGCTTTTGCCCGCACTCACGGGATGAGCCTGTTCATGCTGGTGCTGGCCGGTTTCTCGCTGTTCCTGTCGCGCAAGGCCGGACAGCGCGATATCCGTATCGGAGTGCCCAACGCCAATCGGGGCAGGGCCGAGACGGAAGGGCTGATCGGCTTTTTCATCAATACCCAGGTGCTGCGTTGTCAGGTTGACGAACGCTTGAGTTACCTGGACCTGCTGACGCAGATTCGTGACACCTCGTTTGGCGCGCAGGCGCATCAGGACGTGCCGTTCGAACAGCTGGTCGATCATCTGGCACCGGAGCGCAATCTGGGTCACAACCCGCTGTTCCAGGCCAAGTTCAACCAGAACGTGGTACTCAAGCAGAAGGCCGCGCTCAGACTGCCGGGTCTGGACGTCAGCGAATACGCTTTCGACAAGCAGGGCGCGCACTTTGACCTGGCGCTGGACATCACCGATGACGGCACGCTGATTCATGGCGACATGGCCTTTGCCAGCGACCTGTATCGCCGTTCGACGGTCGAGCGCTTCGTGCCTGAATTGCTGGCCCTGTTCCGGACCCTGCTCGCTGCGCCCGAGGCGCCGCTGTTCAGTCTGGGCGCTCTGGCGGTCGAGCAGGCACCACGTCCGCTTGAGCCCGCTCTTTCGGCATTGCAACAGTGGCGTCGTCAGGTCGAACGGCAGCCGCATGCGCTTGCGGCTCGTTATCTGGACTGCACCTTGAGCACGCTGGAACTGGATCAGGCCGCCAATCAGCTCGCCCGCCACTTGATTGGACTGGGTGTACAGCAAGGCCAGCCGGTCGCTGTATTGATGGAGCGCTCGCTCGACTGGCTGACGTCAGTACTGGCGATTTTCAAGGCCGGTGGCGTGTACATGCCGCTGGACGTCAAGGCGCCGAATGCGCGTTTGCAGCAGATGCTGGCCAATGCGAAGGCCAAAGTGGTGCTGTGTGACGAAGGCGATGCGCGGGCCTGGTTGCTGGCAGTCGAGGGCTGTCAGGGCGTCAGTTGGACGCCTGCGTTGTGGCAGGACTTGCCCGCTAATACCCTCGAACCGACGCTTGTCGCCGAATCGCCTGCCTACGTCATTCACACCTCCGGTTCCACCGGCCAACCCAAGGGTGTACTGGTCAGCCACGGCGCTTTGGCCAGTTACGTACGTGGTTTGCTGGATCGACTGCAATTGGCTCCCGACACGAGCATGGCGCTGATTTCGACCATCGCCGCCGACCTGGGCCACACCGTGCTGTTCGGCGCCTTGTGTTCCGGTCGCACCCTGCACGTGCTGCCTGAAACCTTGGGGTTCGACCCGGACGGCTTCTCCCGTTACATGGCCGAACATCGGGTCGGCATGCTGAAAATCGTCCCCGGCCATCTGGCGGCGTTGATGCAGGCCAGCCAACCCGCCGATGTGCTGCCGCAGCACGCATTGATCGTCGGCGGTGAAGCCTGTTCGCCGACGCTGATCGAGCAGATTCGACAGCTCAGGCCGGAATGCCGGGTGATCAATCATTACGGCCCCAGCGAGACCACGGTCGGGGTGCTGACCCATGACGTGCTCGCGTTCGACCCGTTGCGTCCTGTTCCAGTGGGCACACCGTTGCCGGGCGCTCAGGCGTATGTGCTGGATGACGTGCTCAACCTGAGCGACACGCAGGTGACGGGTGAGCTGTACATCGGCGGCGACAGCGTGGCGCTGGGGTATCTCGGACAACCCGGGCTGACCGCCGAACGCTTCGTGCCGGACCCGTTCGCCCAGCATGGCGCTCGGGCCTACCGCAGCGGCGACCGCATGCGTCGCAATCATGAAGGACTGCTGGAATTCATTGGTCGCGCCGACGATCAGGTCAAAGTGCGCGGCTATCGGGTCGAACCTGGCGAAGTGGCGCGGGTGCTGCTGGCACTCGAATCGGTCAGCGAGGCCTGTGTACTGCCGCTGCCGATGGAAGGCGACGAATCGCGCCTGCAGCTGGTTGCGTACTGCGCAGCGTCTGCCAGCGCTGAAGCCCTGCGCGAACAACTGGCTTCAAGGCTGCCGGACTACATGGTGCCTGCGCAGATCATGTTGATCGACCGCCTGCCGCTGACGGCCAACGGCAAACTCGACAAACGTGCCCTGCCCAAGCCGGGCGTGGTTCTACAGCGCTACACCGCACCGGTGGGCGAGATCGAGGAAAAGCTCGCTGCGGTCTGGGCCGATGTCTTGAAGCTGGAGCAGGTCGGCAGCAGCGACAACTTCTTCGAGCTGGGTGGCGATTCGATTCTCAGCCTGCAAATTATCGCCCGCGCCAAGCGTCAGGGCATCAAGCTCAGCCCCAAGCAGTTGTTTGAAAAACAGACCATTGGCCAGTTGGCGTCGGTGGCAAAGCTGATTCAGAAAAAACCGGTGGCGACGGTGGAGCAGAGCAGCGGCTCATTGCCGTTGCTGCCGATTCAGGCGCGTTTTTTTGAGCTGGAGATTGCCGAGCGCAATCACTGGAATCAGGCCGTGATGCTCAAGCCGCGAACGGCACTCGAGGCGACACTGCTGCAAAGCGCGCTCACTGCGCTGATCGAACACCATGACGCCTTACGCCTGGGCTTCGTCCAGCAGGACGGTCAGTGGCACGCGAGCTTTGGTGCGCAGGACGTACGCAATCTGCTCTGGGTCCATGAACTGGACAATCGCGAGCACCTGACCGCGCTGGCCGACAAGGCTCAGCGCAGTCTGAATCTGCAAGCCGGTCCGCTGCTGCGCGCCGTGCTCGTCAACCTGCCGCAAGGCGAGCAGCGCCTGCTGCTGGTCATTCACCATCTGGTCGTCGACGGCGTGTCATGGCGGGTGCTGCTGGAAGACCTGCAACAGAGTTATCAGGCGCTGGCGGCTGGTCAGCCACTGACGCTGCCTGCAAAAACCAGCGCGTTCCAGCGTTGGGCCGAACAGTTGCAGCACCATGCAAAGAGCGACGCGCTCACAGCCGAGCGTGATTACTGGCTGCAGGCCTTGAAGGGTGCCGATCAGCCGCTGCCTCGCGACAAGCCGAATGGCACGCAGCGCAATCGCGACGCAGCCCATGCATCGTCCTGGCTGAGCAGGGAACTGACCCATCAGTTGCTGAAAGTCGCGCCGTCGGCCTACCGCACTCAGGTCAATGACCTGCTGCTGACGGCACTGGCGCAGGTGCTCTGCGAGTGGAGTCAACAACCATCCGTGCTGATTCAGCTGGAGGGTCATGGCCGCGAAGACCTGTTCGATGACATGGACCTCAGCCGCACAGTCGGCTGGTTCAGCAGCCTGTTTCCGGTCCGCCTGACGCCTCAGTCCACGCTGGCTGCGAGCCTGTGCGGCATCAAGGAACAACTGCGCGCGGTGCCGAACAAGGGCATCGGTTACGGCGTGTTGCGATATCTGCGCGAGCCGTCGTTCGCCCGCGAATGGGCTGCGTTGCCCGAAGCGCACGTCACGTTCAACTATTTGGGCCAGTTCGACGCCAGTTTCGACAGCCAGGATGCCCTGTGGCTGCCAAGCGCAGACAGTGCCGGTGTCGCACTGGATGAAGACGGCCCGCTGGCCAATAGCCTGAGCCTCAATGGCCAGGTGTTCGACGGCCAGTTGCAGATGAACTGGACGTTCAGCCGCGAGCAATACCAGCCCTCGACCATCGACGCCTTGGCGCGTCGTTACGAACAGGCCTTGACCACACTGATCGAACATTGTGCAGCCGGGCATCAGGGTGTCACACCGTCGGACTTCCCGCTGGCCCGTCTGAGTCAGGTACAGCTTGACCGTCTGCCGGTGCCTGCCAGCAATATTCAGGACATCTACCCGCTGGCACCGATGCAGCAGGGCATGCTGTTTCACAGCCTGTTCGAGCAGGATGCGGGCAACTACATCAATCAGCTTCGTGTGACGGTAAACGCGCTGGATGTGCCGCGTTTCAAGGCGGCCTGGCAGTCTGCAGTGGACGCTCATGACGTGCTGCGCAGCTGTTTTGTCAGCCATGCTGAGCAGTCGTTGCAAGTCGTGCAGCGGCAGGCCGATATGCCGTTCGTGGTGCTGGATGCGCGTGGCAAGCCGCACCACTGGCTGAATGATTGGGCGAACGACGACCGTCAGCAGGGCTTCGACCTGGCACAGGGGCCGCTGTTGCGACTGGCTCTTTTGCAGACCGGCGAACACGCTTATCACCTGATCTATACCAGCCATCACATTCTCATGGACGGCTGGAGCAGCTCGCGCCTGCTGGGTGAAGTGCTGCAGCGTTACAGCGGCCAGTCGCTGCCGAAACCGGCCGGGCGTTATCGGGATTACATCGAGTGGCTGAGCGTTCAGGACGCTGATCTCAGCCAGCGTTTCTGGACCACGCAACTGGCCGAGCTGGACGAGCCGACCCGGCTGGTGCAGGCGCTCAAGTCGTCGCCGAGTGGGCAGGGGCATGCCGATCACGTGCATCTGATCGATGCAGACGGCACCAGACGCCTGAGCGAGTTTGCCCGTGAGCAACGCGTGACCCTCAACACGCTGGTGCAGTCTGCGTGGCTACTGGTGCTGCAACGCTACACCGGTCAGTCGAGCGTGACCTTCGGTGCCACCGTGGCCGGACGCCCGTCGGACCTGCCAGGCGTCGAGGAGCAACTCGGTCTGTTCATCAATACCCTGCCGGTCATTGCCAGCCCGCGCCCTGAGCAGACCGTTGCCGACTGGGTGCAGCAGGTGCAGGCGAAAAACCTGGCGCTGCGCGAGCATGAACACACGCCGTTGTATGACATTCAGCGCTGGGCGCGGAGCGGCGGCGAAGCGTTGTTCGACAACATTCTGGTGTTCGAGAACTACCCGATGTCCGAGGCGCTGCAGCGTGCGCCGGACGGGCTGACGTTCAGCGAGTTGCTTAATCAGGAGCAGGCGCATTACCCGCTGACGCTGGTGATCGAGGCTGCCGACGTCCTGTCGGTCCGCTTCAGTTACGACCGTCAGCACTTCAGCGCCGAAGCGGTCGCGCAACTGGCCGCGCACTTTGGTCATCTGCTGCAACGCCTGAGTGCCGAAGCATCCGCCTGTCTGGGCGAATTGTCGCTGCCGGTCAACTGGACACAGGCGGTACAGGTCTGGCCGACCACGCAGTGCGCTCATCAGCGTTTCGAGGCGCAGGCTGCACAAACACCTCAGGCCATTGCCCTGAGTCTGGGGAGTGAACAGGCGAGCTACGACCATCTCAACCGCCGCGCTAACCGGTTGGCCCACAAACTGCGCGAGCAGGGCGTTGGTCCGGACGTGCGCGTGGGGCTGGCGGCCGAGCGCAGTCTGGACATGATCGTCGGCCTGCTGGCGATCCTGAAAGCCGGTGGCGCCTACGTGCCGCTGGACCCGGATTATCCTCAGGACCGCCTGGCGTTCCTGATGCAGGACAGCGGCATCGAACTGCTGCTGACCCAGGCATCGGTGCTGGACTTGCTGCCGGTTCCGGCGCATGTGCAGTGCCTGTTGATCGAGGCTTCGCTGGACGGCTACAGCCCTGAAAATCTGGTCAACCATACGACGCCGGACAACCTGGCCTATGTGATCTACACCTCGGGTTCGACCGGCAAGCCCAAGGGCACGCTGCTGGCGCACCGCAACCTGATGCGCCTTTTTGCCGCCACCGATGACTGGTTTGGCTTCGACGAAAAGGACGTCTGGACGCTGTTTCACTCCTTCGCCTTCGACTTCTCTGTCTGGGAAATCTTCGGCGCGCTGCTGCACGGCGGTCGACTGGTGATCGTGCCGCGTGACACCAGCCGCTCGCCGGAAGACTTTCATGCCTTGCTGATCGATCAACAGGTCACCGTGCTGAACCAGACCCCGTCGGCCTTCAAGCAACTGATGCACGTGGCCTGCGAGAACGACAAACCCCTGGCCCTGCGTTCGGTGATTTTCGGTGGCGAAGCCCTGGACGTGACCAGCCTGACGCCGTGGTTCGAACGCTTTGGCGATCAGTCCCCCACATTGATCAACATGTACGGCATCACCGAAACCACTGTTCACGTCACGTATCGGCCGATCACCCAGGCCGACACGCAGAGCCCTGCGAGCCCGATTGGCGAGGCGATTCCTGACCTGTCGTGGTACGTGCTGGACGCCGACTTCAATCCCGTCGCTCAGGGGTGCAGCGGTGAACTGCACATCGGTCATGCGGGCCTGGCGCGGGGTTATCACAACCGTGCGGCGCTGACCGCCGAACGTTTCGTGCCTGATCCGTTTTCGAAGGACGGCGGACGCCTGTACCGCACCGGCGATCTGGCACGTTATCGCACGGCAGGCGTGATCGAGTACGCCGGGCGTATCGACCATCAGGTGAAGATCCGTGGCTTCCGCATCGAACTGGGAGAGATCGAAGCGCGTTTGCAGGCCCACGCCCAGGTGCGCGAAGTGATCGTGCTGGCGCTGGAGGGTCAGTTGGTGGCGTATCTGGTGCCGACCGACCCTGCACAGGACCCGCACACCCTGCGTGAAACCCTGAAAAGCGAGCTGAAAGCCCACCTGCCGGACTACATGGTGCCGACCCATTTCGTGTTGCTGGATGCCATGCCGCTGACCGCCAACGGCAAGCTGGACCGCAAGGCACTGCCTGCGCCGGATGCCACTCAGTTGCAGGCGCAGTTCGTGACGCCCGAAGGTGAACTGGAGCAACAGCTGGCCGCGATCTGGGCCGAGGTGCTGAGGATCGAGCAGGTTGGTCGTACCGACAATTTCTTCGAACTGGGCGGACATTCGCTGGTGGCGGTGCAGATGCTGGTACGTGTGCGTGAACAGTTGCAGCACGAGGTCAGCCTCAAGGATCTGTTCGAACACCCCGTGCTCGCCGATTTCAGCGTCACGATTCAACAGAAAAACGGCGAAAGTGACCATGCACAGGACGAATTGACTAAATCACTGGAGGCTCTCAAACGTTTATCAGCGGAGGAAATTGATAATTTGCTGGCCTGATGGTGTTGCGTGGCGCAAGGGCATTTTTATTCCCTGACACAGCGCAGGTTCGCAGCAAAAAACAGACTGTGGGAGAGGGCTTGTGCGCGAAAAACGACGACGCGGTTTGCCTGACAAACCGCATCCATGATCGCAGGCAAGCCGCCTTCCACGGTCCAGTATCTGCCGCGAGATAGCGTTTCGTCAGGGCACAGCGCCCGTTCCCTCAGGAATGCTTCAGTTCAGTTGTTCAGGAGAAACACCCGTGCACCAGTTGCTTGACTCCGTTAAATCGCTGTCCCCCCGTGAACGCAAGGCGCTTGCGGTCCTGCTCAAGCGTCAGGGGGTGAATCTTTATGGAGTCACGCCGATCTTCCCCAGGGAGACGCAGGAACCGGCTGCGCTGTCCTTTGCACAGCAGCGGCAATGGATTCTCTGGCAACTGGAGCCGCACAGCGCGGCCTACAACATCCCGCTGGCTTTGCGGCTGCATGGTCGGCTGAACCGTGAAGCCCTGCGTCGCAGCGTCGAGACGTTGATCGAGCGCCACGAAACCCTGCGTACAAGCTTCGAGCAGCAGGGTGACGAAGCGTTTCAGGTTGTGCATCCGGCGTCGGCTTTTGTGCTGAACGTCGACCGGCTTGTCGATGGCCAGTCGGTCCAGGATTACGTCGATCACGAAGTGCAACAGCCGTTCGATCTGCAGCACGGACCGCTGCTGCGCGTCAGGCTGCTGCAGATCGCCGATCACGAGCACGTGCTGGTCCTGACCCAGCACCACATCGTGTCCGATGGCTGGTCGATGCCGATCATGGTCGAGGAACTGCTGCAGGGTTATCAGGCGATCAGTCAGGGGCGCGCGATCGAACGTGAGCCGCTGCCGATTCAGTACGCTGACTATGCGATCTGGCAACGTAACTGGCTGGAAATGGGTGAACAGGCACGGCAGCTGGAGTACTGGAAAACCCGGCTCGGCGATCAGTCAGTGGTGCTGGAATTGCCCACCGACCGTCCACGTCCGGCTGTGCGCAACTTTCATGGCGCACGCTTGAATATCGAGCTGGACGCCGCACTGTTGAACCGCCTCAAGTCCCTCGCCCGTGAGCAGGGCATCACCTTGTTCATGCTGTTGCTGGCCTCGTTCCAGACCCTGCTGCATCGCTACAGCGGGCAGGACGATGTGCGCGTCGGCGTGCCGATTGCCAACCGCAACCGCAGCGAAACCGAAGGGCTGATCGGCTTTTTCGTCAACACTCAGGTGCTCAAGGCCGAGTTCTCGGCGCAAACCAGCGTGGCCGAACTGCTGCAACAGATCAAACAGACTGCTTTGCAGGCTCAGGCCCATCAGGACTTGCCGTTCGAACAATTGGTCGAAGCCCTGCAGCCGGAGCGCGACCCGAGTCGCAGTCCGCTGTTTCAGGTCGCTTACAACCACCAGACCGAAGCCCGCAACGAAGCCCGCGAGCTGGCGGGGCTGCGTCTTGAATATCAGCTGTCCGACAAACACACCGCGCAGTTCGATCTGACGCTGGACACCTGTGAGCGTCTGGACGGGCTCGGCGCATCGTTGACCTACGCCACTGACCTGTTCGACGCATCCACCATCGAGCGCATGGCGGGTCACTGGCACAACCTGCTGCAAGCCATGACAAGCGATGTACAGCAGCGCATTGCCGACCTGCCGTTGCTGAGCGCCGAGGAGTACGAGGCGACCTTGCAGGGTTGGAATGCCGGTCTGAAGGTTTTTCCGACCGAGCATTGCGCGCATCAGCTTTTTGAAACTCAGGCGTTGAAAACACCGCAGGCCATTGCCCTGAGTCTGGAGAGTGAACAGTTGAGCTACGATCAGCTCAACCGCCGCGCCAACCGGTTGGCCCACAAACTGCGCGAGCAGGGCGTTGGTCCGGACGTGCGCGTGGGGCTGGCGGCCGAGCGCAGTCTGGACATGATCGTCGGTCTGCTGGCGATCCTGAAAGCCGGTGGCGCCTACGTGCCGCTGGATCCGGATTATCCTCAGGACCGCCTGGCGTTCCTGATGCAGGACAGCGGCATCGAACTGCTGCTGACCCAGGCATCGGTGCTGGACTTGCTGCCGGTTCCGGCGCATGTGCAGTGCCTGTTGATCGAGGCTTCGCTGGACGGCTACAGCCCTGAAAATCTGGTCAACCATACGACGCCGGACAACCTGGCCTATGTGATCTACACCTCAGGTTCGACCGGCAAGCCCAAGGGCACGCTGCTGGCGCACCGCAACCTGATGCGCCTGTTCGCGGCCACCGATGACTGGTTTGGCTTCGACGAAAAGGACGTCTGGACGCTGTTTCACTCCTTCGCCTTCGACTTCTCGGTCTGGGAAATCTTCGGCGCGCTGCTGCATGGCGGTCGACTGGTGATCGTGCCGCGTGACACCAGCCGCTCGCCGGAAGACTTTCATGCCTTGCTGATCGAGCAGCAGGTCACCGTGCTGAACCAGACCCCGTCGGCCTTCAAGCAACTGATGCACGTGGCCTGCGAGAACGACAAACCCCTGGCCCTGCGTTCGGTGATCTTCGGTGGCGAAGCCCTGGACGTGACCAGCCTGACGCCCTGGTTCGAATGCTTTGGCGATCAGTCTCCCGAACTGATCAACATGTACGGCATCACCGAAACCACCGTTCACGTCACATATCGGCCGATCACCCAGGCCGACACGCAGAACCCTGCGAGCCCGATTGGCGAGGCGATTCCTGACCTGTCGTGGTACGTGCTGGACGCCGACTTCAATCCCGTCGCTCAGGGGTGCAGCGGTGAACTGCACATCGGTCATGCGGGCCTGGCGCGGGGTTATCACAACCGTGCGGCGCTGACCGCCGAACGCTTCGTGCCTGATCCGTTTTCGAAGGATGGCGGACGCCTGTACCGCACCGGCGATCTGGCGCGTTATCGCTCGGCAGGCGTGACCGAGTACGCCGGGCGTATCGACCATCAGGTGAAGATCCGTGGCTTCCGCATCGAACTGGGGGAGATCGAAGCGCGTTTGCAGACCCACCCCCAGGTGCGCGAAGTGATCGTGCTGGCGCTGGAGGGTCAGTTGGTGGCGTATGTGGTGCCGACCGACCCTGCACGGGAGCCGCACACCCTGCGTGAAACCCTGAAAAGCGAGCTGAAAGCCCACCTGCCGGACTACATGGTGCCGACCCATTTCGTGTTGCTGGATGCCATGCCGCTGACCGCCAACGGCAAGCTGGACCGCAAGGCACTGCCTGCGCCAGATGCCACTCAGTTGCAGGCGCAGTTCGTGGCGCCCGAAGGTGAGCTGGAACAGCAACTGGCCGCGATCTGGGCCGAGGTGCTGAAGGTCGAGCAGGTTGGTCGTACCGACAATTTCTTCGAACTGGGTGGGCATTCACTGCTGGCCACGCAGGTCATTTCGCGTGTTCGTCAGCAGCTCAGTGTCGAGCTGTCCTTGCGACATCTGTTTGAAGCCCGGGATCTGGCCGCATTCGCGCAGTGCGCAGGTCAGGGTCAGGCTGCCGGCACGCCGTCATTTGTCAAAGCCGACCGCAGCAAGCCGTTGGGTCTGTCTTACGCCCAGCAACGTCAATGGTTTCTCTGGCAACTGGACCCGCAAGGCACGGCCTACAACATGCCCGCTGTGTTGCGCCTGAGAGGCTCGCTGGATATCGCTGCGCTGGAAAACAGTTTCAGCGCACTGATTGCCCGCCATGAAACCCTGCGTACCACCTTCCGTCAGGACGGCGAGCTGGCGGTACAGATCATCCATCCGGCCCGCGCCTTCACCCTGACGGTCGAGCCGGTGCCGAGTGGGCAGAGTATTGAAGCTGTTGTGCAACACGAAGTGCAGCGTCCGTTCGACCTGGAGCGGGGGCCGCTGCTGCGCGTCAAACTGCTGCATCCGGGCCGCGATGAGCATGTACTGATTCTGACCCAGCACCACATCGTGTCCGATGGCTGGTCGATGCCGATCATGGTCAAGGAACTGGTGCGTCTCTATGAAGGCTTCAGTCAGGGCCATGACGTGCAGTTGGCCGAGCTGACCAGGCAGTACGCTGATTACGCGCTCTGGCAACGAAGCTGGATGGAAGCGGGCGAGCAGGCCCGGCAGTTGGCGTACTGGAAACAGCAACTGGGTGACGAGCAACCGATTCTGGAGCTGCCTGCCGACCGACCGCGTCCGGCGTTGCAAAGTCATGCCGGGGCGCGACTTGCCATCGAGCTGGATGAGGCGTTGATCGAAGGGCTGAAAAACGTGGCCCGTCAGCAGGGCGTGAGCCTGTTCATGGTGCTGCTGGCCTCGTTCCAGAGCCTGCTGCATCGCCACAGCGGTCAATCCGACATTCGGGTTGGCGTGCCGATTGCCAACCGCACCCGTGCTGAAACCGAAGGCCTGATCGGCTTTTTCGTCAATACTCAGGTGTTGCGCGCCGGGTTCGACCTGCACACGACCTTCGATGAATTGTTGCAACAGGTCAAACAGACCGCGCTGCAGGCTCAGGCGCATCAGGAGCTGCCGTTCGAGCAACTGGTCGAAGCCCTGCAGCCGCAACGCAGCCTCAGTCACAGTCCGCTGTTCCAGGTCATATTCAACCATCAGAATCAGGCCAGCGCCGAAGTGAGCGAGGTGGCGGGGCTGCAGGTTGAATCAGTCGAACTCGACAGCTACCCGGCGCAGTTTGACCTGACCCTGAATACCGCCGAACACGAGGGTGGGTTAAGTGCGGGCATGACTTATGCCACCGCATTGTTCGATCGCAGCACCATCGAGCGCATGGCCGGGCACTGGCAAACCCTGTTGCGAGCCATCTGCGCCAATCCCGGCCAGCGCATTGCCGAACTGCCGATACTGAACGACGCCGAACGCCAACAGATGCTGGACTGGAACGCTACGGCTGCGGCCTTCCCGAGCGAGCAGTGCATTCATACGCTGATCGAGGCTCAGGTTCAAAAAACGCCGGACGCGCCCGCGTTGATCTTTGATCAACAACAGCTGAGCTACACGCAGCTCAACGCCCGCGCCAACCAACTGGCCCACCGACTGCGGGAGTCGGGTGTCGGTCCGGATGTGCGGGTCGGTATTTGTGTCGAGCGCAGCCTGGAACTGGTGATCGGCCTGCTGGCCATCGTCAAGGCGGGCGGTGCCTACGTGCCGCTGGACCCGGATTATCCCGAAGACCGACTGGCCTACATGATGCAGGACAGCGGCGTCGGCCTGCTGCTGACCCAGACCCCGCTGCTGGCACGTCTGCCACTGCCTGCCGGGGTGCAGAGTCTGTGTCTGGATCGCAACGGCGACGGGCTGGACGGCTACAGCACCGCCAACCCGGTCAACCTGACGGATCCGCTGAACCTGGCCTACATGATTTACACCTCGGGCTCGACCGGCAAACCCAAGGGCGCGGGCAACAGCCATCGTGCGCTGGTCAACCGCCTGCACTGGATGCAGAAGGCCTACGCGCTGGACGCAACCGACACGGTGCTGCAGAAAACCCCGTTCAGCTTCGACGTGTCGGTCTGGGAATTCTTCTGGCCGCTGCTGACGGGGGCTCGTCTGGCCGTGGCGCTGCCGGGTGATCACCGCGATCCTGAGCGACTGGTGCAGACCATTGAGCAGCATCAGGTCACGACGTTGCACTTCGTGCCGTCGATGCTGCAGGCCTTCCTCGGCCATCGACAGGTGGAAAGCTGCTACAGCCTGAAACGAGTGGTGTGCAGTGGCGAAGCCTTGCCTGCGGAACTGGCCGGACAGGTGCTCAAGCGCCTGCCGCAGGTCGGGCTGTACAACCTCTACGGTCCGACCGAAGCGGCCATCGACGTCACGCACTGGACCTGTTCGCCGGACGACGTACTGAGCGTGCCGATCGGTCGTCCCATCGATAACCTCAAGACCCACATCCTCGACGACGGTCTGCTGCCCGCCGCACCGGGCGTGGCGGCGGAGCTGTACCTGGGCGGTGTCGGGCTGGCGCGGGGTTATCACAACCGCGCCGCGCTGACGGCCGAACGCTTCGTGCCGGATCCGTTCGACGAGCAGGGTGGAGGGCGGCTGTACCGCACGGGAGATCTGGCGCGCTATCGCCATGAAGGCGTGATCGAGTACGCCGGGCGTATCGACCATCAAGTGAAGATTCGCGGGTTGCGCATCGAGCTGGGTGAAATCGAAGCGCGTCTTCTTGAACACCCCGCTGTGCGCGAAGCCAGCGTGATCGACATCGACGGTCCTTCCGGCAAGCAGCTTGCCGCGTATCTGGTGACGAACGATCAGGCACCCGAGGCCGACGTTATGCGCGACGTGCTCAAGGCGTTCCTCAAGGAAACACTGCCGGACTACATGGTGCCTCAGCACCTTGTCTGGCTGACGGAAATGCCGCTCACGGCCAACGGCAAGCTGGACCGCAAGGCCTTGCCGAAGCCACATTCCAGCCAGGCTGCACGCCTTTACGTGGCACCGGTCACTGAGCAGGAACAGCAATTGGCGGCGATCTGGGCCGAGGTATTGAAGGTCGAGCGGGTAGGGCTGACCGACGACTTCTTCGAACTGGGCGGTCATTCGCTGCTGGCTACACAACTGGTGTCCAGAATCCACTCGGGACTGGGTATCGACATCCCGTTGCGGCTGATCTTCGAGAAACCGCAATTGGCCGAATTTATTCAGGCGTTCGCTCAGAGCGGCCTGTCGCTGACCGAGGACGGCTTGTCCGATATCGAGAAAATGATGAACGAAATGGCGGGTATCTGACATGGACCAGTCTGCAGCAGCGCGTATCGCCCAGCGTTTCGTCGGTTTGCCCGTCGAACAGCGTCGCCGGATTCTCGGCAAGATGAATGAAACCGGGCAGAGCTTCCGGCTCTTGCCGATTGCCGTGACCCGCCATGAGACCGCTCGCATTCCACTGTCGTACGCGCAGCAACGCATGCTGTTTCTCTGGCAGATGGAACCGCACAACATCGCCTACAACGTGCCACTGGCGGTGCGTCTGAACGGCCCGCTGAACCCGCAGGCGCTCGGTGCAGCGCTCGATCAACTGGTACAGCGCCACGAAACCCTGCGCACCCGGTTCGTCTCCGAAGACGGCGAGTTTCATCAGGAAATTCTCCCGCAGGGCAATGTGGCTCTTGAGTGCGTCAGTGTCGAGGCAGAGCAGATAGAGGCGCAGGTACGTGCCGAGCTGCATAAGCCGTTCGATCTGCTCAGCGGCACGTTGCTGCGGGTCAAGCTGTTCCGGTTGAGTGACGCCGAACACGTGCTGACGGTGTGCCTGCATCACGTCGTCTCCGACGGCTGGTCGGGCGAACTGCTGATTCGTGAGTTCGTGCAGTTGTATCAGGCGCAAGTGCTGGGCCAGACCGCGACCTTGCCTGAGCTGGCAATTCAATACGCTGACTACGCCATCTGGCAACGCGCCTGGCTGGAAGCCGGAGAGGGCGAGCGGCAGCTGGATTATTGGAAGCAGCAACTCGGCAGCGAGCACCCGTTGCTGACCCTGCCGTTGGACCATGAGCGTCCGTTGCAGCCCAGTCATCGCGGGGCGATGGTGCGTGTCGATCTCTCTGAACAGCTGTCGACACAGCTGAAAAACCTGGCCCGCGGCCGTGGCCAGACGATCTTCATGCAGGTGTTGGCGGCGCTGTCGGTGGTGCTGTCGCGCTTCAGCGGGCAGGCGGATATTCGCATCGGTGCGCCGAATGCCGGGCGTACCCGTAGCGAGCTGGAAGGGCTGATCGGTTTCTTCATCAACACCCAAGTGCTGCGTGTGCAGGTGGACGAGCGGCAAAGTTTTGCGGCGTTGCTGGATCAGGTGAAAGAGGTGGTGAGCAACGCGCAGTCGCATCAGGAGCTGCCGTTCGAGCATCTGGTAGACGCTTTGGCGCCGGAGCGCAATCTGGGGCACAACCCGTTGTTCCAGTTCAAGATCAATCAACATGTCTACGCTGCCGAACAGACCGACGCCTCGCGCCAGAGCCTTTCCGGGCTGAGCGTCAGCGAATTTCCGGTGGGCGCAGGCGATGCACGCTTCGATCTGGCCTTCGATTTCACCGACACGCCGGGTGGCCTGCGCGGTTACTTCACTTACGCCACCGAGCTGTTCGAGGCCCGTACCATCGAGCGCATCGCTGACGCCTTGCGCGAAACGTTGCAGGCGCTGGTGACGAGCGTTGATCGTCGTCTGGCGGATCAACCGCTGACAGGCTCGCTGCCAATCATCGACGCATCGCAGGCGTTCGCCTGCGCCGACTTCATCCGTCTCTGGCAAAACGGTTTGCACACCGGAGGCGACAAGACGGCCGTGCGGGTTGGCCAGCAGACACTGAGCTTCGTTCAACTGGAGCAGCAGTCCAATCGCTTCGCCCGTTACCTGCAAGCCCAGGGCCTCGGCGCAGGCATGACGGTTGCGCTGTGTCAGGACCGCTCCGTGGAGTGGGTGGTCAGCCTGCTGGCGGTGCTGAAACTGGGTGCGGTGTACCTGCCGCTGGACACCTCGCAGCCTGCCGAGCGCTTGCAGCAACTGGCCAGGGACAGCGGCGCGGTATTGCTGATCCATGCCGCGGACAACGACAAGGCCGCACAGCTTGGCATCTGTCCGGTGCTGGCGTTCGATGCGCTGCAGTGGGACGATTTCACAGATGAGGCGTTGGGTGTTCAGGTGGTTGCCGAGCAACCGGCCTACATCATTTACACCTCCGGCTCTACCGGGCAGCCCAAGGGCGTGGTGATCAGCCACGGCGCGCTGGCCAATTATGTGCAGTCCGTATTGACGCGCCTGTCGCTCGATGCCGAGGCCGGCATGGCAATGGTCTCCACCGTAGCGGCCGACCTGGGGCATACCTTGGTGTTCGGTGCGCTGGCGTCGGGTCGTACCTTGCACTTGTTGTCTCATGAACAGGCCTTCGACCCCGATGGATTTGCCCGCTACATGGCCGAGCATCAGGTGGATGTGCTGAAGATCGTACCGAGCCATCTGCAAGGTCTGCTACAGGCCGCGAGACCCGCCGACGTGTTGCCGAAGCAGATGCTGATTCTGGGGGGCGAGGTCAGTTCGTGGGCCTTGATCGAGCAGGTTCGCTCGCTCAAGCCGGGTTGCCGGATCGTCAACCACTATGGCCCCACCGAAACAACGGTCGGCATCCTCACTCACGAAGTGGCTGAAAAGTTGCCCGCCTGCCGCAGTGTTCCTGTCGGTCAGACGCTGGCCAATGGCAAGGCACGGGTGCTGGACGCTTACCTGAATCCGGTCGCCGAGCGGGTTGCAGGCGAGTTGTACCTGGGTGGCGAAGGCTTGGCGCAGGGTTATCTGGGCCGTGCGGCAATGACGGCCGAACGTTTCGTGCCGGACCCTGAAGCCGATGGCAAACGCCTGTACCGCGCGGGCGACCGTGCGCGCCGGGTGGATGGCGTGCTGGAATACCTGGGCCGCGCTGACGATCAGGTGAAAATCCGTGGCTACCGGGTCGAACCCGGTGAAGTCGGGCAACTGCTGCAAACTCTGGACGGCGTGGCCGAGGCCGTTGTGTTGGCTCAACCGCTGGAAAGCGATGAGTCGCGGCTACAATTGGTGGCCTGGTGCGTGGCGTCGGTGAGCGTTGAAACCCTGCGCGAGCAGTTGGCCGCCTGCCTGCCGGAGTACCTGGTGCCTGCGCAGATCCTGCTACTCGACCGCCTGCCGCTGACTGCCAACGGCAAGCTCGACAAACGTGCGTTGCCCAAACCGGGTGTGGTCAAACAGCGTTACACCGCACCGGCCGGCGAGGTCGAGGAGAAACTCGCCGCCGTCTGGGCCGACGTGCTCAAGCTCGATCAGGTGGGCAGCACCGACAACTTCTTCGAACTGGGTGGCGACTCGATCCTCAGCCTGCAAATCATCGCCCGCGCCAAGCGTCAGGGCATCAGGCTCAGCCCGAAGCAGTTGTTTGAAAAGCAGACCATCGGCCAATTGGCGACGGTGGCGAAACTGATTCAGAAGAAGCCAACGGCTGCGGTGGAGCAGGTCAGCGGTTCGCTGCCGCTGCTGCCCATTCAGGCGCGTTTCTTCGAGCTGGAGGTTCCAGAGCGTCATCACTGGAATCAGGCGGTGATGCTCAAGGTCAACACCACGTTGGACGTGAACACACTGCAAAGCGCGCTGACAGCGCTGATCGAGCAGCATGACGCCTTGCGGCTGGGCTTCTCTCGGCAGGACGGCCAGTGGCATGCCACCTTTGGCGCGCCAGACACACGGGATGTGCTGTGGACGCATGCGCTGGAAGACGCCGAACGTCTGACCGAACTGGCCGAAGAAGCCCAGCGCAGCCTCGACCTGAAGAACGGGCCGCTGCTGCGTGCCGTGCTGATCAATCTGCCGCAGAACGAGCAACGTCTGCTGCTGGTCATTCACCACCTCGTGGTAGACGGCGTGTCATGGCGTGTACTGCTCGAAGACCTGCAACAGGTGTATCAGGCTGTCGCTGCAGGACAGGCCGTGGCGCTACCGAGTAAAACCAGCTCTCTGAAAAGCTGGGCCGAACACCTGCAAACCTACGCACAAAGCGCTGCGCTTGAGCAGGAGCTGGCGTGGTGGCAACGTCAGTTGCAGGACGTCAGTGACGCATTGCCATGCGACAACCCGCAGGGCGGGCAGCAGCAGAAACACGCGACTTCTGTGGTCACGCAACTGGACAGCGAACTGACCCGGCAACTGCTGCAGGACGCACCGGCGGCCTATCGCACCCAGATCAACGACCTGCTGCTGACCGCGCTGGCCCGAGTGATCAGCCGCTGGACCGAACGCTCCGACGTACTGATCCGCCTTGAAGGCCATGGCCGTGAGGATCTGTTCGACACGCTCGACCTCAGCCGCACCGTTGGCTGGTTCAGCAACCTGTACCCGGTCAGGCTGTCGCCGCGGGACGCGTTGTCCGATTCGATCATGACCATCAAGGAGCAATTGCGCGCGGTGCCCCACAAGGGGATCGGTTATGGCGCGCTTCGCTATCTGGGCAGCGACGCCGCGTGTCATGCGCTGCAGCAGTTGCCGCAGGGCAGCATCGTCTTCAACTACCTGGGCCGGTTCGACGGCAGTTTCGACGCGCAGGACGCGTTGTTTGCCCCATCGGCCGATAGCGCGGGTGCTTCTCAAAGCGCCGAAGCGCCGCTGGCTGCGCCCCTCAGTATCAACGGTCAGGTGTACGGCGGCGAGCTGCGTCTGAGCTGGAGTTTCAGCAGCGCGGTGTTCGAGACCGGCACCGTGCAACGTCTGGCCGATGACTACGCGCTGGAGTTGCAGCAGCTCATCGCACACTGCACGGCGCAAGGCGTGTCCGGCGTCACACCGTCCGACTTCCCGCTGGCCCGTCTGACCCAGGCGCAACTGAACAGCCTGCCGATGGCGGCCCGCGACATCGAAGACATCTACCCGCTGGCACCGATGCAGCAGGGCATGCTGTTCCACACCCTGTTCGAACAGGAAGCGGGCAATTACATCAATCAGATGCGCGTCGAGGTCAGTGGTCTGGACGTCACGCGTTTCAGGGCGGCCTGGCAGGCCACGCTGAATACCCACGAAGTGCTGCGCAGTGGTTTCGTCAGCCATCTGGATGAGTCATTGCAGGTAGTGTTGCGCGAAGTGCCGATGCCGTTCGCCGAAGTGGATGCCAGAGGCCAGACGCCGCAATGGCTGGACGACTGGGCCGAGGCTGACCGCCGCCAGGGTTTCGATCTGACTCAGGCGCCGCTGCTGCGTCTTGCGGTATTGCGCACCGGCGAAGACAGCCATCAACTGATCTACACCAGCCACCACATTCTCATGGACGGCTGGAGCAGTTCGCGCCTGTTGGGCGAGGTGCTGCAGCGCTACAGCGGACAGACGCTGGCAAGGCAGACCAGCCGTTATCGCGATTACATCGGATGGCTGCAACGTCAGGACGCGGCGCTCAGCGAGCGTTTCTGGACCGAACAACTGGCGGAACTGGATGAGCCGACCCGCCTGATGCAGAGCTTCAAGTCGCAACCGGGTGAAGCAGGGCAGGGTGATCATCTGCACCTGATCGATGCGCAGACCACGCAGGCCCTGAGCGAATTCGCCCGCGAGCAGCGCGTGACCCTCAATACGCTGGTGCAATCGGCCTGGCTGCTGGTGCTGCAACGCTACACCGGGCACTCCAGCGTGACCTTCGGTGCAACGGTGGCGGGGCGTCCTGCCGAGTTGCCGGGCGTCGAAGAACAGCTCGGTCTGTTCATCAACACCTTGCCGGTGATTGCCAGCCCACGTCCCGAGCAGCGCGTCGCCGACTGGGTCCAGCAGGTCCAGACCAGGAACCTCGCCCTGCGCGAACATGAACACACGCCGCTGTACGACATTCAGCGCTGGGCGCGTAGCGGCGGTGATGCGCTGTTCGACAGCATTCTGGTGTTCGAGAACTACCCGGTTTCCGATGCGTTGCAACAGACCGCACCACCGGGGCTGGTGTTCGGCGGCCTGCACACCCAGGAGCAGACTCATTACCCGCTGACGCTGGTGGTCAACCTGGGCCAGACCCTGTCGATACGCTTCAGCTACGACCGGCAGAGCCTGAGCGAAGCCGACGTGGTGCAGCTGTCGGCGCATTTCCAGCACCTGTTGCAGGCGCTGATTCGTGATCCGAAGGCTGCAATGGGTGAGCTGGCGCTGCTGGATCAGCCTGCGCAGCAGCAGGTATTGCGCGACTGGAACGCCACGTCTGCGGTCTTCCCGAGCGAGCAGTGCATTCACACGCTGATCGAGGCTCAGGTTCAAAAAACGCCGGACGCGCCCGCGCTGATCTTTGATCAACAACAACTGAGCTACACGCAGCTCAATGCCCGTGCCAACCAACTGGCCCACCGACTGCGGGAGTCGGGTGTCGGTCCGGATGTGCGGGTCGGGATTTGTGTCGAGCGCAGCCTGGAACTGGTGATCGGCCTGCTGGCCATCGTCAAGGCGGGCGGTGCCTACGTGCCGCTGGACCCGGATTATCCCGAAGACCGACTGGCCTACATGATGCAGGACAGCGGCGTCGGCCTGCTGCTGACCCAGACCCCGCTGCTGGCGCGTCTGCCACTGCCTGCCGGGGTGCAGAGTCTGTGTCTGGATCGCAACGGCGACGGGCTGGACGGCTACAGCACCGCCAACCCGGTCAACCTGACGGATCCGCTGAACCTGGCCTACATGATTTACACCTCGGGCTCGACCGGCAAACCCAAGGGCGCGGGCAACAGCCATCGTGCGCTGGTCAACCGCCTGCACTGGATGCAGAAGGCCTACGCGCTGGACGCAACCGACACGGTGCTGCAGAAAACCCCGTTCAGTTTCGACGTGTCGGTCTGGGAGTTCTTCTGGCCGCTGCTGACGGGGGCTCGTCTGGCCGTGGCGCTGCCGGGTGATCATCGCGATCCTGAGCGACTGGTGCAGACCATTGAGCAGCATCAGGTCACGACGTTGCACTTCGTGCCGTCCATGCTGCAGGCCTTCCTCGGCCATCGACAGGTGGAAAGCTGCCACAGCCTGAAACGAGTGGTGTGCAGCGGCGAAGCCTTGCCTGCGGAACTGGCCGGACAGGTGCTCAAGCGCCTGCCGCAGGTCGGGCTGTACAACCTCTACGGCCCGACCGAAGCGGCCATCGACGTCACGCACTGGACCTGTTCGCCGGACGACGTACTGAGCGTGCCGATCGGTCGTCCCATCGACAACCTCAAGACCCACATCCTCGATGACGGTCTGCTGCCCGCCGCACCGGGCGTGGCTTCGGAGCTGTACCTGGGCGGTGTCGGGCTGGCGCGGGGTTATCACAACCGCGCCGCGCTGACGGCCGAACGCTTCGTGCCGGACCCGTTCGACGAGCAGGGTGGAGGGCGGCTGTACCGCACGGGAGATCTGGCGCGCTATCGTCATGAGGGCGTGATTGAGTACGCCGGGCGTATCGACCATCAGGTGAAGATCCGCGGGTTGCGCATCGAGCTGGGTGAAATCGAAGCGCGTCTTCTTGAACACCCCGCTGTGCGCGAAGCCAGCGTGATCGACATCGACGGCCCGACCGGCAAACAACTGGTGGCCTATCTGGTGCCGAGTGATCGTTCGCAGGATGCAGACACCTTGCGTGAAGCGCTGAAAGCGCAGCTCAAGGCCCTCCTGCCGGATTACATGGTGCCTGCGCATTTTGTAATGCTCGACGCCATGCCGCTGACCGCCAACGGCAAGCTGGACCGCCGCGCCCTGCCCAAGCCTGAAGCAGGCCGTGCTCAGGGTTACGTGGCGCCGCGCACCGAATTCGAACAGCGCCTGGCTGCGCTCTGGGAGCAGGTGCTGCAGGTCGAACGCGTCGGGCTGAACGACAACTTTTTTGCCTTGGGCGGGCACTCTTTGCTGGCGGTGTCGCTGGCCGGGCGGATACGCGAGACGTTTGATGTCTCGATCAAACTGCATGACTTTTTGTTGATGCAGACCCTGGGCGAGCTGGCCGACTTCATGCGTGCTGGCGAGGCGAAGGTCAAGTCGGCAGTCATTGCCATGAACACCAGTGGTTCGACCCGGACACCGGTGTTCTGCTTGCCGCCGGGCGGCGGCGGTACGTATTCCTACTACCCGCTGGCGGGCAGGCTGAACGACGACCGCGTGGTCTACGGGCTTGTCAACAAGGCGTACGTGGTGCCGGGCTGGTTCGATACATCGTGGGTGGACATGGTCGGTTACTACGTCGAGCAGATTCGCAACACCCAGCCGGTCGGGCCTTACAGTCTGTTGGGCTGGTCGATGGGCGGCGCGCTGGCCATCGACATCGCGCACTGCCTGGAAAGCGCTGGCGAACGCGTGGAGTTCGTGGGACTGGTGGATACCCAGTTGCCCGTTTCCATCGGCATGGAGTGGGTTGAGGAAGCGCCTGACGTCACCCGGCAAAAGCAGGACGAGAATTACTATCGCGGCCTGATCAAGAGCCTTCAGGCCTTTGTGCCGGGCTTGCAGGAAGAGAGCATTGTTCAGTTGATCGAGACGGCACGGCAGTCGGCTTCACGCGAAAGCGAAGTGATCGACCGGGTGGTCGATCAGGTCGCGCTGGACGCAGGCATGAGTGCCGACAGCCTGCGCAGCGTGTTCCAGGACATCGCCGTGCAGGACGAAATCGAAACCGGCTACCGCCTGCTGGACGCCAACGCCCGCCTGAGCGAAGCCTTCACGCTGAAACGGTTGAACGTCAAGGTCGACTGCTGGTGGGCCGGACAAAGCCGCCAGCCCGATCAGATCGCCAAGGCTGAACGGGTATTGCTCGAACAGTGCTCGGTGAACGGGCTGGCAAGTTCAAGCGTGATCGATCAGCGCCACGATAACGTGGTGATTGCCGATGCGTTTCTGGATGGGCTGGTGGCGCGCCTGAGGGCCTAGTTCGTTGTGGACGCATTCCAGACAATGCGCCACAGCGCTGTCTTTCAGCCATTACCTGGTCTGCACCCCAACAGTTGGACAACCCTCTGACCTCTTGGGGTCAGATCACACAGCTGTGGGAGGGGGCTTGCCCGCGATGGAGTACACGCGTTATTTCAGTAAAACGCGTGATCGTTCTTCGTCGGCAAGCCGCCTCCCACAGTCTGGTGTCGGCTCACGTGGTCCTGTCACCCGCCCGACCGCTAGAAATCCCCTCGCACCGTCAGGACGTAGTTGCGCGGATCGCCGTAATAGTTGCCCCGGTCGATGTCACCCGTGGCTTTGTAATACTTGCGGTCGAGCAGGTTGTTGCCGTTCAGCGCGATGGACCAGTGCTCATCGAGCTTCCATGACACACGGGCATCCCAGATCGCCCGGCCGGGGTTTTCGATGACCTGGGTCGATTCGGTTTCCCGGTAGCCGCTCTGGGCCGACACGCCAGCGCCAATGGACAGCCGCCTCCACGCGCCGGGCAGGGTGTAATCGCTGCTGATGCGTGCCATGTGCCGCGGTGTCTCGGCAGAAATGGACTGGCCGTCACTGCCGCGGGTGAGGTTGAAGGTGTAGCCCGCCAGCGTCTGCAACCCCGGCAGCAACTCGCCGCTGACTTCCATCTCGAAACCCTTGCTGCGTCGTACCTCGCCGTTCAGGTAACAGGTCCCGTAGGCGTCGTTCATCAGGCACTCGCCGACATGGGCATCATCCTCGACCGCGACGTCCTTCTGTTTCACGTAGAACACCGCAAAGGATACGTTCAGGCGCTTGTCGAACAGTTCGCCCTTGATCCCGGTTTCGTGACTGGCGCCGATGGCCGGATCGAGCAGGGCGCCGCCTGCCGTGCGATAGCTGCTCTGCGGCAGGAAGATATCGGTGTAGCTGGCGTACCACGACCAGTCCCGGGACAGGTCGTAGATCACACCGAGAAAGGGCGTGACTTCGTTGTCCTGTCGGGCGCGGGTCGTCAATCCTGCCGATTCGGTCTGGTAGTCATACCCGCTTATGCGGCCGCCCATGACCAGACTCAGCGCATCGGTCAGGCCCAGCCGCAGATTGCTGTAGACGCCGTAGCGCTTGTCGCTGAAATCGGTGCTGCTCCAGGCCGGGCGTGCGGGTTCGTTGATCGCGTCGTGATCGACATTGAACACATCGACCGCTCGAACCGTATTGACCGTGGCATAACGTGAGTCGCGTTTCTGCTCGGACCCATTGGCGCCCAGCGTCAACTGATGAGTCAGGCCGAATCCCTCGAAGCGGCCGTCCAGATGGGCGTCCAGGCCGTCACTCTGCAGATCGTCCGAGCGGAACAGGGTTTTGATCAGGCGGGAGCCTGCTCGCGTTTGTGAGTCGATGGCGCCCTGGGCGTAGGCGACCTGCTGTTCGAACGAACCGTTGGAATGCGTAGCGGACAGTTTCGCTGTCCAGTCGTCGTCGAAACGGTGTTCCAGTTCGCCGAAGACTTCATGGGTCTGCGTCTCGTGACGGTTCCAGGATTGAGCGAGCGAGGTCGAGCGCGACACCTCGAGCGCCCGGCCGTCGCTGTAGCGCGGCAAGCCGAATATCGAGAAGCCATGAGTGTCCGCACGCTGATGGCGTACCCCGAGGGTCAGCGTGGTGTCCTCGTTCAGGTCGCTTTCCAGAATGCCGTAGAGCAGCGGGGCGGTCTTGTGCAGCACATTGATGAAGTACCCCCGGTCTTCATACGAGGCCACGAAGCGACCGCGCACACTGCCCGAGTCGTTGAGCCTGCTGCTGCCATCCAGATCGACGCGATAGTTGTCCCAACTGCCTGCGCGGGTGGTGACCGAGAACTGAGGGATGGCGGTCGGGCGCTTGCGCACCAGATTGACCGCTCCACCCGGATTGCCTGCGCCGATCAATAGGCCGGCAGCACCGCGCAGCACTTCGACGCGGTCGTAGATGGCCATGTCCGGCGTCATCCAGCCGGTCACGCTGTAGCCCTGCCCGGAAACGCCATCGAGGGTGTAGCTTTCGTCCTCCATGGCGAAGCCGCGTGAGCTGTAGACGTGCGAGCCGAAATTGCGTTGCGAGAAGGTAATGCCCGGCGTTTGCGCCATTACCTCGTCGAGGCCGGTCAGGTTTTTGTCGTCCATCAACTGGCGTGTCATCACGGTCACCGACTGCGGCGTGTCACGCAGTGACTGAGGCGTTTTGTTCAGGCTCACGGCCGTGGTGGTATACGAGCCGCTGCCTTCGGTGGTGACGCCAAACTGCCGCGCCTGAATCGCCACCGGCTTGAGGGTCACAGGCGGCGAAAGCGGCGTCACGCCAAGCGTCAGGGTGTTGGCTTCGAAGGTATGGGCCACTCCGGCCCTGCGCAGCAGATCCGTGATTGCCTGCTCGGGCGTGAGTTTGCCGCGCACCACGCCGCCGGTCTTGCCACGCACGTCATCGGGGTTGTACAGCACTTGCAGATCGCCCTGACGCGCCAGTTCTTTCAAGGCGCTGTTCAAGGGCTGAGCGGGGATGTCGAAGTCGAACGCCTCGGCCAGCGCATTACCCTGAAGAAACAGCGAAAAAACCAGACCCAGCCCCCTCAACGTCAACCCGGATTTCGGGCTTTTGTCGAAGGGTTTTACGCGTCCCGAGTGGCAGCGTTCGAAGGGTGGAGGCATAGCAGGAGGGCTCTTTTGGTACGCGCGTGCAGGATAGTGTATTTGTCGTCGTTCGGGTGGTTCGGGGCGTCAGTCTTGCTCAGCACGTTCAGTGTTTTTGACACAGCGTATGCTCGCACCCATCACGGGCGGTTTCCGGCATCGGGCAAATACCCTCGATCTCAGCACCGCGAAAGCACAAAAAGCCAAGGGTTTCCCCTTGGCTTTGTGGCTGTTGCAGTTATCCGTGAGTCTGGCGGCGGATCAGAAATCTCCGCGCAGGGTCAGGACGTAGCTGCGGGGTTCGCCGTACACGTTGGAACGGTCGGTGGCCACGGCAGTGGTGTAGTACTTGCGGTCGAACAGGTTCTCGGCGTTGAGCGAAACACGCCAGTTTTCGTCCAGCTTCCAGGAGGCACGCGCATCCCAGATTGCGCGACCTGAAACGCCCAACTGGTCATTGGACGGTACTTCATAACCCGAATCCGCCGATACACCGGCACCCAGGGTCAGGCGATTCCAGGCGCCCGGCAGGTTGTAGCTGGTGTTGAGGCGCAGCATGTGTTTCGGCGTTTCGTAGGCGACTTCCGCATCACCGTTGTTACGCAGCATGTTGTAGGTGTAACCACCGAACACTTGCAGGCCCGGCAGCACTTCGCCGCTGGCTTCGATTTCCACGCCCTTACTGCGCTTGATACCGTCCTGCACGTAGCACGAACCGTCAGAGCTGTTAGGGCAGAACACTTCCGAGGCTTCTGCCGACAGATCCACCGCCGCGACGTCTTTCTGCTTGATGTAGAAGAGCGCCATGGACAGGTTCAAACGCTTGTCGAACAGCTCGCCCTTGAAGCCGGTTTCGTAGTTGGAACCGATGGCTGGATCCAGTGGCGAGCCACCCACGTCGACGAAATCGGCCTGCGGCGTGAAGATGTCGGCGTAACTGGCGTACCACGACCAGTTGTCGTTGATGTCGTAGATCAAACCGGCGAACGGTGTGAATTCCTGCGTCTGCTTGGATTCGTAGCTGTTGGCGGCACCGCGTTTGACGTCGTATTCATAGTCGTACCAGCTCAAGCGGCTGCCGAGTACCACGCTCAATGGCTCGCTCAAGTGAATGCGCGCGTTGGCGTAAAGGCCCGCGCGCTCTTCGGTCATGTCGATGTCATTGCCCCAGGCCGGACGCACCGGTTTGGCGAAGGCGTTCTGGTTGACATTGAAAATGTTGATGGGTGAAGCCGTCCTGACCGTCGCCTGTTTGGTATTGGATTCCTGTCTGGACCAGTCAGCCCCCAGCGTCAACTGATGGTTCAGGCCGAACGCGTTGAAGTTGCCCTCCAACTGGCTGTTCAGGCCGGTGCTGTTGACTTCGTCCTTGCGGAACAAGGTGTTCTGGAAGGTCGAGCCTGCCAGCGTGACCGGGTTCACCGCGCCGCGTGCATACGCAATCGCCTGATCAAACCCGCCTTGGGAATACGTCAACGACGTACGGCTTCTCCAGTCATCGTTGAAACGGTGTTCGATTTCGGTGAACACCTCGGTCATGTCGCTTTCGAGACGGTTCCAGTCCTGCGCCAGGTTGGTCGAGCGCGACAGGCCCAGCGACTGGCCGTTGCTGTAGCGTGGCAGGCCATAGATGGAGTAACCGTTGATGACCTGTTCCTGACGACGCAGGCTCATGGTCAGCGTGGTGTTGTCGGTCACGTCGGCTTCGACGATGCCGTACAGCAGCGGCGTGCGGCTGTCGCGGCCATCCAGGTACGAGCCACTGTCGTCATAGGCGGCGACCATACGGCCACGCAGGGTGCCCGAATCATTGAGCTTGCCGCTGCCGTCCAGATCGACCCGGTACTGGTCCCAGGAACCGGCGCGGGTGGTGATGGAAAATTTGTTTTCGGCGGTCGGGCGCTTGCGCACCAGGTTCACCGCGCCGCCAGGCTGACCTGCGCCGACCAGCAGACCGGAGGCGCCACGCAATACTTCGACACGGTCGTAAATGGCCATGTCCGGCTGCATCCAGCCGGTGATCTGATAGCCCTGACCGCCGATGCCATCGACCAGAAAACTTTCCGCCAGCAGGGAAAACCCGCGCGAGGTGTACACGTGACCGCCGAAGTTGCGGTACTGGAAGCTCATGCCGGGCGTGTCTTCCAGAACGTCGCTGAGGCTGTTCAGGTTGTTGTCGTCCATCACCTGACGGGTCACGACGCTGACCGATTGCGGCGTTTCACGCAGTGACTGCGGTGCGCCCTTGCCAATGCTCACGGCGCCGGTGGTGTAGGAACCGGTTCCGTCCGTGGTGGTGCCCAGCGATTTGGAGTCAATGGCCGTCGGGGCCAGGGTCACCGTGGCTGCGGTGGTCGAGCCATCCGGAGAGACTTCCTCTGCCTGAACCTGCGCAGCCAGCGGCATGCAAAGCGCGAAACCCATGGCTGCCATGGAGGGTCGGGAACTGAACATCGGGCTGAGCAGCAAGGCTTTGCTGAGCGGGGTGAGTCGTGACGGGTTGTGCATGACGTGGCTCTTTTTAGTAAGTATCGGCAGAGGGCAGATAGCGTCGATCAGATCTGCGCCGTCTGGTCCAGCCGGCCATTCGCGCAGTCGTGAGCAACTTTTTTATGAGCAATCGGGCGGGAAGGCAGCCATGCGCACCGTTGCTGTCAATGAGAACGAACGCGAATCACTGTTATTTAATGAATTTTTCACATGTCGCGAAAAAAGATGGCGGATGGCTAGTAATGCTCATGCGCAGGTTGCCCGCAGAATGAAAAAACCCCGCTCGCGGACAGGCCGGGCGGGGCTTCGGAAACGCCTGAAATCAGGCGGAAACGGAGGCGTTCTGCACCTGTTCGACGTCGATTTTGCCGGCCTGCATGCGCACCAGTTGGTCGGCTATGTAGAAATACCGGTCGTCGTGGGAGATCACGATAATCGTCTTGCCCTGTTGTTTGAGCTCGGGCAGCAGCTCGGTGTAGAACACGCGACGGAAGGCCGGGTCCTGATCGGCTGCCCACTCGTCGAAGACCAGCACCTGACGCTCGTCCAGCCAGGCATTGATCAGCGCCAGACGCTTGCGCTGACCGGTGGACAGGTCGGTGGTGGTAAACGCGCCGTCGCGGATGCTGACCTTATGGGCAATGTCCAGACGCTCCAGGTACTTGCCAGCGTCTTCGGGCAGGCTGGCCTGACCCTGCAGCGGCTCATCGAACAGGTAGTAGTCGGCGAAGATGGTGGTGAACAACTGCCGGTAGTCGTCCAGCTTTTCCGGGGTGATTGTCTGGCCGTTGAGGCGGATTTCGCCCTGTTGCGGCGTATACAGGCCCAGCAGCAGCTTGATCAGCGTGGTCTTGCCACAGCCGTTCTCGCCGACGATGAACACGATATCGCCCTGCTTGATACTCAGGTTGACCGGGCCGAGGTGGAACGCGTCGCTGCCTTCGACAGGCGGGTAGTCGTAACGCAGTTGATGCAGTTCCAGGGTCTTGAGACTGGCCAGCGAATTGGGGCGGTCGCTGACCAGCAGGTGAGGCTCGGGGCTTGAAAACTTCCACGACAGCTCGGCAATGCGGCGCATGGCGATCTGTGCACGGCTGATGGCGGGCAGGGAGTTGATCAGGCGCTCCAGCGGGCCTTTCATGTACAGCATTACCAGCACGAAACCGCCCAGCACAGTTTTCTCGGTGTTCGGCCACATGGCCTGGAAGGCGATGGCCATGCCGATCACCGCAAAGAACAGCATCGAGCCGAAGGTCTCTGCGCTGACAAAGATATTCGCCGCGCGAATGTTCGAACGGCAGATCCGTTCGGTGGTGCCCTGAATCTTTTCATCGAGCATGTGCTGGCGACGCTTGCGCTGGATGCGCAGTTCCTTGGCACCTGCCGACAGCGCCTGATAGTGCTTCTGCAGTTCGTCCTCACCGTTGCGCGCCGCCAGAATGCTGCGCATGCCGAATCGGTGGGCAACGAACTGTGCGCCGGTGCCCAGCACTACGGTCAATACCGTCAGCGCCAGAATCTGCCAGGACAACAGGGCCAGATAGGTCAGACAGCCGAGGGTCACGGTGAAGGCGATTACCATCGGCGCTACCGACAGGGCGAAGGTGCTGAGGGTGTTGACGTCGTTGAGCAGCACCGGAATCAGCCGGTGCGAGCGGTAGCGTTCCAGTTGCTCGATAGGCGCCACCAGCACTTTGGCCGCCAGTTCGCGGCGCAGGTTGGCGACCACACGCTGACCCACGTAGTGGGTCGACAGGTTGGACAGTGTCGAACACGCCAGTGTCAGCACGCACAGCCCGGCGAACAGCAGCGCGGTATGGGTGTTCGGTCCGCCCGGCAGGTTCATCGCGTTATTGATTGTGGCCAGCAGCGCCGTTACGCTCAGGCCACTGACGATCCCCAGCACCGTCGACAGCGCCACCAGCCACCAGAAGGGTTTGAGGATTCTCAGGGTTTCCCCGGCGAGGCTTTGCGTTTTGAGCGTCATGATGGTTCTCGTGAGTGTCCGTGATTGCGGCCCCTGCCAAAGGCCGCAGGCTCGATGAGTCGGTCAGAGGTCGCGCATGACCCGAAAGCCCAGCCAGTCGCCACGCACGTCCGGCTGGCGGCTGTTGCGGTTGCCGGAGCGCGAGAAGATCGGCGCTTCGGTCCAGTCGTTGCCGCGAATCATCTTCCAGGTGCAATCGCCAGCCAGCCAGGCACTACCGTCGGTAGGCGCGCCGTTGTAGTTGCTGGTCTCGCAATCGGCAGTCCATTCGTACACGTTGCCGTGAGCATCGTAGATGCCGAAGTCGTTCGGGCTGTAGCTGCCCGCCGGAGCGGTGTAGCTGAAACCGTCTTCCGGGCCATAGGTATTGGCGTGTTTGGCGATGCCGTAAGGCTTGCCTTCATCCATCGGGAAGGGAAACGAACCTTTGCTGCCGCCGCGTGCGGCGTATTCACGGGCCGCTTCGCTGACCATGCGGTACGACTTGCCGGTCTTCTTCGACAGCCAGGCGACGTAAGCCTTGGCTTCGTTCCAGTCCATGCACACCGCAGGCTGACGCGGACCCAGCGGATAGCGCGGCTTGCCCGCTTTGCATTCGCGTCCGGGACGAGTATCGCCATCCGGCATTTTGTAACCTGAACTCTTGATGTAAGCGTCCCATTCGCCGCTCAGCACCTGAAAGCGACTGATGGCGAAAGGCTTGGCGAAGGTCACATCGTGCATAGGGCCTTCGTCCGGCTGGCGACCCAGTTCCTCTTCCGGCGCGCCCATGGTGAAGGTGCCCGCAGGCAGCACGACCATCTCGGGACAGTCCTTGCAGTCCTTGAAGACGTTGCCGGCCTCGGGGGTTGCCGCCTGAGCGGTGCCGCTCAAGGACAGGCCCAGCAGCGAGGTCAGGGACAGGGTGAACAGCATCTTTTTCATGACAGGCCTCAATGGCAGAAAACGGAAAGCAGGTGATGCAGAACGGGTGTTCAGGCGTCAGGTGCGCTGGCTGAGCAGCGCCATGAAGCGGTCGATTTCGACTTCGCTGTTCAGCAGGCCCGGCGCGGTGCGTACCACCGGGCCGACATCGCGGCTGACCGCATCGACCACCATGCGGTTTTTCATCAGCCAGGCCGCTACGTCGTCGCTGGCCTGATCCTTGATTCTGAAGAAACTGAAGCCTGCCGACAGGGCCGGGTCCATCGGCGTGACCAGCTCGATAGTGCGCTGCGCCTGCAAGCGTTCCTTCATGTAGCTGTTGAGCTGATGGATGCGCGCTTGCACGTCGGCCTTGCCCAGTTGCAGGTGCAATTCGAACGCCTTGTTCAACGCCCAGCGATGTTCGAACGAGTGATAGCCACCCGGCGTCATGGTGGTGGCGAAATTGGTCGCTTCGGAGAAGGTCGGGATGGTCGGCGTGAGATCAGTCATCTGTTCCGAACGGGCGCAGACGATTCCGGTGCCACGTGGGCCGAACATCCATTTGTGGGTGCCCGCCACAAAGTAATCGCACTTCATTTCCGGGAAATCCAGATTCTCCACCCCAAAACCGTGCACGCCATCGACCACATAGATGATGCGGTCTTTGGCATCGCGGTTGCGATTGTGCTCTTCGACCAGATCACCGATGGCCCCGAGCGGCAGCTTCACGCCGCTGCCCGATTGCACCCAGGTCATGCCCAGTACGCGCGTGTTGGATTGAATGCTGCGGGCAATCGAGCCGATGATTTCGTCGGCCGAGACCTGCGCCGGATCCTTGAACAGGCGGATTCGGCGCACCTGAGTGCCGTCACGCTGCTGGCGGAAATTGAGGATGCTGCGGGCGCAGGAATGTTCGTGTTCAGTGGTGAGAATTTCCTGATCCGGCCGCACGTGCAGGCCGCCGTAGATGATCGCCAGCCCTTCGGTGGTGCTGCCGGTCAGGGCGATCTGGCCGGGTTTGGCGTTCAGGTATCTGCCAGCCCAGACCCGCACATCATGTTCACGCAGTTCTGTTTCCTGCAGATCCCAATCCATTGCCAGGCCAGGGTTGCGGTCGATGTGGGCGCGGTGTTGCTCAATGGCTTCGCGCACGGGTCTTGGGTGCGACGTCACCAGAAAGTTGGAGAAGTGGATGTAATCCGGATCCTGATTGAACAGCTGTTTCAGTGCGGTCCACTTGTCTGCGTCCACGGGGTCTGACGTGGCGGCCACAGCAGGCGCCATCAGGCTCGATCCGAGCGGCAGGGCGGCGGCCAGCAGTCCGGCCTGTTTGAGGAACGTTCTGCGATCAGTCATGGCTGGGCCACCGGTTTTGCCGAGGCCTGCACCTGTTCCCAGACACGCAGGAAGTTGCCGCCCCACAGTTTGGCAATGTCCGCTTCGGCGTAACCGCGTTCGATCAGCTCGGCGGTCACATTGCGGATCTCGCTGACGTCGTTGAAGCCTTTTACGCCGCCGCCGTCATTGAAGTCGGAGCTGATACCGACATGGTCGATGCCGATCTTGCGCACGGTGTAGTCGATGGCGTTGACGAAATCCTTGACCGTGGCCTTGGGCTCTTCCTCGAGAATGGCGTACAGCTTGCTGGCGTAGGCACCGAAGCGCTGCTCTGGCCATACCGTAATGATCGCGTCGCCGGGCATCAGCGCCATGGCCAGATTCGGCAAGGGCGGCAGGTCGAATTCCTTGCGCAGCGCATTGAGCTTGTCCTGGGTCTTCTGGCTCAAGGGCTTGAGGTAGGCGGGGAAGGCCACCACTTGCACCACGCCACCGCTTTGCTTGATCAGTTGCATTTCTTCGTCGCTGAGGTTGCGCGGAATGTCCACCAGCGCACGCGGCGCCGAGTGCGAGGCGACCATCGGCGTGCGGCTCAATTGGCTGACCTGTTCCAGCGCCTTGCTCGACATCTGCGACACGTCGATGATCACGCCCAGGTCGTTCAGGCGCTGCACGGCCTGTTTGCCGATATCGGACAGACCGCCCAGTGCATCCGGCGTATCGTTCAGGAAGGGCAGCGGGCGCGACGAGTCCGCCCAGCTGTTGTTGCCGACGTAACTGAAACCGAACATGCGCATGCCCCGGGCAGTCCAGCGGTCCAGCGCATCGAGGTCGTTACCCAGCGGGTAGGCGTTGAGCATGCTGATGAAGATCGCGAACTTGCCTTCGCCCTGCAGGCGGCGCATGTCGTCAGGGGTGTAGGCGATGCCGACCTGATTCGGGAAATCGCGAACCATGCCGGTGATGATCTTGTAGCGCACTTCCTGCTGCTGACGCGCCTCGTCGACAAAGCCGGGTGTCGGGCGATGCGGTGCGTTGGGGCCATTCCAGATTTCCGGCCAGCCGAATACCGTCAAGGCCGCGCCCGAGAGACGGCCGCGTGCGGTTTTCACCAGATCGAATTGTCCTGAGCCATCCTTGTCGGCTTCGTTACGCTCGCTGCCGAACTTCATCGGAACCGTGATGTGGCTGTCGAAGGAAATGATTCGCTCCTGAAGGTCTTCGGCCTGCTTCATGACCTTGACCGGGTAACCCGCTGGCGACCCGTAATTCCAGGCCAGATAACCCGCACCTGCACTGAGGGCCAGAGCCAGGGGCAGGCCGATGAAAAGAGCCTTTTTCCAACGCGGTTTTGTCATTGCCGTCTCGTTCAGATGATCGGTGCAGGTCAGCCTTGCATGCAGGCAGCAGGGCCGTTGCTATCTGGGGAGAACGAGCGGATGGCGGGAAAATTTAGCGGTGGTCTTGTCAGGCCGCGACTGATCATGCCCATCGCTGCGCGTGGGCATGCAGGCCGTGACGCTCTGCGTCACAAATGGCACAGACTGTGAATTCAGTGTGCCAGGCGTTCGGGCACGCTCAGTGCTCGTCCTCCCAGGCGGGCCGCGAAGTAAATTTATGGCAAGGCTTTACGTTCTAGCTGGATACCCGGCGTCTCGGGGGCTGTAACAGGTAGGGCAATGACGATTTCTCGACGAGGTTTCATGGCAGGTCTGGCGCTGACCGGCGCTGCAGTACCGGCTGCCTGGTATGCACATCGGGAGTTCACCCGCGTCGAGGAGCCCATTACACCCGGCGAAGCCACCGCAGGCCCGGCCGACACGGCCACACAGCGTCTGGCCGACAGGTTGCGCGGTGTCTGGGTGTTGCGCTTCGAGGGCCGCGATGCCGGATTGCGTGAGGCGCCGCTGCACGGCCTGGAAATGTTCCTCGATATCGCCCCGCGCGGCCGTGGAATACGCGGTTACATTGATACCGCCGACAACCTGCGCGGCGACGCAATGCCACGCTTTCGGGTGATCGGCGATCTGCAGCCGGCCGACGCCGCCAAATTGTATCTGCGGGTCATGGACGGTCACGCAGGCAATGACCCGCGCAGCGATACTCCGGATTACGAGTTCAGCCTGATCCTCGATGAGGTGTGGGGCGGATTCGGCAATGCGGGCAGTGGCACCCTGAGTGGCCGTATTGAACGCCTTGATCGACCGCTGGCCTTGCCGGAGCTGGAAAACCGGGTGATCGCGGTCAGACAACTGTTTCCCGAGGCGCGGGAACGGGTCAGCCTGACGCCTGAATTTCATGCCTGGCTGATCTCTAAGGAGCACCGTCTGTTTCACCAGTTGTGGCATGCGTCCCGGGACAAGTGGCACAAACTGCCGACCGACAAGCAAGAAGCGTTGCGCGGGATTGGCTGGCAGCCAGGGCCGCGGGACAAGGAGCGCGATGCTCGCGGGCCGCACAAGGATCGCAACGGCTCTGGCGTGGATTTCTTCTTCATGCACCGGCACATGCTGATTGAGGCGCGGCAGATTCAGAACCTGCCATCCTGGCCGCGTTTTCCGATGCCACAGCCGGAGCTTGAGCGTGACCGGCTGGGCTTTGCGCGTTACTTCGACAACCACGACGGCTGTTCACTGCCGCCGAACTGGCTGGCGCAGGGCGATGAGGAATACACCCAACTGGTCAGCGACATCAAAAGCCCCGAGACCTATCACACGCATTTTCAGGTCTGGGAATCCCAGTACCGTGACCCGCGCTTTCTGTCGAAGCTGACGCTGGGGCAGTTCGGTTCGCAGGTCGAGCTGGAACTGCACGACTGGCTGCACATGCGCTGGGCCTCGGTGGCCCGCGACCCGGCCAACGGTCAGCCGGTGCCGATGGCGCGGCGTTCGGATGACTTTGCCGAGCGCTGGTTCGGGCCGGAAAACGATTTTCTGGCCGACCCGTTCTCATCCCATGTGAACCCGGTGTTCTGGATGTTCCATGGCTGGATCGACGACCGGATCGATGACTGGTTCCGGGCACACGAACGGTTTCATCCCGGTGAGGTGAAGCGCCTTGAGGTCAACGGCGTGCCCTGGTTCGCGCCGGGTCGCTGGGTGGAAGTCAGCGACCCCTGGCTGGGGCCGGTTACCCACGGTTGCAGCACCACGCCGGGCCTGCAGGCCGGGACTTCGATGGAGATGGATCCGGAAGTTATGAAGCTTGCGCTGCGCATTACCTTCGCCGCCGATGACAAACTCGGCGACCTGGTCCGCCGTGTGCCACGTCGGCCGTGGTATGCGCGCAATCTGTTGCCGGAGAAGTGGTTTTAAGCACCTGACCGCTTTCTTGCAGCCAACATCGGCTTGTGGGAGGCGGCTTGCCGGCGACTGCGTCAACTCAGTCACTGACAGGGCGCTTCAAAAACCGCATCGCCGGCAAGCCGCCTCCCACAGTCTGAATTGTGTTTCTTCAGGGATATCTGGATGCGTCTGCCATGCACGTCAGCGCACCTGCCAGCCTCCGCCCAGCGCTTTGTACAGCGCGATACTGGCCTGCACCCGCGCCAGCCTCAACTGCACGCTGACGTCCTGTGCCTGATACAACGTGCGCTGGGTTTCCAGCACGGTCAGCAGGTCTTCTGCGCCTTCCTGATAGCGACTCTGTGCGATGCGAAACGCGGTCTGTGCCTGTTTCAATTCTTCTTCATGCCAGCCACGCTGTTGATCAAGACCGTCGATGCTGTTCAGGGCTTTTTCCACGTCGGCGAAACTGTTGATGATCGCGCCGCGATAGGTTTCCAGCAGCTCTTCCTGCCGCGCCGTGGCCCGGTCGCGTTCGGCCCCGAGACGGCCGTTGTTGAAGATCGGGCCGACCAGACCTGCCGCCAGACTGCTGAACGGTGCGCGCAGCCAGTCTTCGGCGCGGACCGATTCGGTACCGATGCGGGCGCTCAGGGTCAGTGTGGGCAGCATCGCGGCGCGGGCGACCGTAACGTCGGCATGCGCGGCCGCCAGTTCGGCTTCGGCCTTGGCCAGGTCCGGGCGGCGGGTCAGAAGATCGCTGGGCACACTGCTGCCGATGTCCGGCCAGCTCAGTGTGTCGAACGCCTGATTGCCGAGCCTGAGGTTCTGCACCGGCTGGCCCAGCAGGGCGGCGAGGGTGATCAACTGCTCGTTGGCCAGTTGTTGAAGGCGTGGCAGTTCGCGTTGCTGCGTGGCGACCAGATTCTTTTGCTGCGCCAGCTCCAGTGCCGTAGCCGAGCCTGAGTCGTAACGAGTCTGCACCAGTCGTAACACATTCTGCGCGTTGGCCAGGTTCAGCGCGGCAATACGGCCTTGCTCGCGGGCCGACAAGGTTTGCGCGTAGCGGTCGGCAACGTTGCCGAGCAGCGTCAGTTCCACGGTCGCCTGATCGAACTGGCTGGCACGCAGGCGCTGCACGGCGCTGTCGCGACCGGCCGCCACGCCGCCCCAGAAGTCCACCTCGTAACTGGCGGTCAGGGCGGCGGTAAACATGTCGGTGTTGTTGTCGTCCGACGGGTTGGCCTTGCGGTCGCTGCTGCGCATGAACTTGTTGCGTTCGCCACGCAGGTCGTAACCCAGTTCGGGCAACAGCGGCGCACCACCGATGATCGCCGTTGCCTGTGCCTGTCGCACTCGCGCCATGGCCGCGCCGACTTCATGGCTGTCACGGCTGGCCTGTTCGATCAGGCGGTTGAGTTCCGGGCTGCCGAAGCGTTGCCACCAGCGGGCATCGTTGCGTTGAATCGCCGCGCTTTGCGCAAACGCCCAGGTTGGTGGTGGCTGGATGCCGCTGTCCGGGGCAGATACAGGCGTGCCGCAGGCGGCCAGCAACAGGCACGTGGTCAATAGCGTGAGGCGTGGTTTCATGGATTGATCATTCATTGACTGGTGAGGGCCGCAACCGGATCGAGGCGGGCCGCTTTGCGGGCGGGCATGAAGCCGAAGATCACCCCGGTGACCAGCGCGCAGCAAAAGGCCCCGGCGACCGCCGACAGCGAGAAGGCCACCGCGACCTTGCTCAGCAACAGCACCGCTCCCATGCCCAGCGCCAGCACGATACCGGCCAGACCACCGACCACCGAGAGCATCACCGCTTCGGTAAGGAACTGGCGCAGGATGTCGCTCTGGCGTGCGCCGGTGGCCATGCGGATGCCGATTTCACGGGTCCGCTCGCGCACGGTCATCAGCATGATGTTCATCACGCCAATGCCGCCGACCAGCAGCGAGATGGCGGCAATCGAGCCGAGCATCAACGACAGCGTGTTCTGAGTGCGGGCCTCTGCCTGGATCATTGCCGCGTTATTGGTCAGCTCATAATCCGGCTTGCCATTGTGCAGTTGATTCAGCAGGCCGCGGATCGCCGCTTCGGCCTGTTTGACGTTGTCGGCGTCGCGGGTGGCGATGGTGATGTATTCAGGGTCCTGCGAGCCGAACAGGCGAATACTGGCCGCCGAATAGGGAATCGCGATGCGGTTGTCGCTGTCCAGGTCACCCGAACTGGCGCCTTTTTCCTGAAGCACGCCGACCACCTGAAACGGTACGTTCTCGATCAGGATGTACTGGCCGATGGGGTCGATACGCTCGCCGAACAGTTTCTGCCGAACCTTGTGTCCGATCACGGCCACTGCCGCTGCATTCTGTTCATCGGCTTCAGTGAAGTAACTGCCTTCCACCACCGGCCAGTTGAAGATCGCCGGAAAGTGCGTGTCGTTGCCGCCCACGTAGCTGGAATGGTCGACATTGCCGAAGCGCACACCTGCCTGTCCGCCGTTGACCGGCATGATCATGCGTACCTCGGGCAGATCGCCCAGCGCGGCGACCTCTTCAAGTGTGATGACGCCTTTCGGTGCGCGCGGACTGGGCGCCTTGCCGTTCAGGTAAATGATGTTGGAGCCGAACGACGACATTTGCGCCATGACCTGACGCTTGCTGCCTTCGCCCACCGCCAGCATCACCACCACCGAGGCTACGCCGATGACAATGCCCAGCAACGTCAGTGCAGTGCGAAAGCGATTGATCCACATCACTCGCCACGCTGCCTGAACGGCGTCGAGCAACTCGCCCCTCCACGCGCTGCGGGCATTGCTGCTCTGAGCCAGTCGCGCCTGCAGATCCACCGCTTGCAGTGCGCCCGTTGGCTGAGCATTCCCGACAGTCTCGCTGAGCGTATCGCTGACGATGCGCCCGTCGCTGATTTCGATGACGCGTCTGGCGCGGGCAGCGACGTCGCGGTCGTGGGTAATCAGAATGACGACGTGGCCCTGACTGGCCAGCTCATCCAGCAATGTCATCACTTCCGCGCCACTGTGGCTGTCCAGCGCGCCGGTCGGTTCGTCAGCAAGGATGATGTGGCCGCCGTTCATCAAGGCGCGGGCGATGGACACCCGTTGTTGCTGACCGCCGGACAGTTGATGCGGGCGATTGCCCGTACGTGAGCCAAGCCCCAGCCGTTCCAGCAGAGCGGCGGCGCGGGCATGGCGTTGCGCGGCGGGTGTGCCGGCATAGATCGCTGGCATCTCGACGTTTTCCTGGGCTGAGCCGGAAGGAATCAGGTGATAACCCTGAAACACGAAGCCGAACGCCTCACGGCGCAGCCAGGCGAGTTCGTCGCTGCCCAGTTCGGCGACGTTTTCGCCGGCAAACCAATACTCGCCCGAGGTGGGCCGGTCCAGACAGCCCAGAATATTCATCAGTGTCGACTTGCCGGAACCGGACGCGCCGACAATCGCGACGAATTCTCCGGCATGAATCGACAGGTCGATGCCCAGCAGTACGTTGACCTGCGGACTGTCGCCTCCGCCGTAGGATTTGCGGATGGCCCGCAGGTCGATCAGCGGCGTCTGCATTCAACCTCCGCTGCCGAGCGCGGAGGGCACCAGCAGACGGTCGCCTTCCTCGAGACCGTCGAGTATCTGCACCCGCAAACGGTCGCTGATGCCGGTGCGCACCTGACGGCTTTGGACTTCGCCGCTGGCGGTCAGCACCTGTGCGGTCTGCAGGTCGTCCTGTGTGCCGACCTTGAACGCCGAAAGCGGCGCAGTGAGGGTGTTCTGCGCGCTGTCTGCGACGAAAAAGATCTGCGCCGTCATCTCTGCCATCAGTGCCTGATCATCGTTGTCGACGTCCAGCAGAACGGTATACAGCACCACTCGGCCGCCGCCGCTCTTGCGCGAACTGCTCGGGCTGCCGCCGCCCTGGTTGGCCTGTTCCAGCGGCTTGGGTGGCACGGGCAGAATCTGTCGCACGGTACTTTTCCAGCGCCGACTGCCGCCGCTCAGGGTGGTGAAGTAGGCATTCATGCCCGGTTTCACGTGGCCTATGTCAGCCTCGGAGACTTCGGCCCACACGGTCATCGGCGACAGCCGGGCGATGCGCAGGATCAACGGAGTCTGTTGCTGTGCGTTGAGGGTCTGACCCTCGCGGGCATCCAGTGCGACCACTGTGCCGCTCATGGGCGCATAAATGCGCGTGTAACCCAGCGCGGCCTCGTCACTGCGCAGCGCCGCCCGGGCTTCAAGGATCTGCGCCTTGAACATGTCGACCCGGGCCTGGGTGGCGCGGAATTCGGACTCGGCCGCCTGTACATCCTCGGCCCGCGTCGCGCCACCGGCCGCCAGACGTTGCTGGCGTTGCTGCTTCTGCTGCGCCAGCTCGTGCAGCGCGCGTTGTTCCTGAAGCTGGGCCTTGAGGTTGTCGATGGCATAGCGCGCCGCATCAAGCCTGGCCTTTTGTGTGGACGGATCGATCTCGACCAGCAATTGACCTTCCTTGACCTGATCACCCACCTGCACATGGATCTTCATGATCTGTCCGGTTGCCTGCGAACCGACGTCCACGTAACTGCGCGGTTGCAGTGTGCCCAGCGCCGTTACGCTGCTTTCAATGCTGCCGCGCGTCACAGTGACGGTGTGTGTCTTGCCGTGGTCATCGGGCAGGATCTGCCATGCGCACACCGCAATGACCGGAAACAGGCAAAGGGCCGCGAGGACAGTGCGTCGAGGGGGTCGGGAGCGTTTCATGCAGGGTTCCTGCCTGGGGAAAATCAGCCGTTCAACGGGCGACGGCTACGGGAGCTGTCATTAAGACGAGAGCGCCGCAGGGGAATTTAGCGCTGTCAGTAAAATGACTGTGTCGACTAAATTTCACTCGGCGGCCTCGTTTAAGGGGAGCGGCTTTTTCCAGTCGTGTTCCGTTTTTCTTTCGAGGTGGCGTCAGCATGATCATGTCCAGACCATTGCCCGGTTTGCTCGTTGCAGGCCTTTCGTTCGGGCTGGTGCTGCCCGCCCAGGCACTGGCTGCTTCCGAGAGTCAGAACGCCTCGGCGCAAATACGTCGCACCGGATTTGGCGTCCCGCATATCGTGGCCGCCGACGAACGCGGGCTGGGTTACGGCATCGGTTACGCCTATGCCCAGGACAACCTGTGCCTGCTGGCCAACGAGATCGTCACGGTCAATGGTGAACGTTCCCGCTATTTCGGCCCCGACAAGGCGACCCTCGAGCAGCGCAACAATATGGCCAGCGACCTGCTGTTCAAATGGTTGAACACGCCTGAAGCACTCGCGCATTTCTGGAAGGCCCAGCCGCCCGGTATTCGTCATCTGATGCAAGGTTACGCGGCTGGCTATAACCGCTCACTGGACGAGCAGCGTGCCAAAGGGTTGCCGACAGCCTGCGCAGCCGAATGGGTACGTTCGATCAGCACCGACGATCTGGTGCGCCTGACCCGTCGATTGCTGGTCGAGGGTGGCGTGGTTCAGTTCACCGAAGCGCTGGCCGGTGCGACACCGCCGCAAGCGGGGGCTCAGGCCGGGCTCCAGAACGAGCAGCGAGAGGCCCTGCGACTGGCTGCCGTCCGCAATGAACAGTTCGCGCTGGAGCGTGGCAGCAATGCGGTGGCGATCGGACGCGAGCTGTCTGCCAACGGACGCGGCATGTTGCTGGCCAACCCGCATTTTCCGTGGGGTGGTGGCATGCGCTTCTATCAGATGCACCTGACCATCCCCGGCAAGCTGGACGTGATGGGCGCGGCGTTGCCGGGTCTGCCGTTGATCAATATCGGCTTCAACCAGCACCTGGCCTGGACCCACACCGTCGATACGTCGAAGCACTTCACGCTGCATCGACTGGCGCTTGATCCCAGGGATTCGACCCGTTACATGCTCGACGGCACGTCAGTGGCGATGGGCAGGCAGCAGGTGAGTGTCGAGGCGAAACAGGTCGACGGCAGCATCAAGCCTGTAACCCGCACGATCTATTCGTCGAAATTCGGCCCTGTGGTGCAATGGCCGGGCAAGCTCGACTGGGACGACAAGTACGCTTTCAGCCTGCGCGATGCGAACCTCCAGAATGATCGCGTGCTGCAGCAGTGGTACGCCATGGGGCAGGCGAAAAGCCTCAAGGCGTTTCAGGATTCGGTGCGCAGCATTCAAGGGATTCCATGGGTGAATACCGTGGCGGTCGATGCCAGTGGCCAGGCGTTGTACATGAACCTGTCGGTGGTGCCGAATGTTGACGCGGTCAAGCTCGCCACGTGCAGCGACCCGCGTATCGGCACCGAATTGATCATCCTCGACGGTTCGCGCAGCGACTGTAACTGGGACATCGCGCCCGAGGCGGCGCAACCCGGTATCTATCCGTCGTCGCGTCAGCCACAACTGCTGCGGACCGATTTCGTGCAGCATTCCAATGACTCGGCCTGGATGGTCAATCCGGCAGCGCCGCAGAAAAACTTTTCGCCGCTGATCAGCCAGGAAGGCCAGCCGCTCGGGCTGCGGGCGCGTTTTGCGCTGGATCGACTCGGCAAGCTGCAGCAGGCGGGCAAAGTCAGTGTCGAGAACCTGCAGGCCATGGTGATGGATAACGAGGTGTATCAGGCGGGGCAAGTGTTGCCGGACCTCTTGCAGCTCTGTGCGACCGGACTGGGCGATGATGAAAAGCGTCTGACGCCGCTGTGCACGGCCTTGAAAGCCTGGGACGGTCGAGTTGACCTGAGCAGCGGCGTGGGCTTTGTTTACTTCCAGAAGATCATGACCGCCATGCAGTCCGTCGGCTCGCGGTGGCGGGTGGTGTTCGATGCCAACGACCCGATTCACACGCCGCGCGGCCTGGCCATCGAATACCCGGAAGTCGCCACGGCGTTACGCGCTGCCATGCTGACCGCGCAGGATGAGGTGAGCAAGGCAGGTCTGTCAGACAAGACGACCTGGGGTGATATTCAGGTGTCGAGCCTGAGCGGGGTGCCGATTCCCATCCACGGCGGTCCTGCCACACTGGGCGTCTACAACGCCATGCAGACGGTGGCGGGCAAGGATGGCAAGCGTGAGGTGGTCAGCGGCACCAGCTATTTGCAAGTGGTGACGTTCGATGAACATGGTCCACAGGCCGAGGGTTTGCTGGCGTTCTCCGAGTCAAGCAATCCGCAGTCGACGCACTCGCGGGACCAGACCGAGGCGTTCTCAAACAAGCAGTGGGCCAAACTCCCTTTCACCGAACAGCAGATCAAGGCCGATCCGGCGTATCAGGTGCAGGAAATCCGGGAACAGCGCAAGCCTTAGGGGTAGTGCACGGATGGATTGGGCCTCAGTACCCAATCCACGCTGCAACCGCGAGATTTCAACCGCCCTGAGTATCAATGTCTGCATCGACGCCTTGGGTAGGCTGATGATTGCGCTGGGTCTGGGGCTTTTCCTGCGGCTCATAGTCAGGCACGTAGGCGCTTTGTTCCGACGATCCTTGCGACTGACTCTGACTCTGGCTCTGCTGCTGGTTCTGGCGCTGGTCTTCATGCCCGCTCGAATCCGGTACAGCATCCGGCTCCTGCGGATCGATGGCCGGATCGTTGCGGTCCGTGCCCTGGTCCGGCGGCGTGTGCTGACCGGGTGCCTGTTCTTTTTGCCGTTGCGGTTCGGTAGACATGAATACCTCGAAAGTCTGCTTCAGAAATGGCTGACAGACTTTCGAGGTCCAGGAGAAGGGGATCGTTCGGTCGGATTGCCGAGTGGTAGGCGCGGGGATGGCGTTTTGTACACTGCGCGATGGGCGAGGCGGCTTGCCGGCGATGCGTTTTACCCAGCGCTGTATCAGCGACCCGCTCGACGCCATCGCGGCAAGCCGCCTCTCACAATCCCGTGTTTGCTGCGAGACGGTGCAGCCTCGAAGAGGCGGCGCTGTCTCGCACCGTTCTATGTGCCGGGCAGGTGACTTACAACACCTTCTTGATCGCGTCGCACACCACGTCGATGTTCTTCTGGTTCAGCGCCGCGACACAGATGCGGCCGGTGTCCAGCGCGTAAATGCCGAACTCGCTGCGCAGGCGCTGGGCCTGTTCGGCGGTCAGGCCTGAATACGAGAACATGCCGCACTGGCGACCCACGAAGCTGAAGTCCTGACCGGCCGGGTTGTCGGCCAGACGCTCGACCATGGCCTTGCGCATGCCCTGGATGCGCACGCGCATTTCGCCCAGTTCCGCTTCCCACATGGCGCGCAGCGCCGGGTCGTTGAGCACGGCTGCGGAGATGATTGCGCCGTGGGTCGGCGGGTTGGAGTAGTTGGTGCGGATCACGCGCTTGACCTGGGACAGGACGCGGGCGGTTTCTTCTTTCGATTCAGTGATGATCGACAGCGCGCCCACACGCTCGCCGTACAGCGACAGCGATTTGGAGAACGAGCTGGAGGCGAAAAAGGTCAGGCCGGACTCGGCGAACAGACGGACCGCGATGGCGTCTTCCTGAATGCCCTGGCCGAAGCCCTGATAAGCCATATCCAGAAACGGTACGTGACCTTTGGCCTTGACCACTTCCAGAACCTTTTTCCAGTCTTCCAGATTCAGGTCGACGCCGGTCGGGTTGTGGCAGCAGGCGTGCAGCACGACCACGGAATGGTCAGGCAGGTTTTGCAGGTCTTGGAGCATGCCGCCACGGTTCACGTCGTGGGAAGCAGCATCATAGTAGCGGTAGTTCTGGACCGGGAAGCCTGCGGTTTCGAACAGCGCACGATGGTTTTCCCAGCTCGGATCACTGATGGCCACAACGGCGTTGGGCAACAGTTGCTTGAGGAAGTCCGCGCCGATCTTCAGCGCCCCGGTGCCACCGACCGATTGGGTGGTGAGCACACGGCCCGATGCAATCAATGGCGAGTCGGCACCCAGCAGCAGTTTTTGCACGGCCTGGTCGTAGGCGGCGATACCGTCGATCGGCAGATAACCACGAGGTGCGTGCTGCGCAACACGAATCTTCTCGGCTTCAGCCACTGCGCGCAGCAGAGGGATGCGCCCGTCTTCGTCACAGTAGACGCCCACGCCAAGGTTGACCTTGGTGGTGCGGGTGTCGGCGTTGAATGCTTCGTTGATACCCAGAATAGGATCGCGGGGTGCCATTTCGACAGCGGAGAAGAGGCTCATTTTTGCGGCAGCTCTGAATGAAGGAGGGAGGGGTATGCACGCCGCGGCCGAATGCGCCAAAGCGGTGCACAAACGGGGACCTAGTATAAAGAGCATCCCCCTGAGGGGCGACAGGGCAGGGCGGGTTTTTTCAAGGTTTTTCGGTTTATTTGCAAAACGTTCGTCCCGTTGAAACCTCAATGATGTAGCCACTGATCAAATGAGCGCCTTGAAACATGCGCAAACGTCTCCATTTACAGTGCATCACTTCAAGCACTGTCACTGCCGTACGTCGTCTCCCGCTGACGGGATGAGTCGTCGGTGGTGATTTCGTCATTGCCGGTACAGGCCGCGCGGACGAGTCCTTGTCGCGAACCCCGACGCGAATGAATTCAAGAGGTAGGTTATGTCCGAGTTCCAGCTCGTTACCCGTTTTGAGCCCGCAGGTGATCAGCCCGAGGCCATTCGCCAACTGGTCGAAGGTATCGACGCCGGACTTGCGCACCAGACCCTGTTGGGTGTGACGGGTTCGGGCAAGACGTTCAGCATCGCCAATGTGATCTCTCAGGTGCAGCGTCCGACGCTGGTGCTGGCGCCGAACAAGACCCTGGCGGCGCAGTTGTACGGCGAATTCAAGGCGTTCTTTCCAAACAACGCCGTCGAATATTTCGTCTCCTACTACGACTACTATCAGCCGGAAGCCTATGTGCCGTCGTCCGACACCTTCATCGAGAAGGATGCGTCGATCAACGACCACATCGAGCAAATGCGGCTGTCCGCGACCAAGGCCCTGCTGGAACGCAAGGACGCCATCATCGTCACCACGGTGTCGTGCATTTATGGCCTGGGCAGTCCGGAAACCTATCTGCGCATGGTGCTGCACATTGACCGGGGCGACAAACTCGATCAGCGCGCCTTGCTGCGCCGTCTGGCTGACTTGCAATACACCCGCAACGATATGGACTTTGCCCGCGCCACCTTCCGGGTGCGCGGTGATGTGATCGACATCTATCCGGCCGAATCGGATCTGGAAGCGATTCGTGTCGAGCTGTTCGACGACGAAGTCGAAAGCCTGTCGGCCTTCGATCCGTTGACCGGCGAAGTGATCCGTAAGCTGCCGCGGTTCACCTTTTACCCCAAGAGCCACTACGTCACGCCCCGCGAAACACTGCTGGAGGCGATGGAAGGCATCAAGGTCGAACTCGGCGAGCGTCTGGAATACCTGCGCAGCCAGAACAAACTGGTCGAAGCCCAGCGTCTGGAGCAGCGCACCCGGTTCGATCTGGAGATGATTCTGGAACTGGGCTACTGCAACGGCATCGAGAACTACTCTCGCTACCTGTCGGGCCGTCCGACCGGCGCTCCGCCGCCGACACTGTACGACTACCTGCCGGCGGACGCCTTGCTGGTGATCGACGAGTCCCACGTCAGCGTGCCGCAGGTCGGCGCCATGTATAAAGGCGACCGCTCGCGCAAGGAAACGCTGGTGGAATACGGTTTCCGTCTGCCATCGGCGCTGGACAACCGGCCGATGCGTTTCGAAGAGTGGGAGAACGTCAGCCCGCAGACCATCTTCGTCTCGGCGACTCCGGGCAAATACGAAGAGGAACACGCCGGGCGTATCGTTGAGCAGGTGGTGCGGCCGACCGGTCTGGTGGACCCGCAGATCGAGATTCGTCCGGCGCTGACCCAGGTCGATGACCTGCTGTCGGAAATCAACAAGCGCGCCTCTATCGACGAGCGGGTGCTGGTGACCACGCTGACCAAACGCATGGCCGAGGACCTGACCGATTACCTGAGCGACCACGGTGTGCGGGTACGTTACCTGCACTCTGACATCGACACGGTGGAACGGGTCGAGATCATCCGCGACCTGCGATTGGGGGCCTTTGATGTGCTGGTGGGGATCAACCTGCTGCGCGAAGGGCTGGACATGCCGGAAGTGTCACTGGTGGCTATTCTGGATGCGGACAAGGAAGGTTTCCTGCGTTCCGATCGATCGCTGATCCAGACCATCGGCCGGGCGGCGCGTAACCTCAATGGCCGGGCAATTCTGTACGCCGATCGTATCACCGGCTCCATGGAGCGCGCCATCGGCGAGACCGAGCGGCGCCGTGATAAGCAGATCGCGTTCAACCTGGAGCATGGCATCACGCCGAAAGGCGTGTTCAAGGACGTGGCGGATATCATGGAAGGCGCCACCGTGCCCGGCTCACGCAGCAAGAAGCGCAAAGGCATGGCCAAGGCCGCCGAGGAAAACGCCAAGTACGAAAACGAACTGCGCTCGCCCAGCGAAATCACCAAGCGCATCCGTCAACTGGAAGAGAAGATGTACCAACTTGCCCGCGACCTGGAATTCGAGGCGGCGGCGCAGATGCGCGACGAAATCGGCAAACTGCGCGAGCGCTTGCTGACGGTTTGAGTCTGGCTTTCCGGTGACAGGGTGAGCGCCGGGTTCGGGAGCCATCACAGCTCCGCCAGCGCCCATGCTGGAGCCCGACGCCTTCGGCCTGTTAACATTCCGCGCTTGATCGACCTTATTTCGGGATTTTCCATGACCACCGTTCGTACCCGCATCGCGCCATCGCCCACGGGCGACCCCCACGTTGGCACGGCTTACATCGCCCTTTTCAACTATTGCTTTGCCAAGCAGCACGGTGGCGAGTTCATCCTGCGGATCGAAGACACCGATCAGTTGCGTTCGACCCGCGAGTCTGAGCAGCAGATTTTCGACGCATTGCGCTGGCTGGGCATCGAGTGGAGTGAAGGTCCGGATGTCGGCGGACCGCACGGTCCGTACCGGCAGAGCGAACGGGGCGATATCTACCGTAAATACGCTCAGCAACTGGTTGAAATGGGCCACGCTTTCCCGTGCTTCTGCACTGCTGAAGAGCTGGATGAAATGCGTGCCGAACAAATGGCCCGGGGCGAAACCCCGCGTTATGACGGCCGCGCGCTGCTGCTTTCCAAGGAAGAGGTGCAACGGCGTCTGGACGCTGGCGAGCCGCACGTCATCCGCATGAAGGTGCCGACTGAAGGCGTCTGCGTGGTGCCGGACCTTTTGCGTGGTGAGGTGGAAATCCCGTGGGACCGCATGGACATGCAGGTCCTGATGAAGACCGACGGGCTGCCGACCTACTTTCTGGCCAACGTGGTCGACGACCACTTGATGGGCATCACCCACGTGCTGCGTGGCGAAGAGTGGCTGCCTTCGGCGCCGAAACTGATTCTATTGTACGAGTACTTCGGCTGGGACAAGCCACAGCTGTGCTACATGCCGCTGCTGCGTAACCCCGACAAGAGCAAGCTCTCCAAGCGTAAGAACCCGACCTCGGTGACATTCTACGAGCGCATGGGCTTCATGCCCGAAGCCATGCTTAACTATCTCGGCCGCATGGGCTGGTCGATGCCGGACGAGCGCGAGAAGTTTTCGCTGCAGGAAATGGTCGAGCACTTCGACTTGTCCCGCGTGTCGCTGGGCGGTCCGATTTTCGATATCGAGAAGCTGTCCTGGCTCAACGGTCAGTGGCTGCGTGAGCTGCCCGTCGAGGAGTTTGCCGCTCGTGTGCAGACGTGGGCGCTGAACCCCGAGTACATGATGAAGATCGCGCCGCACGTGCAGGGTCGGGTCGAGACATTCAGTCAGATTGCGCCACTGGCCAGCTTCTTCTTCGCCGGTGGCGTTACCCCGGACGTGAAACTGTTCGAGCACAAGAAACTGTCGGGTGACCAGGTGCGCCAGTTGATGCAACTGATCCTGTGGAAGCTGGAGTCGCTGCGTCAGTGGGAGAAGGACCCGATCACCGCCTGTATCCAGTCGGTGGTCGAGCACCTTTGCCTCAAGCTGCGTGACGCCATGCCGCTCATGTTCGCCTCGATCACCGGGCAGGCCAGCTCCGTTTCAGTGCTGGACGCGATGGAGATCCTCGGTCCAGACCTTACGCGTTTCCGTCTGCGTCAGGCCATCGATCTGCTGGGCGGCGTCTCGAAGAAAGAAAACAAAGAGTGGGAAAAACTGCTGGGCGCGATTGCCTGACCCGTCAGTGATGTGAAGAAGCCATTGTGTGCCAGCGCGAGCGGGGCAGACAGTGGCCGACTCGGCCTCGGATTTGCGGGCCGAAACGGTAAGTGATTGTTATGCCGACGAAAAACTTTCAAATTTCTCGAAAATAAATTTGACAGGTTAGCGACTCACGCTTAACATGCGCCCCGTCCACTGATGTGGGGCTATAGCTCAGCTGGGAGAGCGCCTGCATGGCATGCAGGAGGTCAGCGGTTCGATCCCGCTTAGCTCCACCAAATTCAAGGTTCAAGGCCTGGTAAAACAGGGTGTTGAATCGATCGGAGTCCCAACTCTGATCAGGTAGAAGGTTTGTCCCCTTCGTCTAGTGGCCTAGGACACCGCCCTTTCACGGCGGTAACAGGGGTTCGAGTCCCCTAGGGGACGCCAGCTTCACCGAGTGATGCCGGAAGGTTGAACTCCGCCGCGAGGCGATAAATCCGGGGCTATAGCTCAGCTGGGAGAGCGCCTGCATGGCATGCAGGAGGTCAGCGGTTCGATCCCGCTTAGCTCCACCAATTTTGCCAGGGTTCATCACTGATGAACCTGACTGAAGGTTTTGCGTCCCCTTCGTCTAGTGGCCTAGGACACCGCCCTTTCACGGCGGTAACAGGGGTTCGAGTCCCCTAGGGGACGCCACGATTTCCCGCTCTGCGGGACCAAGGGTCATTCGATTATTGAATGGCCCTTTTGTTTTTTCAGGGTTTTATTTTCGTAGAACCCTTCATCTCTCTCCAGAACCCTCCAGGCATGCCTTGCCGGACCTGCATTCCAGCTACACTGCCGCCAACCAATTATCCAAACAGGAGCGAGCATGGTCTGGGATCGGACAACGCCTTTCGTCATCGACCTGAGTGTCGGCAGCGATGACATCGACGGTCTGGGGCACGCCAATAACGCGGTCTACGTCACCTGGCTCGAACGCTGCGCCTGGCGTCATTCGCAGTATCTGGGGCTGGATCTGAGTGAGTACCGGCGGCTGGATCGGGCCATGGCGGTGGTTCGGCACGAAATCGATTACCTGGCCAGCGCCTACGAGGGCGATGAGTTGCAACTGGCGACCTGGATTGTCGATTGGGATCGTCGCCTGAAGATGACTCGCTGCTTTCAGCTCAAGCGTCCCGCAGACAACCTCACGTTGTTGCGGGCGCAAACCACCTTTGTCTGTATCGAGCTGTCCACGGGTCGCCCGAAGCGTATGCCCGCCGAGTTCATTGATGGCTATGGTGCGGCAATGTTGGACGCTGGCGTTCCCAATCCCGGTGACGAACAGTAAACTGCCGGACTTTTTTTCGAGTGTGACCCATGCAAATTGCTCTGGCGCCCATGGAGGGGTTGGTCGACGACATCCTGCGTAATGTGCTGACTCGCGTCGGCGGCATCGACTGGTGCGTGACCGAATTCATCCGGGTGACCGAGCGGGTCATGCCCGCCACCTACTACTACAAGATGGCCTCTGAGCTGCACACTGATGCCAAAACGGCTGCAGGTGTGCCGCTGCACGTGCAGTTGCTGGGTTCCGACCCCGTCTGTCTGGCAGAAAACGCTGCGTTCGCCTGTGAACTGGGCGCGCCGGTCATGGACCTGAACTTCGGTTGCCCGGCCAAGACCGTGAACCGTTCACGGGGCGGCGCAATTCTGCTCAAGGAGCCTGACCTGCTGCACTCGATCGTCAGTCAGGTGCGTCGCGCGGTGCCCGGCGAGATTCCCGTCACTGCCAAGATGCGTCTGGGCTATGAAAACACCGACGGTGCTCTGGACTGCGCACGAGCGCTGGCCGATGGCGGTGCCGAGCGCATCGTGGTTCATGCGCGCACCAAGGTCGACGGTTACAAGCCGCCAGCGCACTGGGAATGGATCGCGCGTATCCAGGAAGTGGTCAAGGTGCCGGTCGTCGCCAATGGCGAGATATGGACAGTCGAGGACTGGCGGCGCTGTCGGGAAGTCTGTGGTGCACGTGACATCATGATCGGTCGTGGTCTGGTGGCGCGTCCCGATCTGGCCAGGCAGATTGCGGCAGCCCACGCGGGCGAAGAGGTGGTCGAGATGACCTGGACCGAGCTGCAGCCGATGCTGCGCACGTTCTGGGGCGATTGTCTGGCCAAGATGACCCTGGTGCAGGCGCCGGGTCGTCTCAAGCAATGGCTGGTGTTGCTGACCAAGAGTTACCCGCAAGCCACGTTGATGTTCAACGCGTTGCGCCGTGAAACCGACTGCGACCGGATCAGTGTTTTGCTTGGTTATTCAGCCGAAAGTCAGCCCGACGAACGGTTATGTTTTTCGTAAAAAATCGCTCTTGAAAAGTCAGTGGCCGACCCTAGTTTGGGGATTACGCGATGCCGAATCCGGGTCGCGCAAACTACTCGCTGATTAACAGGAGAATTATCATGACGACTGCATTTTCTCTGGCTCCGCTGTTTCGTCACTCAGTGGGCTTCGACCGCTTCAACGACCTTTTCGAGTCGGCGGCACGTAATGATTCGTCCAGTGGCTACCCTCCCTACAACGTGGAGCGGCATAGCGACGATCAATACCGAATTGTGATCGCGGCGGCAGGCATGCAGGAAGAAGACCTTGATTTGCAGGTCGAGAAAGGCGTGTTGACAGTCACTGGCGGCAAGCGTGAACGCGAAGCTGAAAACGTGACCTATCTGCATCAGGGCATTGCCCGGCGCGAATTCAAGCTGTCGTTCCGGTTGGCAGATAACATCGAGGTTCGGGGTGCTGACTTGTCCCATGGCCTTCTGAACATCGACCTGGTGCGTAATGTGCCCGAAGAAGCCAAGCCAAAGCGGATTCCGCTGAATACTCAGAAAGCCATCGGGCAGTGATCCTTGCTGTAACGGAAAGGCGCCTTCGGGCGCCTTTCTGCGTTTAGCGATCCGGCAGCAGGCTCGGTTGTCGAACAGGCTGTTTCAGCCGCAGCAGCGCTTCAAATTGCGAGTCGTCCAGCGGCTCGCTGAACAGGTACCCCTGATACACGTGGCACCCCAGTTTTTCGAGAAACGCCAGTTGCTCGACGGTCTCGACGCCCTCGGCGATGACATTGAGGTTGAGGCTCTGGGCCATGGCCACAATGGCGCGAATGATTTCGGCGTCATTAGGGTCGCTGGCGGCGTCCTGCACGAATGACTGGTCGATCTTGAGCGTATCCACCGGAAGACGCTTGAGATACGTCAGCGACGAATAGCCGGTGCCGAAGTCGTCCATGGCAAAGCTGATCCCGAGCTTTTTCAGGCCGCGCATCTTGGCAATGGTGTCTTCCAGATTCTGAATGACGATACCTTCGGTGATTTCCAGTTTCAGCATGGTGGCAGGCAGTTGATGCAGTGTCAGGCTTCGTTCCACGCGTGCGACAAAGTCGGTCTGCCTGAACTGGCGCGGGCTGATGTTGACGCCCATCAGAAAGCCATTGTGTGCGATCAGCCCCTGTTTGAGCAGGCGACCTGCGGTCCTGCATGCCTCGTCCAGCACCCAGCTGCCCACCTCGAGAATCATGCCGCTCTCTTCGAGGATCTGTACGAACTGGGTGGGCGGCAGCACGCCATAATCAGGATGCTGCCAGCGCAGCAGTGCCTCGGCGCCGGTAAGCGCTTCGTTCCGGCAGTCCACTTGAGCCTGAAAGTGCAGGTCGAACTCGTTGCGGGTCAGCGCCAGGCGCAGATCGTTTTCCATGCGCAGGCGCTGGCTTACCGCCTTTTGCATGGAGCTATGGAAGAATTGCGCGGCGTTGCGGCCCGAATCCTTGGCGCGGTACAGCGCGATATCGGCACGCTTGAGCAGGTCGGCAGGGGTCGAACCGTCATCCGGGATCAGTACCATGCCGATGCTGGGTGTCACCTGCAGCCGATGGCCGTCGAGGAACATGGGCTCTGCGAGCAACTCGCGCAGGTTATCGGACAGTTCCTGAACCTGCTGAGTGACCTCATGACGAGATCCTTCCAGGCCACAGATCAGCACCACGAATTCGTCCCCGCCAAGGCGCGCCACAGTGTCTTCGAGGCGAACGCTGGCCTCCAGTCGTGCGGAGACGATATTCAGCACGCTGTCGCCGACCGGGTGACCCAGGGAGTCGTTGATGTGCTTGAAGTGGTCCAGATCCATGAACAGCAGGGCGCCACGCAGGCGATGATGCCTGAGCAGCGACAGTTGCTCGCTCAGGCGGTCCATGAGCAGCGCGCGGTTGGGCAGGCCGGTCAACGGGTCGTGATAGGCCAGATGCTGGATCTGTGCCTGAGCGCTTTTCAACTGGCCGATGTCCCGGGCGTTCATCAGCAGGCAGGCGGTTTCGTTGAGGGTGATGAACTCCACCGATACGTCGAGAGTCAGCGGATCGCCATTCTTGTTGCGGCCCGCCATCTCCCGGTGATGCACCCGACCGGTGTCGCGCAACTGATCGATCATTTTCTGGCGTTGGTCGGGATCCGTCCAGATACCGATCTCCTGAACCGTCCTGCCCAGCACTTCGGGTGCTGTGTAACCGGTGAGGCGGCAGAAGCCGTCATTGACCTCCACATACCGGCCGGAGCCCAGTTCCGTGATGGTGATCGAGTCAGGACTGGAATGGAACGCCTTGGCGAACTTCTCTTCACTGGCTTCCAGCGCGGCCTGTGCCTGTTGCTGTGTGATATCCAGCAGTGTGCCGGTCAGTCTCGATGGCGTGCCGTCGGTGTTGCGGTAAAGGATGGCGCGGCTTTCGAGCAGGCGTGACAGGCCGTTCTGCAACTGAAAACGGTAGGTCAGCTGAAAGATGTCCTGTTTACCGGCCGCTACCGCCTTGTAGGCGTTGCGCATGCGATGACGTTCCGCCGTCGGCACGCCGGCCAGAAAACGGGTGAAATTGTAATCGAGTGGCAGGTTTTCGCGGCCGTGCAGCTGAGCGGCCCGAGCGGAGGCGTGCAGTTGATCGGTGGCAATGTCCCATTCCCAGATGCCCATCTGCGCGGAATTCAACGCCAGATTCAGGCGATCCTGCGTCTCCCTGAGGGTCTGTTCCACAGCGCTCTGTGCCGCTGGTGCGGCTGCGGGCTGTGCGGACGCCAGCAGAATGGTCGGGTCCAGAAGGTTGGGCATTGATCACGAGCCTTTAATGAATAAAGCCAGTAAAACGATCGTTCTGCATCCTGTATCGCATAAAAAAACACTATCAATCGCTGTATCGTGCATTACAACAATTTCATGAATGCCCTGGCCGCGTTTGATAGAGTCCGCTCCGTGTGCAGGATGTAGCCTAGCTGGCGATTGAGTTGCACGCCTGTCAACGGAATGCGCGCCACCTGTTCATCGAGCATCGTGCGTGGCAGAACGCTCCAGGCCAGCCCGATGGATACCATCATTTTTATGGTTTCCAGGTAGTTGGTGCTCATCGCGATATCAGGCTTGAGACCGTGGGCCTCGCACAGGTTGCTGACGATTTTGTGAGTGAACGTGTTGTCGCTGGGCAGCACGGCCGGGTAGCGGGCGATCTCTTCCAGTTTCATCGGGCCGCTATTGGCCAGCGGGTGCTCCGGCGCTGCCACAAAGTCCAGCGGGTCGTCCCATACTGCGGTGGCGCGCACCAGTGGATGGGGTTCCGGGGCGAGCGTTATGACGGCCAGCTCGGCGCGGCCATGCAGAATCTCGTCATAGGCCGCTTCGGAGTCCATGAACCGAATGTCCAGCGCCACGGCCGGATAGGTGCGCGTGAACTCGCGCAATAAAGGTGGCAGACGATGCAGACCGATATGGTGGCTGGTAATCAGCTTCAAGCGCCCGGACACTTCGCCGTTCAGGTTGGTCAACGCCCGGCGCGTATCATCCAGCACGTTGGTGATCTGATAGGCCCTTGGCAGCAGGGCGCGTCCGGCTTCGGTCAGGCTGACTTCACGGCCCAGACGATCGAAAAGGCGCACGCCGAGTTGCTGCTCGAGGCCTGCGATCCGTTTGCTGATGGCCGGTTGGGTCAGGTGCAGGCGCTCTCCAGCACCGGAGAAGCTTCCGCTCTCGGCAATGGCCAGAAAAGCATTCAAATTGGCAAGATCCATCGTCACATTCCAGTTGGTTATCCAAAGTATAAAAAATATGAATTTGAGTTATTTAAGCACATTCCATAGGATGGTCACACAAGCCAAGGGCCCATGGACGTCCGTAGCCCAAGGCATAAAAAAGCTGATGAGGAAGTACGTCCAATGGCCGGTAAAACGCTCTACGACAAGCTCTGGGATTCGCATCTGGTCAAACAGCGCGACGATGGTTCGGCGCTGATCTACATTGACCGTCATATCATTCACGAAGTGACCTCGCCACAAGCCTTCGAAGGCCTGCGCCTTGCCGGGCGCAAGCCGTGGCGCATCGACTCGATCATCGCGACGCCCGACCACAACGTGCCGACCACCTCGGAACGCAAGGGCGGCATCGGTGCCATCGAAGATCAGGTTTCGCGTCTGCAGGTCCAGACCCTGGACGACAACTGCGACGAATACGGCATCACCGAATTCAAGATGAACGACCCGCGTCAGGGCATTGTCCACGTGATCGGTCCTGAGCAAGGCGCAACACTGCCGGGCATGAGCGTGGTCTGTGGTGACTCGCACACCTCCACGCACGGTGCCTTCGGCGCACTGGCTCATGGCATCGGTACGTCCGAGGTCGAACACGTGCTGGCCACTCAGTGCCTGGTCGCCAAGAAGATGAAGAACATGCTGGTGTCGGTCGAAGGGCAACTGCCATTCGGCGTGACCGCCAAGGACATCGTGCTCGCAGTGATCGGCAAGATCGGCACCGCAGGCGGCAACGGCTACGCCATCGAGTTCGCCGGCAGCGCGATTCGCGACCTGTCCATTGAAGGCCGCATGACCATCTGCAACATGTCCATCGAAGCGGGCGCTCGCGTCGGCATGGTGGCCACCGACGAGAAAACTGTCGAGTACGTCAAGGGTCGTCCGTTTGCGCCAAAGGGTGCCGAGTGGGATCTGGCGGTAGAAGCGTGGAAAGATCTGGTCTCCGACCCGGACGCAGTGTTCGACACCGTGGTCAGGCTCGACGCTGCAGACATCAAGCCGCAGGTCAGTTGGGGGACTTCGCCGGAAATGGTACTGGCTGTCGATCAGAACGTGCCCGATCCAGCGCAGGAAATGGATCTGGTCAAGCGTGGTTCGATCGAGCGCGCCTTGAAGTACATGGGCCTCAAGGCCAATCAGCCGATCACCGACATTCAGCTGGATCGTGTATTCATCGGTTCGTGCACCAATTCGCGCATCGAAGACCTGCGTGCTGCCGCCGACATCGCCAAGGGCCGCAAGGTGGCTGCGACCATCAAGCAGGCCATCGTGGTGCCGGGCTCAGGCCTGATCAAGGCGCAGGCCGAGCAGGAAGGTCTGGACAAGATTTTCATCGAAGCCGGTTTCGAATGGCGTGAGCCGGGCTGTTCCATGTGTCTGGCGATGAACCCGGATCGCCTGGGTTCCGGCGAGCACTGCGCCTCGACGTCCAACCGCAACTTCGAAGGGCGTCAGGGCGCTGGCGGCCGCACTCACTTGGTGAGCCCGGCGATGGCGGCCGCAGCCGCCGTCAACGGCCGTTTCATCGACGTTCGCGACCTGATCCAGCATTGAGGACATCCGCATGAAAGCCTTTACCCAGCACAATGGCCTGGTCGCTCCTCTGGATCGCGCCAACGTCGACACCGACCAGATCATTCCCAAGCAGTTTCTCAAGTCGATCAAGCGCACCGGTTTTGGTCCGAACCTGTTCGATGAGTGGCGTTATCTGGATGTGGGTCAGCCCTACCAGGACAATTCCAAGCGCCCGTTGAACCATGAGTTCGTGCTCAATCACGAGCGTTATCAGGGTGCCAGCGTGTTGCTGGCCCGCGAGAACTTCGGTTGCGGCTCCAGCCGCGAGCACGCGCCGTGGGCGCTGGAAGAGTACGGTTTCTGCGCGATCATCGCGCCCAGCTATGCCGACATCTTCTTCAACAACAGCTTCAAGAACGGCCTGCTGCCGATCATCCTCACCGAAGCTGACGTTGACGAACTGTTCAAGCAGGTCGAAGCCAGTCCGGGTTATCAACTGACCATCGATCTGCAGGCCCAGACCGTGACTCGTCCCGACGGCAAGGTGCTGAGCTTCGAGATCGATGCGTTTCGCAAGCATTGTCTGCTAAATGGCCTGGACGACATCGGCCTGACGCTGATGGACGCCGATGCCATTGCAACGTTCGAGAGCAGGCACCGTGCAAGCCAGCCGTGGTTGTTTCGCGACTGACAGGTAGTGGCTGTCGCCTGGCGAGCGCAGAAAGTGTGGGAGGCGGCTTGCCGGCGATGCGGTTTTAGAGACGACATCTCCATGCCTGAGATGACGCCATCGCCGGCAAGCCGTCTCTCACAGGAAATTTCGGCGTGTCTGTCGGTTTTGTGCTCGCGAAAGCCATGGCACGAACGCCGCAGTTAAATACCTTTGAACATCAGAGCATCCACTCATGACCACCTCCGCCCACACCCAGGTTGTACAACGTCAATTCGGTGAACAGGCTTCGGCCTACCTGAACAGCGCCGTGCACGCGCAAGGGGCCGAGTTCGCGTTGCTACAGGACGCGGTCAGGGGGCGGGGCGATGCGCGGGTGCTGGATCTGGGGTGCGGCGCAGGCCATGTGAGCTTCAATGTTGCGCCGTCTGTCGCTGAAGTGATCGCGTACGACCTGTCGCAGCAGATGCTCGACGTAGTCGCCGCTGCGGCTATCGACAAGGGGTTGAGCAACGTTCGCACGTTATGCGGTGCGGCCGAACGCTTGCCGTTTGCCGATGGCGAGTTCGATTTTGTGTTCAGCCGCTACTCGGCCCACCACTGGAGCGATCTGGCCCTGGCGTTGCGTGAAGTGCGCCGTGTGTTGAAGCCGGGCGGTGTGGCGGCGTTCATTGACGTGATGTCGCCGGGCAGTCCGCTGCTGGATACGTATTTGCAAACGGTTGAAGTGCTGCGCGATACCAGCCATGTGCGCGATTATTCCGCCGCCGAATGGCTGCATCAGGTCAGCGACGCGGGGTTGTTCACCCGCAGCCATACCCGCCAGCGTCTGCATCTGGAGTTCGGTTCGTGGGTGGAGCGCATGCGCACGCCACAGCCACTGCGGGTGGCCATACGCGAGCTGCAGCAGGCGATGGGCGATGAAGTGCGTCAATATTTCGAGATTGACGCGCAGGGTTCATTCAGTACCGATGTGCTGGTGCTGTGGGCCGAGCGTTAATCTTTTTGCGGCTTGAAACGTTATAAACGGGCGCTGTCCGAGGCGTCGATAAAACATCGAGGAAGTTATGAGCAAGCAGATTCTGATTCTCCCGGGTGATGGCATTGGTCCGGAAATCATGACCGAAGCGGTCAAGGTGCTGGAGCTGGCCAACGAGAAGTATCAGCTGGGTTTTGAATTGACTCACGACGTGATCGGTGGCGCCGCCATCGACAAGCACGGTGTGCCGCTGGCCGACGAAACCCTGGACCGCGCCCGTAAAGCCGACGCCGTTCTGCTCGGCGCCGTGGGTGGCCCGAAGTGGGACACCATCGAACGCGACATCCGTCCTGAGCGTGGCCTGTTGAAGATCCGTGCGCAACTGGGCCTGTTCGGCAACCTGCGCCCTGCGATTCTCTATCCGCAACTGGCCGACGCCTCTAGCCTCAAGCCCGAAATCGTTGCCGGTCTGGACATCCTGATCGTGCGCGAGCTGACCGGCGGTATCTACTTCGGCGCGCCACGCGGTGTACGTGTTCTGGACAATGGCGAGCGCGAGGCTTACGACACGCTGCCGTACAGCGAGAGCGAGATCCGTCGTATCGCTCGCGTCGGCTTCGACATGGCCATGGTGCGCAACAAGAAGCTGTGCTCGGTGGACAAGGCCAATGTGCTGTCGTCCAGCCAGCTGTGGCGCGAAATCGTCGAGCAGGTCGCCAAGGATTACCCTGAAGTCGAACTGAGCCACATGTACGTCGACAACGCCGCCATGCAACTGGTGCGTGCACCCAAGCAGTTCGACGTGATCGTGACCGACAACCTGTTCGGCGATATCCTGTCCGACCAGGCTTCGATGCTGACCGGCTCCATCGGCATGCTGCCGTCCGCGTCGCTCGATACCAATAACAAGGGCATGTACGAGCCTTGTCACGGTTCTGCACCGGACATCGCAGGCAAAGGCATTGCCAACCCGCTGGCGACTATCCTGTCGGTATCGATGATGCTGCGTTACAGCTTCAATCTGACCGACGCCGCCGACGCCATCGAAAAAGCCGTCAGCGTGGTTCTGGATCAGGGGCTGCGTACCGGCGACATCTTTTCGACGGGTAACACCCAGGTCGGCACGCAAGAAATGGGCGACGCAGTAGTCGCCGCGCTGCGGAATCTGTAATCTCTCTGGCCCGCCATTCTGCTGTGCATCCGCAGAATAGCGGTCCCACTTTTTTTCTAGGTGTGTTGCGATGAAACGTGTAGGTCTGATCGGTTGGCGTGGCATGGTCGGTTCCGTGCTCATGCAGCGGATGCGGGAAGAGCAGGACTTCGATCTCATTGAGCCGGTGTTCTTCACTACCTCCAATGTCGGTGGCCAGGCGCCTTCGGTGGGCAAGGACGTTGCGCCACTGAAAGATGCGTACAGCATCGACGAGCTGAAGACCCTGGACGTGGTGTTGACCTGTCAGGGCGGCGACTACACCAACGAGGTGTTCCCCAAGCTGCGTGAGGCGGGCTGGCAGGGTTACTGGATCGACGCGGCGTCCAGCCTGCGCATGCAGGATGACGCTGTCATCGTGCTGGATCCGGTCAACCGCAAGGTCATCGATCAGCAGCTTGACGCCGGTACCAGGAACTACATCGGCGGCAACTGCACCGTCAGCCTGATGCTGATGGGGCTGGGCGGTCTGTTCGAAGCCGGTCTGGTCGAGTGGATGAACGTCATGACGTACCAGGCGGCTTCCGGTGCCGGTGCGCAGAACATGCGTGAACTGATCAAGCAGATGGGCGCTGTGCACGCGTCGGTTGCCGATGAACTGGCCAACCCGGCCAGTGCCATTCTGGACATCGACCGCAAGGTGGCCGAAGCCATGCGCGGCGAAGCGTTCCCGACCGAGAATTTCGGTGTGCCGTTGGCCGGCAGCCTGATTCCCTGGATCGACAAGGCGCTGCCGAACGGCCAGAGCCGCGAAGAATGGAAAGGCCAGGCCGAGACCAACAAGATTCTGGGTCGCTTCAAGAGCCCGATTCCGGTCGACGGCATCTGCGTGCGCATCGGCGCCATGCGTTGCCACAGCCAGGCACTGACCATCAAGCTGAACAAGGATGTGCCGATTGCGGACATCGAAGGCTTGATCAGCCAGCACAACCCTTGGGTCAAGCTGGTGCCGAACAACCGTGAAGCCAGCATGCAGGACCTCAGCCCAACGGCTGTGACCGGCACCATGAGCATTCCGGTGGGTCGTCTGCGCAAGCTGAACATGGGCTCGCAGTATCTGGGCGCCTTCACTGTCGGTGATCAGCTGCTGTGGGGTGCGGCCGAGCCGCTGCGCCGCATGCTGAGAATCCTGCTGGAACGTTGATCGCAACGCTGCTGCACCCGAACCCGCGCCCTGATCAGGACGCGGGTTTTTTATTGCCTGCTGATAACCTGATATTAATCCCAATATATGGGATTGAAATTTACATATTGAGATAACTTCGATTTCGGGTTTATAGTCTGTCCTGCACTCACTTCCAAAAATACAAAAGGTGAAGCAATGCAGGCGCACTTGATCGCGCTCGACTGGGGGACGACCTCTCTTCGTGCTTATCGACTTGGCGAACACGGCCAGGTTCTGGAACAACGCGCTCTGAGCGCGGGCATCATGCAATTGCCGAATGCCCCACGGATGATCGCAGGCGTGCTGTGCAGCGACGGTTTCGAGCTGGCCTTCGATGAAGCGTGCGGCGACTGGCTCGACGCGCGGCCCGATGTACCGGTGATCGCCTGCGGCATGGTGGGCAGCGCACAGGGCTGGCGCGAGGCGACCTATCGCGAGGCGCCGGCCAGCGTCGATGAGCTGAGTGCGGCGTTGCAAACCGTACGCAGCGTGCGTGGCGTCACCGTTCATATCATCCCCGGTGTGCTGCAGCGTTCGACGCTGCCCAATGTCATGCGCGGAGAAGAGACCCAGGTGCTGGGCGTGCTGGCCGGCCTTGACGAGCAGTCGGCCAGCCAGCCGCTTTTGATCGGTCTGCCGGGCAGCCACTCCAAGTGGGTGCAGGTGGCGCAGGACCGCATCGTTCATTTCGATACCTTCATGACCGGCGAGGTCTACGCGGCGTTATGCGCCCATACCATTCTTGGGCGCACCATGCGGCCGGGCGATACGTTCGACAGCGCCGCGTTTGATCGTGGGCTCGCCAATGCAAAGTCGGAGGAGGGCGCTGCCGGTCCTCTGTCCACCATCTTCAGTTGCCGCACGCTCGGCCTTACCGGCCAGTTGCCTGCGAGCAGCCAGCCGGATTACCTGTCCGGTCTGCTGATCGGTCATGAATTGACCTCGCTCGCCAGACTTCAATACGACGCCCATGGCGGTCTGCCCGCGGTGATTCTTATCGGCAGCGAGTCACTGTGCGAGCGCTATGCGCGTGGCCTGACCGCCTGTGGCTTTCTTCGGGTGACGGTGGCCGCTCAGGCGACCGAACGCGGCCTCTGGCAGGTCGCGGTTCAGGCTGGCCTGGTCGCGCGCCAGTCATCCCATTACGTTCAAGAGGTGTGACATGCTCAAGCAAGCATTGAAGGAAAACGGCCTGGTCGCGATTCTGCGCGGCCTGCGCCCCGAAGAAGCTCCGGCGATTGGCGACGAGCTGTATCAGGCGGGCTTTCGGGTCATCGAAGTGCCGCTCAATTCTCCCCAGCCGTTCGACAGCATCGGTCTGTTGCGCCAGCGCCTGCCTGCCGATTGCCTGATCGGTGCCGGAACCGTGCTGACGCCTGAGCAGGTCACGCAGGTCAAGGACGCAGGCGGGCAGGTCATCGTCATGCCGCACAGCGATCCCAAGGTGCTGCGTGCGGCCAAAGCGGCCAACCTGTTCCTGTCGCCGGGCGTGGCTACGCCGACCGAGGCCTTTGCCGCGCTATCGGAAGGCGCTGATGTGCTCAAGCTGTTCCCGGCCGAGCAAATGTCGCCGGCGGTGGTCAAGGCCTGGCTGGCGGTGCTGCCCGCAGGCACGATCCTGTTGCCGGTTGGTGGCATCACGCCAGACAACATGAAGGTGTTTCTCGACGCGGGCGTCAAAGGTTTCGGCCTCGGCTCAGGGCTGTTCAAGCCGGGCATGAGTGCGGCCGACGTCGCCGAGCGCGCCAAGGCCTATGTGGCCGCCTGGAAAGAACAGACTTCGTCGCTTTGAAACGGATCGGCGCGCCAGACGCAGCCGCTCGACAAGAGAATCAATAAGAGAAACCGTACTCATGAAAATCACCAAACTGACCACCTTCATCGTTCCGCCGCGCTGGTGTTTCCTGAAAGTCGAGACCGACGAGGGTGTCGTCGGCTGGGGCGAGCCGGTCGTCGAAGGCCGTGCCCATACTGTCGCCGCTGCCGTTGAAGAGCTTTCCGATTACTTGATCGGCAAGGACCCACGCAACATCGAAGACATCTGGACCGTGTTGTACCGCGGCGGCTTCTACCGTGGCGGGGCGATCCACATGAGCGCGCTGGCCGGCATCGATCAGGCGCTGTGGGACATCAAGGGGAAAGCGCTGGGTGTGTCGGTCAGCGACCTGCTCGGTGGTCAGGTGCGTGACAAGATTCGTGTCTACTCCTGGATTGGTGGCGATCGCCCGGCCGACACGGCGCGAGCTGCACGGGAAGCGGTCGAGCGTGGCTTCACGGCGGTGAAGATGAACGGCACCGAAGAGCTGCAGTTCCTCGACACCTTCGACAAGGTCGATCTGGCCCTGGCCAACGTCGCAGCCGTGCGTGATGCGGTCGGTCCGAACGTCGGTATCGGTGTCGATTTCCATGGCCGCGTACACAAGCCGATGGCCAAAGTGCTGATGAAAGAGCTGGACCCATACAAGCTGATGTTCATCGAAGAGCCGGTGCTCAGCGAAAACTACGAAGCGCTGAAAGAACTTGCACCGCTGACCAGCACGCCGATTGCGCTGGGCGAGCGGCTGTTTTCGCGCTGGGACTTCAAGCGTGTATTGAGTGAAGGCTACGTCGACATCATCCAGCCGGACGCGTCCCATGCGGGTGGCATCACCGAGACGCGCAAGATCGCCAACATGGCCGAAGCCTACGACGTCGCGCTGGCGCTGCACTGTCCGCTGGGCCCGATCGCACTGGCGGCGTGCCTGCAACTGGACGCGGTCTGCTACAACGCGTTCATCCAGGAGCAGAGCCTGGGCATTCACTACAACGAAAGCAACGACCTGCTGGACTACGTCAAGCACCCGGAAGTCTTTGACTACGACAAGGGCATGGTCAAGATCCCCAACGGACCGGGCCTGGGCATTGAGATCAACGAGGAATACGTCAAGGAGCGCGCCGCCATCGGCCATCGCTGGCGCAACCCGATCTGGCGTCATGCCGATGGCAGTTTTGCCGAGTGGTGATCTGACCCGGCGCAGGCGCCGCATGCCTGATCGTGCCAATGCTCCGCGTGGGCACGCCGCCCCTGTCAGGGGAAGGGCGCAGAGCGTCCCGAGCGGCATTCCCACGCAGCGCGTGAGGAAAGATCTACACGATCTGCCGACACCACACCGTCCTCAATAAATCCAAAAAGAGGAAACATCTGAATGCGCACTCGTACGATGGAGGGCGCGGCATCACTGGTGGCGCCGTCCCGCAAACGTTTTTTTATCATGGTGCTGCTGTTCATCACCGTGGTCATCAATTACCTGGATCGCAGCAATCTGTCGATTGCCGCACCGGCGCTGACGTCCGAGCTGGGCATCGATCCGGTTCACGTGGGTCTGATCTTCTCCGCCTTCGGCTGGACCTATGCGGCCATGCAGTTGCCGGGTGGCTGGCTGGTGGACCGCGTGCCGCCGCGCATTCTCTACACCGTGGCGCTGATGTTGTGGTCGATCGCCACCATCATGCTTGGTTTTGCCGCCAGCTTCATTGCGCTGTTCGTGCTGCGCATGGCGGTCGGTGCGCTGGAAGCGCCGGCCTATCCGATCAATAGCCGCGTGGTGACCACTTGGTTTCCTGAGCGCGAGCGTGCCACGGCGATTGGTTTCTACACGTCCGGGCAGTTCGTTGGTCTGGCATTTCTGACGCCGGTGCTGGCCTGGCTGCAGGCGCATTACGGCTGGCACATGGTGTTCGTCGCCACCGGCGGCGTCGGTGTGCTCTGGGCGGTGATCTGGTACGCGGTGTATCGCGAGCCGCGCGATTTCAGGGGCGTCAACCAGCAGGAAATCGACCTGATCCGTGAAGGCGGCGGGCTGGTGGACATTCAGAAGGACGTCGAAAAGCAGAAGCAGGGTTTCAGCTGGCTGGACCTGGGCATCGTGCTGAGCAAGCGCAAGCTCTGGGGTATTTACCTAGGCCAGTTCTGCCTGAACTCCACACTCTGGTTTTTCCTGACCTGGTTTCCTACCTATCTGGTGAAATACCGGGGCATGGACTTCATCAAGTCCGGGCTGCTGGCGTCACTGCCGTTTCTGGCCGCCTTCGTGGGCGTGTTGTGTTCCGGCTTTTTCTCCGACTGGCTGATCCGTCGCGGGCACACCGTGGGCTTTGCTCGCAAGTTGCCGATCATTGCCGGTCTGCTGATTTCCACGTCGATCATAGGCGCCAACTTCGTCGAATCCACGCCGCTGGTCATCGCGTTCCTGGCGCTGGCGTTCTTCGGCAACGGACTGGCCTCGATCACCTGGTCGCTGGTTTCGACACTGGCCCCGGCGCGGCTTCTGGGTCTGACAGGCGGCACCTTCAACTTCATCGGTAATCTGGCGGCCATCGCCACGCCGATCGTGATCGGCTTCCTGGCCTCGGGCGATTCGTTCGCACCGGCCATCACCTACATCTCGGTGCTGGCACTGCTGGGTGCGCTGTCCTACATCCTGCTGGTGGGCAAAGTCGAGCGTATCGAACTCTGATATCGACGTGTCCTGACGCTGGCGACGATAATGCCGTCAGCGTCCCGATCTGATTAAGGCTTGTCATGCACAACGAACCGCTTCCCCCTGAAAACCCTGCAGGCAAAGAGTCGGCACCCGCCGGCACCCAGACCCTGTTGCGCGGCCTGGGTGTGGTTCAGGCCGTGGCCAGTGGTGCCCGGGACCTGAAGGAAATTGCCCGTCTGATCGGCACCACGCGCAGCACCACCCATCGTCTGGCCAGTTGTCTGGTGGACGAGCGCTATCTTCGCGTGGTCCCGCAGGTGGGTTATCTGTTGGGGCCGAAACTGATCGAACTGGGTTTTCAGGCACGTGAAGAAGTGCCGCTGGCGATTCTGGCGCGGCCGTTTCTGGACAGGCTGTCGGCGTTGACCGGAGACACCGTGCATCTGGCGGTACGCGAAGGCGATGATGTGCTGTACCTGCACAAGAATCCCGGTCGCAATGGCCCGGAGATGCGTTCCCGGGTAGGGCATCGCATGCCGTTGGTGCGTACCGGTATCGGCAAGGCTCTGTTGCTGGACAGCCCGGAGGCCGAGTGGCTGCGTCTGTATGAAATCAGCCTGCCAGCGTCAGGCAGGCATCCGCTGTGGCCCAATCATGAACAACAGACATGGGAACAGCTGCAGCAGCGCAGGCAGGAATATGTGGCGGGAGGTTACGCGTTCGATCTGGAGGACAACGAACCGTCGATCCGTTGTGTTGCGGCGCCGGTGCGTGATGCCAGCCAGCAGATTGTGGCCGGCATCAGCGTCGCCAGTACGGTTCCGTACATGCCCCTTGAAAAGATGGCCGAACTGGTCCCGTTGATCAAAGAGATCGCAGCGGGACTGTCGGCCGAACTCGGGGCAGCCTGAATCAGGCTTTGAGCGTAGCCATGTCAATGACGAAGCGGTACTTCACGTCACCGGCCAGCATGCGCTCGTAGGCTTCGTTGATGTTGCGGATGTCGAGCATCTCGATGTCGCAGGTGATGTCGTTCTCGGCGCAGAAATCCAGCACTTCCTGGGTTTCTGCGATACCGCCGATCAGCGAGCCGGCCAGTACGCGACGGCTCATCACCAGATTGGCGGCATGCACCGGCGGTTCAACCGGTTCGATCAGGCCGACCAGAATGTGCACACCGTCGAAACGCAGGGTCTGCAGGTAGGGGTTCAGATCGTGCTGGACCGGAATGGTGTCAAGCAGGAAGTCGAAGTGACCTGCGGCCGCTTTCATCTGTTCGGCATCGGTGGAGACGATCACGTGATCGGCGCCCTGGCGACGCGCTTCCTGAGCTTTCGACGCGGAACGGGTGAAGAGGGTGACTTCAGCGCCCATCGCCTTGGCGAACTTGATGCCCATGTGGCCCAAGCCGCCCATCCCCAGAATGCCGACCTTGTCGCCGGCTTTCACGCCGTAGTGCTTGAGCGGCGAATAGGTGGTGATGCCTGCACACAGAATCGGAGCAGCAGCGGCCGGATCCAGCTTCTCGGGAACGCGCACCACGAAGTGCTCGCTGACCACGATGCTGTTGGAGTAACCGCCCATGGTGTTGCTGCCGTCCACGCGATCTGGCGTGGCGTAGGTCATGGTCGGGCCTTCGAGGCAGTACTGTTCGAGATCCGACTGGCACGCCGAACATTGGCGGCAGGAATCGACCATGCAGCCGACACCGACCAGATCACCGACTTTGTATTTAGTCGCGTTGGCGCCGGTGGCTGTGACGCGGCCGACAATTTCATGGCCTGGCATCAACGGATAAACGGCAATACCCCATTCGTTGCGCGCCTGGTGGATATCGGAGTGGCAGACGCCGCAGTAGAGGATTTCGATGGCAACGTCGTCGGCACGCGGAGTGCGACGTTCGAAAGTCATCGGGGCGAGGGGGGCGGTGGCTGACTGGGCGGCGTAACCGATGGCTGTGTACATAAATATGACCTCGCGAAATGATACGGAGAAGAGGCGAATCATTGTCCGCGTGATGGGCGTGTATCGCTAGGGTGATTCCTCCGTGTTTCATGCCTATTCCTCCGGAGCCAGGATCCGGGTGACGCTCAAACGCGCAAATCTGCGATCATAGAGCTGTCTGATTCTCTGCCGGTACTTCTTATGTCGCTCCTTCATCCTGTCGATGGCAATGTTGTTCTGGTTTCGTTGATCCAGCCCTTGGCGGTGCGCCCCGGCTTTGTCGACACGCACTTGCCTGAGGTGCGCGTGCTCTCGGCGTTCAGTTATGTGGCCAGTAGCCCGCAGATGTATGAGCCTAGCCTGATGATCGTGGTACAGGGCAGCAAGATCGCCTGCCTGGGGACGCGCACATTCGAATACGGCACTGGCCATTACCTGATTCAGGCGCTGTCGGTGCCCTTCAAATGCGAGACCTTTGCCACGCCGGACAAGCCGCTGTATGGCGTATCGGTATCCATCGACCGGGTATTGCTGGGTGAGCTCGTGCAGGTGATGGGCTCGCTGTCGCCCCAGGATTGCCAGCCGCAGACGCCGGAGTCCATGACCTCGGTACTGATCGATGCCGGAATGCGTGACAGTGTCGAGCGGCTGCTGCGCTGCCTGCACGACCCGCTGGAATGTCAGGCAATGGGGCAGGCGCGGATTCGTGATGTGCTGTACAGCGCGCTGCGCGGCCCGCAGTCAGGCGTGCTGCGTGCGCTGGTCGAGCAGCAAGGGCAGTTCGCCCGGATCGCATCGGCGGTGACCTACCTGCATGAGCATTACGCCGAAGCACTGAATGTCGATACGCTGGCTAGTTGCGCGAACATGAGCACCTCGACCTTTCACGAACATTTCAAGCGCAGCACCTTGTTGTCTCCGGTGCAGTACCTCAAGCGCCTGCGACTGCTCAAGGCTCAGCAATTATTGGTGGCTGAAGGGCTGGGCGTTGCGCAGGTGGCGTTGCGGGTCGGTTATCAGAGTGCGTCGCAATTCAGTCGTGAGTACAAACGCTATTTCGAGCGCAGTCCGGGTGAGGAGGGCGCCTATCCGGGCGTTCCCGCCTGATCTGCTGATACAAACAATAAAGGCTCCCGAGGGAGCCTTTATTGACTGGTAGCAACTTTTACATGTTCGGGTAAGTCGGACCGCCAGCGCCCTCTGGTGCCACCCAGGTGATGTTCTGGGAGGGGTCCTTGATATCGCAGGTCTTGCAGTGTACGCAGTTCTGGGCGTTGATCTGGAAGCGCTTCTCGCCGTCTTCCTTGGTGATCACTTCATACACGCCCGCCGGGCAGTAGCGCTGGGCGGGTTCGTCGTACAGAGGCAGGTTCTTGCTGATCGGGATGCTCGGGTCGGTCAGCTTCAAGTGGCAAGGCTGCTCCTCTTCATGGTTGGTGCTGGAGAGGAATACCGAGCTGAGTTTGTCGAAGCTGAGCTTGCCGTCGGGTTTCGGGTAGTCGATCTTCTTCGAGTCGGCGGCCAGCTTGAGGCAGGCATAGTCCGGCTTGGTGTCGTGCAGCGTGAACGGCAGTCTGCCACCGAAGATGTTCTGGTCGATGAAGTTGAACGCACCGCCCTTGATAGCGCCGTACTTGTGAATCGCCACGCCGAAATTACGGCTTGTAAACAGCTCATCATGCAGCCAGCTGGCCTTGAACGCCTCGACGTAGGAAGTCAGCGTGTCGCCGCCCTCCTTGCCTGCCAGCAAGGCTTCGGCAACCGAATCGGCCGCCAGCATGCCGGATTTCATGGCGGTATGGCTGCCCTTGATCTTGGCGAAGTTCAGGGTGCCCAGGTCGCAGCCGATCAGTGCGCCGCCCGGGAAGACCATCTTCGGCAACGAGTTCAGGCCGCCCTTGGCAATGGCGCGGGCACCGTAGCTGATGCGTTTGCCGCCTTCCAGGTATTGTTTGATGACCGGGTGATGCTTGTAGCGCTGGAATTCGTCGAACGGTGACAGGTACGGATTGGCGTAGGAGAGATCGACGATCAGACCGACTACCACCTGATTGTTTTCCAAGTGATAAAGGAAGGAGCCGCCCGGATTGGCGTCGTCCAGTGGCCAGCCTGCGGTGTGCACCACCAGGCCCTGTTCATGCTTCGCCGGATCGACTTCCCAGATTTCCTTGAGACCTATTGCGTAATGCTGCACGTCGGCTTCATTGTCCAGATCGAAACGCTTGATCAGCTGTTTGCCGATATGGCCACGGCAGCCTTCGGCAAACAGCGTGTACTTGGCGCGCAATTCCATGCCGGGCGTGTACAGGCCTTCTTTCGGGTTACCTTCGCGGTCGACACCCAGGTCGCCGGTGATGATGCCACGCACGACGCCGTTTTCGTCGAACAGGGCTTCCTGAGCCGCGAAGCCGGGGTAGATCTCGACGCCGAGGTTTTCAGCCTGCTGGGCCATCCAGCGGCACAGATTGCCCAGCGAAATGATGTAGTTGCCTTCGTTGTGCATGGTCTTGGGCACGAAGAAGTTCGGGACCTTGCGAGCCTTCTCGGCATCATTCAGGACGTAAATGTCGTCGCGCTTGACTGGTGTGTTGAGCGGGGCGCCCAGCGCCTGCCAGTCAGGGAACAGTTCGTTCAGGGCGCGGGGTTCGAACACCGCACCGGACAAGATATGTGCACCGACTTCCGAGCCTTTTTCCACCACGCAGACGCTGATTTCCTGCCCGGCTTCGGCAGCCTTCTGCTTGAGGCGGCAAGCGGCTGAAAGCCCGGACGGGCCGGCTCCGACGATGACGACGTCGAATTCCATGTATTCGCGTTCCACAGGCTATCTCCTACTCTCAAGGCTCACGGTATTTTTTTATGGGTCACGGTGGACCGACATACGGACTTGGACCGCACATCTTTTTAAGGCGTGCAGTATATCTACACCACTGTACGGGTCCAATACAAACGTTTGTTTGAATCGGCCGCAGGCCAGATAAATCAAAGATGCGCGACTCATGACTGGCCGATTTGGCGTATTGACCGGAAAAGGCGTTGCGGTCAAGATACGGGCGGTTTTGCGTTTGCCGTAGGCTGAAACGGGCTTCCACGGACATCTCTTGCGGATATCTGTAGCGGACCCCGGAAAAAGGCATCAGGCAAATGCAGTGCAGGCAGTCACGTAAACGGCCAGTGTCGCCCGGCGCATTTTACACACCCTGCCGGTGCATGACGGGTGACGCCCTGTTTTTATCGGGCTTTTGGCGGGATTTGCATGAAGTCATGTTCGCCTGCACGAATACGATTGCTTGTTGAGGACACATATCGATCGCCTGGTATTGCCGGGCGACTTCTTTTCACCGGAGAGTGAGGAATCCATGAAGGTTCTTGTAGCTGTCAAACGAGTGGTCGACTACAACGTCAAGGTTCGCGTCAAGGCGGACAACTCCGGCGTCGATCTGGCCAACGTCAAAATGTCCATGAACCCTTTCTGCGAAATCGCCGTGGAAGAGGCTGTGCGCCTGAAAGAGAAGGGCGTAGCGACTGAAATCGTCGTGGTGACCATCGGCCCGACCACTGCACAAGAGCAACTGCGTACCGCGCTGGCACTGGGTGCCGATCGCGCCGTGCTGGTCGAGTCCGCCGAAGAGCTGACGTCCCTGGCTGTCGCCAAGCTGCTCAAGGCCGTTGTCGACAAGGAGCAGCCGCAACTGGTCATCCTTGGCAAGCAGGCCATCGACAGTGACAACAACCAGACTGGCCAGATGCTGGCTGCGCTGAGCGGCTATCCGCAGGGTACCTTCGCGTCGAAGGTCGAAGTGTCCGGCGACAAGGTTGCCGTGACCCGCGAGATCGACGGCGGTCTGCAAACCGTTTCCCTCAGCCTGCCGGCCATCGTGACCACAGACCTGCGTCTGAACGAGCCACGTTACGCCTCGCTGCCCAACATCATGAAAGCCAAGAAGAAGCCGCTTGAAGTGCTGACACCCGATGCACTGGGCGTTTCCACGGCCTCGACCAACAAAACCCTCAGGGTCGAAGCACCGGCTGCGCGCAGCGCGGGCATCAAGGTCAAATCGGTGGCCGAACTGGTCGAGAAACTGAAAACCGAAGCGAAGGTAATCTAAATGACGATCCTGGTTATCGCTGAACATGACAATGCAACCGTAGCTCCGGCGACGCTCAACACCCTCGCTGCTGCCCAGAAGATCGGTGGCGACATTCACCTGCTGGTTGCCGGTTCCGGCGTGAGCGCTGTTGCCGAAGCCGCTGCGAAAATCGCTGGCGTGGCAAAAGTGCTGGTGGCCGACAACGCCGCCTACGCACACCAGTTGCCGGAAAACGTCGCGCCACTGGTCGTCGAACTGGCTGCGGGTCACAGCCACGTACTGGCTGCCGCCACCTCCAACGGCAAGAACATCCTGCCCCGCGTTGCCGCGCAGCTGGATGTGGACCAGATCTCGGAAATCATCTCGGTCGAGTCGGCCGATACCTTCACCCGTCCGATCTACGCCGGTAACGCCATTGCTACCGTGCAGTCCACTGCTTCGGTGAAGGTCATCACCGTGCGTGCCACCGGTTTCGATCCGGTTGCTGCAGAAGGTGGATCGGCGTCCGTTGAGGCGGTTTCGGCTGCTCACGACGCGGGCAAGTCGAGCTTCGTTGGCGAAGAGCTGGCCAAGTCGGACCGTCCTGAGCTGACAGCCGCCAAAATCGTCGTTTCCGGCGGACGCGGCATGCAGAACGGTGACAACTTCAAGCATCTGTACGCGCTGGCAGACAAGCTGGGCGCTGCGGTCGGTGCCTCGCGTGCTGCGGTCGATGCTGGCTTCGTGCCCAACGACATGCAGGTCGGTCAGACTGGCAAAATCGTCGCGCCTCAGTTGTACATTGCGGTCGGTATCTCCGGCGCGATCCAGCATCTGGCGGGTATGAAGGACTCCAAGGTGATCGTGGCGATCAACAAGGATGAAGAGGCGCCGATCTTCCAGGTGGCCGATTACGGTCTGGTAGCAGACCTGTTCGAAGCAATCCCGGAGCTTGAGAAGCTGGTCTGATCCAGTCTCTTCCACTATAAAGAGAACCCGTTCTATTCGGCTTCATGCGCTGTCAGGCTTGCCTGTGGTGTCTGAAGCCTGATGAACGGGTTTTTTATCGACTTGTGAAAGGGCTGTCCATGCAACGCCATTCCGTTCGCCGTTCCAGACTGTTGGGTTCGCTCCTGCTGGGGTTGCTCGTGTCTCCGACGCCGGGCTTCGCGGCTGGCAAATGCGAGCGGCTGATCGTGACCGGCAGCCCGGATGCGCCGCCTTACCTGTGGCGCGACCCTCAGGACCCCAGGCACCTGATGGGGGCCAACGCTGATCTGCTGAAGCAGGCAGCGGGGACGCTGGGTCTCAAGGTCGAGTTTCTGTACGCAGGCAAGCGCAGTCAGGCTCTGGAGGAGGTGCGTACCGGCCGCATGGACCTGTTGGCTGATGCGCCCATGAATGCCGCGCAACTGGATGCCCTCGACTACATCCATCCTGCCATCGTTCAGAACGATATCGTGATCTGGACGCGCCGTGATCATGATGTTCCGTTGACCACGCTGAGCGAGCTTCATGGGCATAGCGGCGCGATCTCTGACAGGACGCGACTGACGCCTGCATTCGATGAAGCAGCCCGGCAACAGTTGACGCTGGAGCGCGTTTCCGGTCTGACTCCGGCATTCCAGAAGCTGGCGCTCGGTGAGGTTGAATATGTGCTGGCCGGCCGTTACGCAGGAATGGTCATGGTGCAGACACTGGGCTTGTCATCTGACGTGGTCGCTCAACCCTTGCCCCTCGACAGGCCTGGTTTTTACCTTGCTCTGTCCTTCAATTCGGCTTGCAACGATCCATGGTTGCGCGGACAGCTGGCGAAAAAGATGACAGAATCGGCCGCCTCCGGCCTCGCAGGCGAGGTGATCCGACACAATCTGGATCTGTGGAAAGCCCAGCTGTTGCAGCCTGCCAGTGCCAGCGCCTCAACCAAGTAGGATGTTTTTTGTGAGTATTCGTTTTTCAATCGCCGCCCTGGCAATCGCCACGCTGGTTGGTTGCGCCAGTGATCCGGTTCCGACCGAACAATTCAAATTGACCGAGCAGGCGCTTGAGCAGGCCAAGGCTGTCGGCGCTGATGAGCAGCCCGAGCTGGAAACGGCCGAGGCCAAGTTCGCCGATGCCCGTGCGGACATGGCTGACAAGTCCTACAAGGATGCGCGTATGAAGGCTGAGCAGGCTGAACTGGATGCGCGCCTGGCCGAGGCGCGCGTTCTTACGCTGAAAAGTCAGGAGCAGATCACGCAGTTGAACACCCGCCTGAATCGTTTGCGCAAGCAACTGGGAGAGGCTCAATGAACCGTATCCCCCGTGCCATGAGTGTAGGTCTCTTGCTGGCGTCGGCAGGTCTTTACGGTTGCGCCGGTCACCAGAACGCTGATCAGGCCCTGCAGCAGGCCAGTGCGGACTTCCAGAAGGTCAAGGAAGACACCGACGTGCTGCGCAGTGCGCCGAAAGACGTGATCCGAGCCGGTGAATCGCTGGCCCGTGCCGAACGTCTTTCCAGTTACCTGGACAGTGGCGCCGATGTGAGTCATTACGCCTACCTGAGCAGCCGCTACAGCGAAATCGCCCGTGAGCACAGCAATCTCATGCTGAGCCAGGAGCGTCTGGCGAAGATGGAGATGGAGCGTCAGCGCCTGCAACTGGGTTTGCGTGAGGCCAAGCTGGCCAGCGCCCAGCAGCAGGGCAGATGGCTTGAAGACCAGATCCTCAGCCTCGCCACGACCCAGACTGATCGTGGGTTGGTCATGACTCTGGGTGATGTGCTGTTCGATGCCGGGCATGCCGAGCTGAAGAATTCCGCCAGTCGTACCGTGCTCAAGGTCGTACAGTTCCTGCAAATCAACCCACGCCGTATCGTCAGGATCGAGGGCTATACCGACAGCACTGGCGATCGTCAGGAAAACCTCAAGCTTTCCCGTGATCGGGCGCAGGCTGTTGCTGACGTGCTGATGGATCTGGGTATTGATGAAAAGCGGATCAAGGTCGAGGGCTATGGCCAGGAATTCCCGGTCAGCGTGAACGCAACCGAACGTGGGCGCGCGCAGAATCGTCGAGTTGAAATCGTCTTTTCCGACGACAAGGGTCAGCTGGGTGCCGCTCGGTAGGTGGGGTTCCCGCTTTACGCCGTGAAATTGAGCTGCCAAGGGTGAGGGTGACTTGAGTCGTGCGCTCTGCTTAGTGACTCCGCCGTCTCTCCGCTCTCGAATAGCGTCCGCGCAAATGGACAGGATCAGTATCTGGCGTGGGCGTGGTCTCATTAAAACACCTGCAGCCCATAGATTCGCTGGCCCGTTCTTAAACTGTTCCAGTACACTTCATGACAATGGCCGGCAGCCACCCATCTGTTATACAAAAATAAATGGCCGGTCTTCATGAGGCTGTGGTCATGACCAATCTTTTGCTCTATCAGCGCATCGCTCAGCAACTGGCTGAAGACATCCGGCGCGGCGTTTATCAGCCAGGCGAGCGTGTGCCGTCGGTGCGCAAGATGAGCTCGCAGCTTAACGTCAGTCACGCCACAGTCTTGCAGGCGTACGCCAATCTTGAAGATCAAGGGCTGATCCGGGCTCGACCGCAGTCCGGTTATTACGTGCATCAGACGCCTGCGTTGACGGCTTCGACGCCGGATATTGCTCGTGTTGAGCGTCCAGGTCTGGTTACGCGTAGTAGCATCATTCAACAGGTGCTCGAAGAGTCGCGCCGGGAAGGTGTCTTTGCGCTGGGTGCGGCGGTGCCTCATGTCGACTATCTCCCCGTTCGCGCTTTGCATCAGCAACTGGCCAAGGTCACACGTTTTCACAGTCCGCGGGCTTTCAGTTACATGTTCAGTCCGGGTTTCGAGCCACTGCGCCGGCAGGTGGCTATTCGAATGCGTGATGCAGGCGTGGTGGTCGATCCTTCTGAGGTGGTTATCACTCACGGTTGCGTCGATGCACTGCAGATGGCGTTACGTGTTTTGACCCGCCCCGGCGATCTGATTGCCGCGGAGTCGCCCGCCTATTATGGCCTGCTCCAGCTGGCCGATCTGCTTGGCCTTAAAGTCATCGAGATCCCAAGCGATCCTGCCACTGGCATTAGTCTCGAAGCCTTGCAGCTCGCCGCCAATCAGTGGTCGATCAAGGCGCTGGTGCTGACCTCGCGACTGAGTAATCCATTGGGCGGCACCATGCCGGAAGAGCGGCAGAAAAATCTTTTGCGTCTGGCCTCTGATTTCGACATTCAGGTCGTGGAGGATGATGTCTATGGTGAGCTGATGTTCGAAGTGGGGCGGACCAAGGCCCTCAAGGCGTTTGATCGGCTGGGTCGGGTGATTTATTGCTCCAGCTTTTCCAAGACGCTTTCACCGGGCGTGCGCATTGGCTGGATGATTGCTGGCAAGTATCAAGCCGAAATCCAGCGTTTGCAGACCTTCAGCACCCATTCGGCCTGCAGTGTGACGCAGATGGCGATCGCCGCTTATCTCGAGAATGGCGGCTATGACCGACATCTGCGGTTCATTCGGCTGGAATACCGCAAGAACCTGAGTGCCTACCAGCTCGCTGTTCAGCAGTCTTTCCCTGAAGGCACGCAGATGAGCAGGCCGGCAGGTGGTTTTATTCTCTGGGTGAGTCTGCCTGGCCGGGTCAATACTCAGGAACTTCATGTCAGGGCGCTTGAGCAGGGCATCAGTATTGCGCCAGGGCTTATTTTCAGTAACACCGAGCAATTCAACCACTGTATTCGGCTTAACTGCGGCATGCCTTGGAACAGGGAAGCCGAGCGCGCGTTGATGACATTGGGGATGTTGGCGAAACAGTTGTGTCAGGAAGTGTTGCCAGCCTACTGAGCGTCAACTGATTTTCGTCAATTGTTCGGAACTCTTGGCTTGTCATGTATGCCTCAAAAGCACAGCATGTAGCTCTTTCGGCTTTGCCACTGTCTTGTCTGATTTTTGCCTATGAATATGTTTCGCTGTCTGGGGCTGTCCGTCATCGTTTTACTGGGCGCGTGTGACGCTCGGGAATCACCGGTGCCCAAACCAAAGACCGAAAGCGGTGCGCCTGCCGCCGCGCAGGCGCCTGTGGCTGCCGAGGCGCGTTCCACGATCGATTCGCCGCGTGAGTCCGTGGTCACCGACTCGGCATCCGACAAGGCCCCCGTCACCACGCATGAGCTTATGCCCAATATCCCGGTGAAACCTGTGGTGGCTGGCAAGGAAGCCTCTCAGCCCGTGGCACCCAGGCCAATCCATGAAGTGGCTGCCCCGGCACGATCGACTGGCAGGGCGGTAACCACAAAACCTGCGACAGGTAAGCGTGAGGTGACCGCCAAGGCTGGCAAAGAGGTCAAGGTCAAGGATGTTCGGCTCAATAGGCCGAAGCTGGACCTGAGTCTGCCACCCGAGATGGTCAAGGCGCTCGATCCGCCCGCCAATGTCATCACGGCCAAGCGAAAGCCGATATTGCCGCAGATGTTCGGCAGTAAGGACTCGCCTTCGGACTCGGGTCCATTCGAGTTGAACGGTCGATTGTTGTCCAACGAAATGCAGCTGCAGATGCGCAACGATAATCGTCGCGACGTCGAAGGCGCAGCGCTGGACTTCAAATTCCACCAGTAAGGTCTCATCATCGTCCGGAACGCCGTTTTCAAGCGTGCGTATTGATGAGTACTATCCTGTTTCTTTCAATCAATCAGCAAGGGTTCGCGTCATGGACTGCCGCTCGGGTTGCGGTGCGTGCTGCATCGCGCCTTCCATCACGTCTCCCATACCGGGTATGCCGAACGGCAAGCCGGCGGGGGAGCGCTGTCTTCATCTTTCCATCGAGTCTCTCTGCGGGTTGTTCGGTCGCCCTGAACGGCCAGCGGTCTGCAGTCAGTTCAAGGCTGCCGAAGATGTATGTGGCGTCGATCAGGCAGACGCGATACGTCTGATCGGCTGGTGGGAAAAAATGACTTCAGTCGCCTGAATCAGCTGTCTGCATCATGGTTTCGTCGGCATCTAAACAATAAGGAATAAGACAATGGGTCCGCTATATCGCATGGCTGTAACGTGTGGCTTGACTGTAATGCTGGTGGGCGCCGTTCAGGCTGAAGACTGGCAGGTTGCCAAAGACGAAGATGGCATCAAGGTTTCGCTCAGTGATGTGCCGGGTTCCAAGTACAAGGCTTATCGTGGGGTGGCGACCATCAACGCCAGTGTGAGCAGGTTGCGTGCGCTACAGGAGGATGTGGCGGGCGCCTGCGCCTGGATCCATGAGTGCCAGTCACAGAAGGTGCTCAAGCATGAAGGCAACAAGGCCTGGACATATACGCGTTTCAATACGCCCTGGCCTGTCACACCTCGCGACTCCGTGCTGCTGATTACCACGCAGGAGGGTGCCGATGGCAGTCTGACCCGAAACATTCAGGAGCAGCCCGACTACATTCCTGAAGAAAAGGGCTATGTACGTGTGGCCGAGGTTGAGGGTTTCTGGAAGCTGGTGCCCAAGGGGCCGAATCAGACCGAGGTGACGTATCAAGTGCACACGGAGCCCGGCGGCAGCGTACCGTCCATGCTGGCCAACAAGTTCGTTGTCGATGCGCCGTTCAATACCTTGAAAGCGTTGCGGGAGAGGGCTGCGCAATCGAAGTAATGTTGCGGTCTTGATGCACTAACTGAAAAGGGCTGCCATTGGCAGCCCTTTTTCGTTTTGCGGTGCGGCTTACTTGCGGTCTTTGAGTTCGACGATGTCGCGCTGCACGTTGCCGGTATACAGCTGGCGTGGGCGGCCGATCTTGTAAGGGCTCGAGAGCATTTCCTTCCAGTGCGAGATCCAGCCGACGGTCCGCGCAAGTGCGAAGATCACGGTGAACATGCTGGTTGGAATGCCGATCGCTTTCAGGATGATGCCCGAGTAGAAGTCGACGTTTGGATACAGCGAGCGCTCGATGAAGTACGGATCGGTCAGGGCGATCTCTTCGAGGCGCATGGCCAGTTCGAGCTGAGGATCGTTGGTGATGCCCAGTTCCTTCAGAACTTCGTCGCAGGTCTGCTTCATCACGGTCGCACGCGGGTCGCGGTTCTTGTAGACGCGGTGACCGAAGCCCATGAGCTTGAACGGATCGTTCTTGTCCTTGGCTTTGGCAATGAAGGTGTCGATGTTCGACACATCACCGATTTCATCGAGCATGGTCAGCACCGCTTCGTTGGCGCCGCCGTGAGCAGGGCCCCAGAGCGCCGCGATGCCTGCGGCGATACAGGCGAACGGGTTGGCACCCGAAGAGCCCGCCATGCGCACTGTGGACGTCGAGGCGTTCTGTTCGTGGTCGGCGTGAAGGATGAAGATCTTGTCCATCGCCTTGGCCAGTACCGGGCTGATCGGTTTGATCTCGCACGGGGTGTTGAACATCATGTGCAGGAAGTTTTCGGCGTAGCTGAGGTCATTGCGCGGGTACATCATGGGCTGACCCATGGAGTACTTGTAGACCATGGCTGCCAGCGTCGGCATCTTGGCGACCAGGCGCACGGCGGAAATCTCGCGATGCTGCGGATTATTGATGTCCAGCGAGTCGTGGTAGAACGCTGAAAGGGCACCGACCACGCCACACATGACGGCCATCGGGTGGGCGTCGCGACGGAAGCCGTTGAAAAAGGTCTTGAGCTGTTCGTGGACCATCGTGTGGTTCTTGACCACGGCGACGAACTGGGCTTTCTGCTCGGCGGTTGGCAGTTCGCCGTTGAGCAGCAGGTAGCAGGTCTCCAGATAATCGGAGTGCTGGGCCAGTTGTTCGATAGGGTAGCCGCGGTGCAGCAGGATTCCGTTGTCACCATCGATGTAGGTGATCTTCGACTCGCAAGAGGCGGTCGACATGAAGCCCGGGTCGAATGTGAAGCGGCCGGTGGCGGTGAGACCGCGTACGTCGATCACGTCCGGACCCACTGTACCGGTCAGAATTGGCAGCTCGACGGGGGCAGCGCCCTCGATGATCAACTGCGCTTTTTTGTCAGCCATGTGGCCTCCTATTTATGCTTCAAATCATCAGACAGGCCCCCCACGCAGGGCCCGCATCACTATAGTGAGATAAATTCTAAAGTCAATTTGGCTAAAGTCGCGTTCCAGAAGGCCTTGCTGCATATTTTTTCCGGCCTGTTTACTGCCGTTTACGCCTTTTGCGTGACGAGCGCAATCCGCTATTGGCGGTAAGTCTGTGCGTTGTCATTAGTAACCTAACTGTCTATACTCGGCGTCCGACCGCCGGGGGCTTTTGGGCCTGTTCGAAGGGGGTCGTCACTTCCTGGGTGGTGGGTACCTGACCAGTGCACTTCCCAACAACTTGCCCTGATTGTTAGGGGCTCTTCAGTGTGAAAAAAGCCGTGAATAGCCAACGACCTGTAAATCTAGACCTAAGGACCATCAAGCTCCCAGTCACTGCTTACACGTCCATCCTTCACCGTATCTCCGGTGTCATCCTCTTTGTCGGTATTGCAATCATGCTGTACGCAATGGACAAGTCGCTGGCATCCGAAGAGGGCTTCGGTGAAGTAAAAGCGTGTCTGACCAGCCCGCTGGCCAAGCTTGTCATCTGGGGGCTGCTGTCTGCCCTGCTGTATCACCTGGTGGCCGGTATCCGTCACCTGATCATGGACACAGGAGTGGGCGAGACGCTGGAAGGCGGCAAGCTGGGCTCCAAAATCGTTATCGCGGTTTCCGTGGTACTGATTCTTCTGGCAGGAGTATGGATATGGTAACCAACGTCACCAACCTTTCACGTTCGGGCCTCTATGACTGGATGGCGCAGCGTGTTTCTGCGGTCGTGCTCGCGGCTTATTTCATCTTCCTGATCGGATACATGGTCTTTCACCCGGGTCTGAGCTACGCCCAATGGCATGATCTGTTCGCTAACAACTGGATGCGCATCTTCAGTCTGCTGGCCCTCGTTGCCCTCGGCGCTCACGCCTGGGTCGGCATGTGGACCATCGCGACCGACTACCTGACGCCGATGGCGCTGGGCAAGTCCGCGACTGCAGTACGTTTCCTGTTTCAGGCGGTATGCGGCGTTCTGATGTTCGCCTACTTCGTCTGGGGTGTGCAGATTCTTTGGGGTATCTGATCCATGGCTAACACAAATACGCTTTCTTTCGACGCCATCATCATTGGTGGTGGCGGTGCAGGCATGCGCGCTGCGCTGCAGCTCGCTCAGGGTGGTCACAAGACTGCCGTGGTCACCAAGGTCTTCCCGACCCGTTCGCACACTGTGTCCGCCCAGGGTGGCATCACCTGCGCAATCGCCTCGGCCGATCCGAACGATGACTGGCGCTGGCACATGTACGATACCGTCAAGGGTTCCGACTACATCGGTGACCAGGACGCTATCGAGTACATGTGCTCCGTAGGTCCGGAAGCGGTCTTCGAGCTCGAGCACATGGGCCTGCCGTTCTCCCGTACCGAGCAGGGCCGTATCTACCAGCGTCCGTTCGGTGGTCAGTCCAAGGACTTCGGCAAGGGTGGTCAGGCTGCACGTACCTGCGCTGCGGCCGACCGTACCGGTCACGCACTGCTGCACACCCTGTACCAGGCCAACCTGAAAGCCGGCACCGTATTCCTGAACGAATACTACGCAGTGGATCTGGTGAAGAACCAGGACGGCGCGTTCGTCGGCATCATCGCCATCTGCATCGAAACCGGTGAAACCTCGTACATCCGCGCCAACGCGACTGTACTGGCCACTGGCGGTGCAGGCCGTATCTACTCCTCGACCACCAACGCCCTGATCAACACGGGTGACGGTATCGGCATGGCCCTGCGCGCAGGTGTGCCGGTTCAGGACATCGAGATGTGGCAGTTCCACCCGACCGGCATCGCTGGCGCAGGTGTACTGGTCACCGAAGGTTGCCGCGGTGAAGGCGGTTACCTGATCAACAAGCATGGCGAGCGTTTCATGGAGCGTTACGCTCCGAACGCGAAAGACCTTGCCGGTCGTGACGTCGTTGCGCGTTCCATGGTCAAGGAAATCATTGCCGGTAACGGTTGTGGCCCTGACGGTGACCACGTGATGCTCAAGCTCGATCACCTGGGTGAGGAAGTGCTGCACAGCCGCCTGCCAGGCATCATGGAGCTGTCCAAGACCTTCGCACACGTTGACCCGGCTACCGCGCCTATTCCTGTCGTACCGACCTGCCACTACATGATGGGCGGCGTTGCCACCAACATTCACGGTCAGGCGATCACTCAGGATGCCGCTGGAACGGATCAGATCATTCCGGGTCTGTTCGCAGTAGGCGAAGTGGCTTGTGTGTCGGTTCACGGTGCCAACCGTCTGGGCGGCAACTCGTTGCTCGACCTGGTGGTGTTCGGTCGTGCTGCGGGCATCCACCTTGAGCAGGCCCTGCGTGAAGGCGTTGACTACACCCGTGCCTCCCAGTCCGACATCGACGCTGCTCTGGCGCGTCTTGCCGGTCTGAACGAACGCACCGAAGGCGAAGACGTTGCCTCGTTGCGTAAAGAGTTGCAAAGCTGCATGCAGAACTACTTCGGTGTATTCCGTACCGGCGAATACATGCAGAAAGGCATCGCCCAGTTGGCCGACCTGCGTGGTCGTATCGCCAACGTCAAGATCAACGACAAGAGCCAGGCGTTCAACACTGCCCGTATCGAAGCGCTTGAACTGCAAAACCTGCTGGAAGTCGCCGAAGCTACAGCGATTGCCGCAGAGCATCGTAAAGAGTCCCGCGGCGCTCACGCCCGTGAAGACTTTGAAGATCGCGACGACGAAAACTGGCTGTGCCACACCCTGTACTTCCCGGGTGACAAGCGCGTGACCAAGCGTGCCGTGAACTTCTCGCCGAAAACTGTTCCGACTTTTGAACCTAAGATTCGGACTTATTAAGGGGTGACCGATATGTTGCAAGTCAGTGTTTATCGTTACAACCCTGAGCAGGATGCTGCGCCGTTCATGCAGGAATTTCAGGTCGATACCGGTGGTAAGGACCTGATGGTGCTGGACGTGCTGGCTCTGGTCAAAGAACAGGATCAAGGCTTCTCGTACCGCCGTTCGTGCCGTGAAGGCGTCTGCGGTTCCGATGGCATGAACATGAACGGCAAGAATGGCCTGGCGTGCATCACGCCTGTGTCTGCCGTGGTTGCCAAGGGCAAGTTGATCGTACGTCCGCTGCCGGGCCTGCCGGTCATTCGTGACCTGGTCGTCGATATGAGCATCTTCTACAAGCAGTACGAGAAGGTGAAGCCATTCCTGCAGAACGACACGCCGGCACCGGCCATTGAACGTCTGCAGACCCCGGAAGAGCGCGAGAAGCTCGATGGCCTGTACGAGTGCATTCTGTGCGCCTGCTGCTCGACATCCTGCCCGTCCTTCTGGTGGAACCCCGACAAGTTCCTGGGCCCGGCCGCATTGCTGCAAGCCTATCGTTTCCTGGCTGACAGCCGTGACACCCGGACCAGTGAGCGTCTGGCTTCACTGGACGATCCGTTCAGCGTGTTCCGCTGCCGCGGAATCATGAACTGCGTCAACGTTTGTCCGAAGGGCCTTAACCCGACGAAGGCTATCGGTCACGTTCGCAACATGCTTCTACAGAACGGCGTCTGATTCATCGCTTTACCTGTAACATCGTTGTACTGAAATGGCTGCGGCGCAGGCTTCAACCGGCGCCGTGGTTTTAACCTGAGCAGTAGCTCGCAAGGCTGCGGCTCTTATTTTGAAGAAATGAGACCAGCAGGGGCATCCGGGCTGGTACCCGGACTATCTGCGTGATTCCCTGGTGACTTGATACAGTCGCTGCACACGACTATTTCAGGATTGCTCTGGTGTCTTCGCCGGTGGTGTCCCCTTACCGAGGGTGACCAAGCATGCAAGAAAGCGTGATGCAGCGCATGTGGAACAGTGCCCACCTATCCGGTGGTAACGCTGCCTATGTGGAAGAGCTCTATGAGCTTTACCTGCACGACCCTAACGCTGTGCCAGAAGAATGGCGCACCTACTTTCAGAAGTTGCCAGCTGATGGCAGCTCTGCCACTGATGTATCGCACTCGACCATTCGCGATCATTTCGTGTTGCTGGCCAAAAACCAGCGCCGCGCTCAACCGGTGTCCGCCGGCAGTGTGAGCAGCGAGCACGAGAAGAAGCAGGTTGAAGTTCTGCGACTGATCCAGGCTTATCGTATGCGCGGCCATCAGGCTGCCCAGCTCGATCCGCTGGGTCTGTGGCAGCGTCCTGCGCCTGCCGATCTGTCGATCAATCATTACGGCTTGACCAATGCCGATCTGGATACGACTTTCCGCGCCGGCGACTTGTTCATCGGCAAAGAGGAAGCGAGCCTACGCGAAATCCACGAAGCGTTGCAGCAGACATATTGTCGCACCATCGGCTCCGAGTTCACGCACATCGTGGATTCCGAGCAGCGCAACTGGTTCATGCAGCGTCTGGAAAGCGTACGCGGTCGTCCTGCCTTTTCGGCTGACATCCAGAGCCATCTGCTCGAGCGCGTAACCGCTGCCGAAGGCCTCGAAAAATACCTGGGCACCAAATACCCGGGCACCAAGCGTTTCGGCCTCGAAGGCGGCGAGAGCCTGATTCCGATGCTCGACGAGCTGATTCAGCGTTCCGGCTCCTACGGCACCAAGGAAGTCGTGATCGGCATGGCCCACCGTGGCCGTCTGAACGTACTGGTCAACACCTTCGGCAAGAACCCGCGCGACCTGTTCGACGAGTTCGAAGGCAAGAAGAAAGTGGAACTGGGTTCCGGTGACGTCAAGTATCACCAGGGCTTTTCTTCCAACGTCATGACCGCAGGCGGTGAAGTTCACCTTGCCATGGCATTCAACCCGTCTCACCTGGAGATCGTGTCTCCGGTGGTTGAGGGTTCGGTGCGCGCGCGTCAGGATCGTCGCAACGATCCGAACGGTGACAAGGTTCTGCCGATCTCCCTTCACGGCGACGCCGCTTTCGCAGGCCAGGGCGTTGTGATGGAAACCTTCCAGATGTCGCAGACCCGCGGCTTCAAGACGGGCGGCACGATCCACATCGTCATCAACAACCAGGTAGGCTTCACCATCAGCAACCCGCTGGACTCGCGTTCCACCGAGTACGCGACCGACGTTGCTAAGATGATTCAGGCACCGATTCTCCATGTGAATGGCGATGACCCTGAAGCTGTGATGTTCGTGACCCAGTTGGCGATCGATTACCGCATGCAGTTCAAGCGCGACATCGTCATCGATCTGGTCTGCTACCGTCGTCGCGGTCACAACGAAGCTGACGAGCCTAGCGGCACCCAGCCTCTGATGTACCAGCAGATCACCAAGCAGCGCACCACCCGTGAGTTGTATGCCGAGCATCTGATCAAGACCGGCATCCTCGACGAGGCCCGTGTTCAGGCCAAGGTCGACGACTACCGCAGCGCGCTGGACAACGGTCTGCACGTTGTGAAAAGCCTGGTAAAGGAGCCGAACAAGGAATTGTTCGTGGACTGGCGTCCGTATCTGGGTCACGCCTGGACTGCGCGTCACGATACCCGTTTCGATCTCAAGACCCTTCAGGAACTGTCCGCCAAGCTGATGGAGCTGCCGGAAGGCTTCGTCGTGCAGCGTCAGGTCCAGAAGATCTACGAAGATCGCCAGAAGATGCAGGCCGGTGGCTTGCCGATCAACTGGGGTTATGCCGAAACCATGGCGTACGCCACGCTGGCGTTCGAAGGTCATCCGATCCGCATGACGGGTCAGGATATCGGTCGCGGTACGTTCTCGCACCGTCACGCCGTGTTGCATAACCAGAAGGACGCAGGCACCTACATTCCTCTGCAGAACCTGTATGCCGGTCAGCCTCGTTTTGACCTGTACGACTCGTTCCTGTCGGAAGAAGCGGTTCTGGCATTCGAGTACGGCTATTCGACCACCCAGCCTAACGCGCTGGTCATCTGGGAAGCCCAGTTCGGCGACTTCGCCAACGGTGCCCAGGTGGTTGTCGACCAGTTCATCACCAGCGGCGAACACAAGTGGGGCCGTCTGTGTGGTCTGACCATGCTGTTGCCTCACGGTTATGAAGGGCAGGGCCCGGAGCACTCCTCCGCACGCCTTGAGCGCTACCTGCAGCTGTGTGCCGAGCACAACATTCAGGTGTGTGTGCCGACGACGCCGGCCCAGATCTACCACTTGCTGCGCCGTCAGGTGATCCGTCCGTTGCGCAAGCCACTGATTGTGCTGACGCCCAAGTCGCTGTTGCGCCACAAGCTTGCGGTTTCGACGCTCGAAGAACTGGCCGAAGGCTCGTTCCAGACTGTCATTCCGGAAATCGATACCCTCGACCCGGCCAAGGTCACACGTCTGGTGCTGTGCAGCGGCAAGGTCTACTACGACCTGCTGGAAAAACGCCGTGCCGAAGGTCGTGAAGATATCGCCATCGTTCGTATCGAGCAGCTGTATCCGTTCCCTGAAGATGATCTGATGGAAACGATCGCGCCTTACACCAACCTGCAGCATGTGGTCTGGTGTCAGGAAGAGCCGATGAACCAGGGCGCCTGGTACAGCAGTCAGCATCATCTGCGTCGCAGTGTGGGCAACCACAAGCGCGAGCTCGTTCTCGAGTATGCAGGTCGTGATGCTTCTGCCGCTCCAGCCTGTGGCTACGCTTCGATGCACGCCGAGCAGCAGGAAAAACTCCTGCAAGATGCCTTCACTGTTTAACGCCTTCGAGCATTAGAAACCGAATTAAGGAATTACAGATAATGGCTATCGAGATCAAAGCCCCCTCTTTCCCGGAATCCGTTGCCGACGGCACTATTTCCAAGTGGCACAAGCAACCGGGCGAAGCGGTAAAACGTGACGAGCTGCTGGTCGACATCGAGACTGACAAGGTTGTCCTCGAAGTTCTGGCCGAAGCTGACGGCGTGCTGGCATCGATCGTTAAAGGCGAGGGCGACACTGTCCTGTCCAATGAACTGATTGCGACCCTGGACGCCGGTGCAACTGCATCCGCTGCTCCTGCTCCTGCTGCCGCCGCTGCTCCTGCCGCATCGGCGCCTGCCGCATCTGCCGCTGACGATGAAGATCCGATTGCTGCGCCAGCCGCCCGCAAGCTGGCTGAAGAAAACGGTATCAACCTGGCCAGCGTCAAAGGCACCGGTAAAGATGGCCGTATCACCAAGGAAGACCTGGTTGCCGCCATCGAAGCGAAGAAATCCGCTCCAGCCGCTGCTCCAGCTGCCAAGCCTGCTGCCGTTGCTGCGCCTGTCGTTGCCGCTGGCGACCGCACCGAGAAGCGCGTACCGATGACCCGTGTGCGTGCAACCGTGGCCAAGCGTCTGGTTGAAGCCCAGTCGAACATGGCCATGCTGACCACGTTCAACGAAGTGGACATGACTGAAGTCATGGCGCTGCGTTCGAAGTACAAGGACCTGTTCGAGAAGTCCCACAACGGCGTACGTCTGGGCTTCATGTCGTTCTTCGTCAAGGCCGCTACCGAAGCACTGAAGCGCTTCCCGGCTGTCAACGCGTCGATCGACGGTTCCGACATCGTCTACCATGGCTACGCTGACGTAGGTGTTGCGGTTTCCAGCGACCGTGGTCTGGTTGTACCGGTTCTGCGTAACGCCGAGCACATGAGCCTGGCTGAAATCGAAGGCGGCATCGCCACCTTCGGCAAGAAGGCGCGTGACGGCAAGCTGTCCATCGACGAGATGACTGGCGGCACCTTCACCATCACCAACGGCGGTACCTTCGGTTCGATGATGTCGACACCGATCGTCAACCCGCCGCAGGCAGCCATCCTGGGCATGCACAACATTCTGCAGCGTCCCATGGCAGTCAATGGTCAGGTCGTGATCCGCCCGATGATGTATCTGGCGCTGTCGTACGATCACCGTTTGATCGACGGTAAAGAAGCTGTAACCTTCCTCGTTACCATCAAGAACCTGCTGGAAGATCCAGCGCGTCTTCTGCTGGATATCTGATGAAGCAGCCAAGGGGTGCACGTGTCGGCCTGAGTGATCGGGTTGGTGTGCAGCCCGAGGCTGATGTGTTGCACTTATGAATTGGTCGCAAGCCAGCGACGCCGCAAGGCAGAGCGGCTTGCAGCTTGCAGCTTGAAGCTCGCAGCTAAAAAGGAATCTTTTTATGTCCCAGAAATTCGACGTGGTAGTGATTGGCGCAGGCCCTGGCGGTTATGTTGCCGCCATCAAGGCTGCGCAACTTGGTCTCAAGACTGCCTGCATCGAGAAATATCAGGACAAGGAGGGCAAACTGGCCCTCGGCGGTACCTGCCTGAACGTTGGTTGCATCCCGTCCAAGGCACTGCTGGACAGCTCCTGGAAATTCTACGAAGCCAAGAACGGCTTTGCAGTCCACGGTATTTCGACTTCCGAAGTGTCCATGGATGTGCCGGCCATGATCGGTCGCAAGTCGACTATCGTCAAAGGCCTGACCGGCGGCGTTGCCAGCCTGTTCAAAGCCAACGGCGTCACCACTCTGCAAGGCCACGGCAAGCTGCTGGCCGGCAAGAAGGTCGAGCTGACCGGTGCTGACGGTACGGTCGAAATCATCGAAGCGGATCACGTGATCCTGGCTTCCGGTTCGCGTCCGATCGACATTCCACCGGCTCCGGTCGACCAGAAAGTCATCGTCGACTCCACCGGCGCGCTGGAATTCCAGCAAGTGCCAAAACGCCTGGGCGTGATTGGCGCTGGCGTGATCGGCCTGGAACTGGGTTCCGTCTGGGCTCGCCTTGGTGCTCAGGTGACCGTTCTGGAAGCGCTGGAAAAATTCATTCCGGCAGCTGACGAGGCGGTTTCCAAGGAAGCGCTGAAGACCTTCACCAAACAGGGTCTGGACATCAAGCTTGGCGCTCGCGTGACCGGCTCGAAAGTCAACGGCGAGGAAGTTGAAGTCACTTACACCGACGCTTCCGGCGAACAGAAGATCGTTTTCGACCGCTTGATCGTTGCCGTAGGCCGTCGTCCCGTGACGACTGATCTGCTGGCCGCCGACAGCGGCGTCGACATCGACGAGCGCGGCTTCATTTTCGTTGATGATCACTGCACCACCAGCGTTCCGGGCGTTTATGCGATCGGCGACGTGGTTCGTGGTCTGATGCTGGCGCACAAGGCGTCGGAAGAGGGCATCATGGTCGTCGAGCGCATCAAGGGCCACAAGGCCCAGATGAACTACGATCTGGTTCCTTCGGTCATCTACACCCACCCGGAAATCGCATGGGTCGGCAAGACCGAGCAGACCCTGAAGGCTGAAGGCGTTGAAGTCAACGTCGGCTCTTTCCCGTTCGCAGCCAGTGGCCGCGCCATGGCCGCCAACGATACCGGTGGCTTCGTCAAGATCATCGCCGATGCCAAGACCGACCGCGTTCTGGGTGTCCACGTGATTGGCCCCAGCGCTGCCGAACTGGTGCAGCAGGGTGCTATCGCAATGGAGTTCGGCAGCAGCGCCGAGGATCTCGGCATGATGGTCTTCTCGCACCCGACCCTGTCCGAAGCGCTGCACGAAGCGGCCCTGGCAGTGAATGGCGGTGCCATCCACATCCAGAACCGCAAGAAACGCTGAGACAACAAGAAACCACGATGCAGTGCCCGTCGTGAATCCTGCCAGCAGGAATCACCGCGGAATCTGCATCGGACTCGACCTCTCAGGCGGCTTCAGGATGGCCCGACGGCTGTTCAGGAGTCCACCCGGAGTAGCGGTCACAGGTGGTGCGGCACGCTGACGTGCAGCACCGAATGCGCAGTACCTAAACGAAGACGGTAATAAGCATGAATCTTCACGAGTATCAGGGTAAGCAGCTGTTCGCTGAATACGGCCTGCCAGTATCCAAAGGCTACGCAGTTGACACCCCCGAAGCAGCAGCAGAAGCCTGCGACAAGATCGGCGGAACCGAGTGGGTCGTCAAAGCCCAGGTTCACGCAGGTGGTCGCGGTAAAGCGGGCGGCGTAAAGCTGGTCCGCAGCAAGGAAGACGCTGCAGCGTTCGCACAGCAGTGGCTGGGCAAGCGTCTGGTGACTTACCAGACTGACGCCAATGGTCAGCCAGTGACCAAGATCCTGGTCGAGTCGTGCACGGATATCGCCAAAGAGCTGTACCTGGGCGCTGTTGTTGACCGTTCCAGCCGTCGTATCGTGTTCATGGCTTCCACCGAAGGTGGCGTGGACATCGAGAAGATCGCTCACGACACTCCTGAAAAGATTCTCAAGGCCACGATTGATCCACTGGTTGGCGCTCAGCCATTCCAGGGTCGCGATCTGGCATTCCAGCTGGGTCTGGAAGGCAAGCAGGTCACTCAGTTCGCCAAGATCTTCACCGGTCTGGCCAAGCTGTTCCAGGACCACGACCTGGCCCTGCTGGAAGTAAACCCGCTGGTGATCAAGGCTGACGGCGATCTGCATTGCCTGGACGCCAAGATCAACATCGACGCCAACGCCATGTACCGTCAGCCAAAACTGAAGGCGTTCCACGATCCATCGCAGGATGATCCGCGCGAAGCTCACGCTGCCAAGTTCGAACTGAACTACGTGGCGCTGGAAGGCAACATCGGCTGCATGGTCAACGGTGCCGGTCTGGCCATGGGTACCATGGACATCGTCAACCTGCATGGCGGCAAGCCTGCAAACTTCCTTGATGTTGGCGGCGGCGCTACCAAGGAACGCGTTACCGAAGCGTTCAAGATCATCCTGTCCGACACCAACGTCGCTGCAGTACTGGTCAACATCTTCGGCGGCATCGTTCGTTGCGACATGATTGCCGAAGGCATCATCGGTGCAGTGAAAGAAGTCGGCGTGAAAATCCCGGTTGTTGTTCGTCTGGAAGGCAACAACGCTGAACTGGGCGCTAAAGTACTGGCAGAAAGCGGTTTGAACATCATCGCGGCTACCAGCCTGACCGACGCTGCTCAACAAGTCGTCAAAGCTGCGGAGGGCAAATAATGAGCGTCCTGATCAATAAAGACACCAAGGTTATCTGCCAGGGCTTCACTGGTTCGCAAGGTACCTTCCACTCCGAACAAGCCATTGCCTACGGCACCAAAATGGTTGGCGGCGTGACACCAGGCAAGGGTGGCACTACTCACCTGAACCTGCCGGTGTTCAACACTGTTGCAGAAGCTGTCGCCACCACCGGTGCCGATGCTTCGGTTATCTACGTTCCGGCTCCTTTCTGCAAGGATTCGATCCTGGAAGCTGCATTCGCCGGCATCAAGCTGATCGTCTGCATCACCGAAGGCATCCCGACCATCGACATGCTGGAAGCCAAGGTCAAGTGCGACGAGCTGGGTGTGGTCCTGATCGGCCCTAACTGCCCAGGCGTCATCACTCCGGGCGAGTGCAAGATCGGCATCATGCCAGGTCATATTCACTTGCCAGGCAAGGTCGGCATCGTGTCGCGTTCCGGCACCCTGACCTACGAAGCTGTGAAGCAGACCACTGACGCCGGTTTCGGTCAGTCCACCTGCGTCGGCATCGGTGGTGACCCGATCCCGGGCTCCAACTTCATCGACATCCTGAAACTTTTCCAGGAAGACCCGAAGACCGAAGCGATCGTCATGATCGGTGAGATCGGCGGTTCGGCTGAAGAAGAAGCGGCTGCCTACATCAAGGCACACGTGACCAAGCCGGTTGTTTCCTACATCGCAGGTGTGACTGCTCCTCCGGGCAAGCGCATGGGCCATGCGGGCGCAATCATCTCCGGCGGTAAAGGTACTGCAGACGAGAAATTCGCTGCGCTGCAGGACGCGGGCGTCAAAACCGTTCGTTCCCTGGCAGACATCGGCAAGGCCCTGGCCGAGCTGACCGGTTGGCCGGTGAAGTAAGCCTCGCTTACTTTCTCGAGCAATCAGCAAAGGCCACCTTCGGGTGGCCTTTGTGCGTTCTGGTCGTTGATAAAGCGTCACAGGGCAGGTCGGTATTCGCTGTCATGCAGGGGCGCGCTGATAAAGGGCGTATATCGGATGGTTGCCCTGTGATAGTGCATTTGTTGCCTGAGTTCGCTACCCTGTGCCCCGTTTTTGCGTCGCCCTCACAAGGGGCACGTCGCAAGGTACTGCCACGTCTTACGCTGACGGGCTGCGTTCACCTCATTCATGGGTGACGTCATTTCCCTTATCTCGATTTTGTGTGGTCCTTCGCAATGAAAGTGTTGAAAGGCCAGGACATCCTGGCACTTGGTTTTATGACGTTCGCCCTGTTCGTCGGGGCAGGCAATATTATCTTCCCGCCTATCGTGGGTCTGCAGGCCGGTTCCCATGTATGGATCGCCGCGCTGGGCTTTCTGGTGACAGCCGTGGGTCTGCCGGTAGTGACGGTGATTGCCCTGGCCAGGGTTGGCGGCGCGATGGATGCGCTGAGCAGCCCGATCGGCAAGGTTGCGGGCGGTATTCTGGCAGCGGTGTGCTATCTCGCCGTCGGCCCCTTGTTCGCCACACCTCGCACGGCCACGGTTTCTTTCGAGGTCGGGCTTGCACCTCTGACCGGTGACAGCCCGATGGCGCTGGCCCTGTATAGCCTGGTGTATTTCCTGGTGGTGTTCTGGGTGTCGTTGTATCCGGGTCGCCTGCTGGACACGGTAGGGCGCTTTCTCGCGCCATTGAAGATCCTCGCGCTTGCGATTCTGGGTATCGCCGCCTTTGCTCTGCCAGCAGGCGACATCGGGACCGCGGAGCCTGCTTATACGGCGGCGCCGTTCTCGCAGGGCTTCATCAATGGCTACCTGACCATGGACACGCTGGGGGCTCTGGTCTTCGGTATCGTCATCGTCAACGCCATTCGCTCGCGGGGTGTCGAATCGCCACGGCTGATCACACGTTATGCGATCATCGCCGGACTGATTGCCGGTGCAGGGCTGGCGCTGGTGTACATCAGTCTGTTCCGGCTGGGCTCCGGCAGCCATGCAGTGGCAGCGGGCGCTACCAATGGCGCAGTGGTGTTGCATGCCTACGTGCAACATACATTCGGTTCGCTGGGCAGCAGCTTTCTGGCAGTGCTGATTTCCCTGGCGTGTCTGGTGACGGCGGTAGGTCTGACCTGCGCCTGTGCCGAGTATTTCGCCAAGGTCTTGCCGCTGTCCTACAGGACGCTGGTGGTGATGCTGGCGGTCTTCTCGCTGCTGGTGTCGAATCTTGGCCTGACCAAACTGATCATGTTCTCTATTCCGGTACTGACCGCTATTTATCCGCCCTGCATCGTTCTGGTCGCGTTGAGCTTCTGCAAGGACTTCTGGCAGCGTCAGGGGCGGGTAGTGGCTCCGGTCATGCTGGTGTCGCTGATCTTCGGGCTGATCGATGCGATAAAAGGTGCCGGGTTTACCGAATACCTGCCGAACGTCCTGGCTAACTTGCCGTTGAGTGAGCAGGGCCTGGCATGGTTGATACCATCGGTTATAACGCTGGCGGGTGCCATTATTATCGACAGAATAAAAGGCAAGCGCAGCGAAGCATTGGCATGAGGCTGGTCATATAACTAAACGCGCAATAATAAAGCCCGCCTAAGCGGGCTTTATTATGTGTAGTTCTGCAAGCCGATATCTTTACTTGGTTGCAGGTGCAGCTTCAGTCGCCGGGGCCGGAGCCTGGTTGGCGTTCTCGGTCGCGCGCTGTTGAGCGGCTTCAGCGTTTTTCTGAGCGGCTTCCTGGCTTTCCTTGGCAGCGTCGTTCACTTTTTCCTGAGCCTTCTCCATCGACTCCTGGGACTGTTGGGCAGCTTTATTGGCATCTTGCTGGGTGTTCTCGGATTTTTTGTCGCAAGCGGCAAGACCCAGAGTGGCAGAAAGCATCAAGGCATAGGCTAAAGATTTACGCATGGGGTATTTCTCCTTATTGAGTATCCACGTGCCTAAGAGCACGCCCTTGTAAATTAAGTTCCAGGCGACTCGGTAGATTATTTAATCCCACTGTTTTATTCACGTTGCGCCGAGCTGAAACAGCTCGCAGACAGCAGTCGATGCTATTACTCATAGGCGGTGCCGATCCGGGGCGGCGAAGAAGTTCACGGCCCGGCCGACAACCGGAATGCACGGATTGATTCCTTCGCTCTTGAAATCCCTCGCCCAGCCCCCACTTTGATGACTACCCGCTGCCACACAGGTTCACGCCTCACGTGGCGGCTTATGCCATCCAGATCGGAGTTTGATGACCATGAGTGTGGAAACTCAAAAGGAAACCCTGGGCTTCCAGACCGAGGTAAAGCAACTGCTTCACCTCATGATCCATTCGCTGTATTCCAACAAGGAAATCTTCCTTCGCGAATTGATTTCGAACGCGTCTGACGCGGTCGACAAATTGCGTTTCGAGGCGCTGTCCAAGCCTGAGCTGCTGGAAGGCGGCGCTGAGCTGAAGATTCGCGTGAGCTTCGACAAGGACGCGAAGACCGTTACGCTTGAAGACAACGGCATTGGTATGAGCCGTGACGATGTGATCACCCATCTGGGGACCATCGCCAAATCCGGTACAGCTGACTTCATGAAAAACCTTTCGGGCGACCAGAAGAAGGACTCGCACCTGATCGGTCAGTTCGGCGTCGGTTTCTACTCGGCGTTCATTGTCGCCAGTCAGGTTGAGGTGTTCAGTCGCCGCGCGGGCCTGCCTGCCAGCGAAGGTGTGCACTGGTCGTCCAAGGGTGAAGGCGAGTTCGAAGTCGCGACCCTGGACAAGGCCGAGCGCGGAACACGCATCGTTCTGCACCTTAAGGACGGCGAAGACGAGTTTGCTGATGGCTACCGTCTGCGCAACATCATCAAGAAGTACTCCGACCACATCGCTCTGCCTATCGAGCTGCCGAAAGAGCAGGCTCCGGCGGCAGAAGGTGAAGAGGCGCCGACGCTCGAGTGGGAAACTGTCAACCGCGCCAGCGCGCTGTGGACCCGTTCCCGTTCCGACGTGAAGGACGAGGAGTACCAGGAGTTCTACAAGCACGTCGCTCATGACTATGAGAACCCGCTGAGCTGGAGCCACAACAAGGTCGAAGGCAAGCTGGAGTACACCTCGCTGCTGTATGTGCCGGCCCGTGCACCGTTCGACCTGTATCAGCGCGAAGCGCCGCGTGGCCTGAAACTGTATGTGCAGCGCGTGTTTGTCATGGATCAGGCCGAGTCGTTCCTGCCGTTGTACATGCGCTTCATCAAGGGCGTGGTCGACTCCAATGACCTGTCGTTGAACGTGTCCCGCGAGATTCTGCAGAAAGACCCGATCATCGACTCCATGAAGTCGGCGCTGACCAAGCGCGTCCTCGACATGCTGGAAAAACTGGCGAAGAACGAGCCCGAGCAGTACAAGGGCTTCTGGAAGAATTTCGGTCAGGTCCTCAAGGAAGGCCCGGCAGAAGACTTCGCCAACAAGGAGAAGATCGCCGGCCTGCTGCGCTTCGCCTCCACCTCCGACGAGAGTGGCGAGCAGAGCGTTTCTCTGGCCGAGTACCTGGGTCGCGCCAAGGAAGGTCAGGACAAGATCTACTACCTGACCGGCGAGTCCTACGCTCAGGTCAAGAACAGCCCGCACCTGGAAGTCTTCCGCAAGAAAGGCATTGAAGTGTTGCTGCTGACCGACCGTATCGACGAGTGGCTGATGAGCTACCTGAGCGATTTCGATGGCAAGGGTTTCGTCGATGTGGCACGTGGTGATCTGGATCTGGGCAAGCTTGACTCTGAAGAGGACAAGAAGGCTCAGGAGGAGATTGCCAAGGACAAGGAAGGCTTGATCGAACGTATCAAGACCGCCTTGGGCGAGTCTGTCAGCGAAGTGCGTGTGTCGCATCGTCTGACCGATTCACCTGCGATTCTGGCCATCGGCGAGCAGGACATGGGCTTGCAGATGCGTCAGATTCTGGAAGCCAGTGGTCAGAAGGTTCCGGATTCGAAGCCGATCTTCGAATTCAACCCGGGGCACCCTCTGATCGAAAAACTGGACACCGAGCAGAGCGAAGAGCGCTTTGGCGACCTGTCGCACATCCTGTTCGACCAGGCTGCACTGGCTGCCGGTGACAGCCTCAAGGATCCGGCCGCTTACGTGCGCCGTCTGAACAAGCTGTTGGTAGAACTGTCGGTTTGATGACCGAATGACAGAAAACCCGCTTCGGCGGGTTTTTTGTTTGTGCTTTCGCACGGTATTTTTTCGAAACTCAAATGATCAGGAGTCAGCGATGAGCAGCAAGATTACTGTCCGTTCCGTGGTGCATCAAATTGATGGCCTGCCCTATGAAAGTCGTCTCGTGTACGACGCCAGCGCCACTTCGTCACGTCCGGGTCTGCTGATGGCGCCCAACTGGATGGGTGTCAGCGAAGACGCCGAAGACATCGCCAAAGCCGTGGCTGAGCAGGGCTATGTAGTGCTGCTGGCCGACCTTTATGGTCAGAAAATTCGCCCGTCCAATGGTGATGAAGCAGGCGCAGCGATGATGCCGCTGAAGGACGACCGTGCATTGCTGCGCAAGCGCATGCAGGCCGGTCTTGAGCTGCTGCTGAGTCAGGCGGGTGTGTCGCTGGACGCCAAACGTATCGCGACGTTCGGCTTCTGCTTCGGCGGCTGCTGTTCGCTGGAGCTGGCACGCAGCGGCGCAGACCTCAAGGCAGCCATTTCCTTCCATGGCACGCTGGACACGCCAAACCCTGCCGATGCCGGCAACATCAAGGGGGCTGTTCTGGTCCTGAACGGCGCATCTGATCCGATGGTGCCCAAAGATCAGCAGTTGGCGTTCGAAGACGAAATGAATGCGGCGAATGTGGACTGGCAGTTGCACAACTACGGTGGTGCCTTCCATTCGTTCACCGATCCGCACGCCAATGTTCCGGGCAAGATGATGTACGACGCCAAGGTCGCCGCGCGCGCCTTCAAGTCAATGCACGATCTATTGAACGAAGTGTTCAACGAGAAATAAGGGCATCAAGGGCCGGATCAAGGCAGCTCGATCCGGCCCGTTTCTCCCGGAACGGTCGGCCAGTCGCCCTCTGCCCATCGACGGCGTGCGCTTTCGATCAGTGCGGGATTGCTGGCAACGAAATTCCAGTTCATGCGACGCGGCCCGTCCAGTGCTGCGCCGCCTATCAGTACGGCATGGCATTCGCTTTCCGCGCACAGATTGACAGTGGTTCCCGGCTCCAGCACGACCAGCGTGCAGGGCAAGACCGGCGAGCCGTCCAGTGCAGCTTCACCCTCTAAAACGTACAGCGCGCGCTCCTGATGTTCCGGCTCGATCGCCAGGGTTGTGGCGGTCTGCAGGCGTAATTCGGCGTACAGCGTGCCTGAGAGCACCGGTACGGGTGATTGCAGTCCAAAGCCGCTACCGGCCAGCATCCGTATGAAAATGCCCATATTGTCGCGTTGCGGCAGACTGTGTGCTGGGTGATAGCTGTAATGACCTGGACCTTGTTCGTGGTCGCGAGGCGACGCGAGCCAGATCTGCAGGCCATGCAGGCGCGAGCCGCTCACCCGCAAGGGGGCCGGTGTGCGTTCGATATGGGCAATGGCCGCGCCTGACGTCATCCAGCTCACATCTCCTGCCTTGACGCACTGGTCGCTGCCCAGGCTGTCCTTGTGCTGCAGTTCGCCTTCCAGCAGATACGTCAGCGTCGACAGGCCGATATGCGGATGCTGGCGGATATCCATGCCGGTGCCTGGCGGGTAATCCGTCGCCAGCATGTGGTCGAAAAATACGAATGGCCCGATGCTGCGGCAGCGTGCGGAGGGCAGGGGACGCAGAATCGGCTGGCCTTCCACCGTTTCGGCGCGTGGTGTGAGGGTGAGCATGGTTCGGGTCTCGATGGTCGGTCAGGGAGTGTCTGGAATCATAACGCGGGCAGGGCGAGGGGGAGAATGTCATGCTCGGCATGAGCGATTTCCTGCGGCAAGCCGCCCCGACAAGCGTTTTCATCGAGCCTGCTACGTACCGCAGTCCGAAAACGGAAAAGGCGCCTCGAAAGGCGCCTTTTCTGTCTTGCACGGGTTCTTGCTTACGCCTGGTAGCGCTGCAGAACCAGCGTGGCGTTGGTGCCGCCGAAGCCGAAGCTGTTGCTCATGACGCGATCGAGCTTTGCGTTTTCCCGTGTTTCCAGCAGGATTGGCATGTCAGCGACTTTCGGGTCCAGCTCGTCGATGTTGGCGGAGCCGGCGATGAACTTGTTTTCCATCATCAGCAGGCAGTAGATCGCTTCGTGAACGCCAGCGGCGCCCAGCGAGTGACCCGACAGGCTCTTGGTGGAACTGATCGCCGGGGCTTTGTCGCCGAAGACTGCACGTACTCCGTTCATCTCCATTTCATCGCCGACCGGGGTCGAGGTGCCATGGGTGTTCAGGTAGTCGATCGGACCTTCAACGGTCGACAGCGCCATCTGCATGCAGCGGATGGCGCCTTCGCCACTTGGCGCGACCATGTCGTAGCCATCGGACGTCGCGCCGTAGCCGACGATTTCCGCGTAGATCTTGGCACCACGGGCCAGAGCGTGTTCCAGCTCCTCGACCACGACCATGCCGCCGCCGCCGGCGATGACGAAACCGTCACGCTTGGCATCATAGGCACGGGAAGCCTTTTCAGGGGTTTCGTTGTATTGGGTGGACAGCGCGCCCATGGCATCGAACAGGAACGACTGGCTCCAGTGCTCCTCTTCACCGCCGCCGGCGAACACGATGTCCTGCTTGCCCAGCTGGATCTGCTCGACAGCATTGCCGATGCAGTGGGCGCTGGTGGCGCATGCGGACGAGATGGAGTAGTTCACGCCCTTGATCTTGAACGGTGTGGCCAGGCACGCGGAAACGGTGCTACCCATGGTCCGCGTAACGCGGTAAGGGCCGACGCGCTTGACGCCTTTTTCACGCAGGATATCCAGCGCTTCCATCTGATTCAGCGTCGACGCGCCGCCGCTGCCAGCGATCAGGCCGGTGCGCACGTTGGATACCTGCTCGTCGGTCAGGCCGGAGTCAGCGATGGCGTCTTTCATGGCCAGGTAGGCATAGGCTGCCGCGTGGCCGACGAAGCGGAAAATCTTGCGATCGATCAGTTCTTCGAGGTTGAGGTCGATGGAGCCGGCAACCTGGCTACGCAGACCCATTTCGGCATATTCCGGCTGGAATTTGATGCCAGGGCGGTTGGCACGCAGGTTAGCGGTGACGGTGTCTTTGTCATTGCCCAAGCAGGAAACAATACCCAGACCAGTGATAACGACGCGGCGCATGCGATTACCCTTAGAAATTTTCAGTGGAAGTGAACAGGCCGACACGAAGACCTTCGGCGCTGTAGATTTCGCGACCATCAACGCTCACGGTACCGTCGGCGATTGCCAGGACCAGTTTGCCGCGCATGGTGCGTTTGATATGGATGTTATAGGTGACTTTTTTGGCGGTCGGGAGGACCTGGCCGAAAAACTTCACTTCACCCGAACCCAGGGCGCGCCCGCGGCCGGGGTTGCCTTGCCAGCCCAGATAGAAACCGACCAGTTGCCACATGGCGTCAAGGCCCAGGCAGCCCGGCATTACAGGGTCGCCTTCGAAGTGACAGGCAAAGAACCACAGGTCAGGATTGATATCGAGTTCGGCGACCAACTCACCCTTGCCGAACTTGCCGCCTTCTTCGCTGATGTGCGTAATGCGGTCAACCATCAGCATATTGGGGGCGGGCAGTTGCGCATTACCTGGGCCGAACAGCTCGCCACGACTGCAGCGCAGCAGGTCTTCCCGGGTAAAGGCGTGTTGTTTGGTCATGCGAGCTCCTCAATGATCTTGTGCGGCAGGTTGGGACGCCACTGGCCCAAACGCCAGTCCTGGCGGACTAATTTGCCAGGACTATGTCCGGCAGCCTACTCATAGACTGTTGCGTTGTGGTGAAAGTCACAGGACAGGAGAAATCAAAGTACACCTGTGCACTGAATTTTGTCATTCGACCGCCGTTAAGGGTCGATCAGAAGGTCAAGACTGCCGCAATTTAACATTTATCGCCAGTCGCAGGTGTCCGAAAGAATAGCCAGCGCCGCAAAACCTGCTGTAAATCAGCGTGTTTGAATGGTTTTGCGAGGTAGTCGTCCATGCCCGCCTGTAAACAGGCGTCACGATCACCCTGCAGTGCATTGGCCGTCAAAGCGATAATCGGCAATTGTTCAAGACCTTCCAGCTGCCTGATCCGACGCGTGGCTTCATAGCCGTCCATGACAGGCAGTCGGCAGTCCATCAGAATCAGACCGTATTCTCCTGCACTGGCCATGGTCACGGCCTGGGCACCATCGATGGCGATGTCCACCCGGCATCCCAGATTGTGCAGCATCGCCTGGACCACGGTACGATTCACCGGATTGTCTTCGACCAGCAAAACACTGCGTTCCTTGCCCGAGGCGTTCAGGGCCGACAGTGGCTGGCGCTTATCGACGGGCAGTTGCCGTGAGATCGACAGCGGGATCTGCAGGGTGAACAGTGAGCCCTGGCCTTCTTCGCTCTGTGCGTGCAGGGTGCCGCCCATGCGCTCGGCCAACGTGCGCGCGATCGGCAGCCCAAGGCCGGTTCCGCCGTAGCGTCTGGAAATGGAGCTGTCGGCCTGCTGGAAGGCGTCGAACATGGATTCCAGCATGTCGGCATGAATGCCGATCCCGCTGTCCTGAACGGTACAGGTAAACAGCAATCGGTCGTCATCGATCAGGCTCCAGTCAGCATTGATGCAGACGCTGCCCTCTTCGGTGAACTTCAGCGCGTTGCCGATCAGGTTGACCAGAATCTGCCGGATGCGCGTCGGGTCGCCAATGACCGTCAGCGATTCCAGACCGGGCTGAACGTGCAGATTCAGTTGCAGGTTGCGCTGCTGTGCGTTGTGATTGAAGGCTTGGGTCGAGGCGTTGACCAGTTCGGCCAGATTGAACGCTATGCCTTCCATCTGCAGCGCGTCGCGTTCGATGCGCGAGAAATCGAGAATGTCGTTGATGACCCGCAACAGATGCTCGGTGGACTCGGTTGCGAGCGCAGCATATTCGCTCTGCTCGTCGGTCATGCGGGTCGTTTCCAACAGTTGCAGCATGCCCAGCACACCGTTCATGGGTGTGCGCAATTCGTGGCTCATCATCGCCAGAAAGTCGGATTTGGCACGGTTGGCCTGTTCCGCTTCCTCACGGGTCTGGATCAGCTGTGCCATGGAACGCTGCTGCTCCAGACTGGCCTTGTCCAGATTCGCTGCCAGGTTATTGATGTGCCGCGCCAGCGCGCCAAGTTCGGCATCGTCGCTGACCGGCAGCGGCGTTCGGTAATCGCCTTGCTGAATGGCCTTCAGAGCTTCACCCATGCGGCTGATCGGGCGCGACAGGCTGAGCGCAAGACGTCTGGCCAGCAGAAAGGTGAATAACAGCGCGCACAGCGCCAGGATGCCGGCCTTGAGCAGGATTTCCTGCTGGCGTCGGTTGAAGGCCTCGCTGGACATGCCGACCAATACCCGGCCCAGATAATGTCTGGCGCCTGTCGTCGGTGTTTGCGCGTCTGTGGCAGGAGCCTTTTGCACCACCAGATGCTGGGCACGCACCGGTGCCTGGAAAATTTCCATCTGACGGGTCTGGTGCTCGTTTTCCCGTGGTTGATCGATGTAGACCAGAACGGTGTTGGAGCTGTCCTGAATTTCTACATAGCGAACGCTGGGCATGGACAGCGTGGCGCGCATCAGGCCCTTGAGGCTTTCAGTGTCGCCGACCAGCAGCCCGGGTTCGGCTGCAGGAGCCAACTGATTGGCGATCAACTGGCCAGTGTGATTGAGCTCCTGGCGCAGATCCTGAATGCGCACGAACGTGAAGAAACCAATCAGCAGGACGGTCAGAAGCAGCGCCGGGCCGAGGCTGATCATTTGCGTGCGGGTATTGATGTCCCAGTGACGAAACGTCATCGCCAGCCCCGGTTGGCAGGGGCCTGTCCCTGAAAATCGATTGATGCATCCATGCCGGTGCGCTCGCTGGTTTGTATCAGTGCATCAATGGCATCGGTCTGGCTGCGCAAGAGACGATGTTCACGATAATGCATGCAGTGTGCGCGCATTTTAACCGAGATGGTGGCAGTTTCCAGACACCTTATTATTTGCTGCCAGGCTCTGGCGCGTTTGACGCTGGCCGATGACGCAACGCTCCGTATAATGCCGACATCGCCAATCAATGGCCCAGGATGGATTGATTTATGACCACGCAGCAGCCTGTAGCGGTTCTTGGTGGCGGCAGCTTTGGCACAGCCATCGCAAATCTTCTGGCCGAAAACGGTCATCAGGTTCGCCAGTGGATGCGTGATCCCGAGCAGGCTGAGGCCATTCGCGTCAACCGTGAAAACCCGCGCTACCTCAAGGGCATCAAGGTTCGGCCGGAAGTGGAGCCTGTGATCGATCTGGCCGCAACGCTTGAAGGCAGCGAGCTGATTTTCGTCGCGTTGCCCTCCAGTGCCCTGCGCAGTGTGCTTTCACCTCACGTCGAATGCCTGAGCGGCAAGATGCTGGTGAGCCTGACCAAGGGTATCGAAGCGCAGACCTTCAAGCTGATGAGCCAGATTCTCGAAGAGATCGTGCCGCAGGCGCGCATCGGTGTGTTGTCCGGACCAAATCTGGCACGGGAAATCGCCGAGCATGCGTTGACCGCCACTGTCGTCGCCAGCGAAGACGAGGCGCTGTGTCAGCAGGTGCAGGCTGTTCTGCATGGCCGTACATTCCGAGTGTATGCCAGCGCTGACCGGTTCGGTGTCGAACTGGGCGGGGCGCTGAAGAACGTGTACGCGATCATCGCCGGCATGGCCGTGGCACTGGATATGGGGGAAAACACCAAAAGCATGCTGATCACGCGTGCCCTGGCTGAGATGACCCGCTTTGCGGTGGCTCAGGGTGCCAATCCAATGACCTTTCTGGGGCTGGCTGGAGTCGGCGACCTGATCGTCACCTGTTCGTCGCCGAAGAGCCGCAATTATCAGGTCGGGTTCGCGCTGGGCCAGGGGCTGACGCTGGACGAGGCTGTCACGCGTCTGGGCGAGGTGGCAGAAGGGGTGAACACCCTCAAGGTGCTCAAGGTCAAAGCCCAGGAAGTTCAGGTCTATATGCCGTTGGTCGCGGGCCTGCATGCCATCCTTTTCGAAGGTCGTACGCTCAATCAGGTGATCGAGGCGCTGATGCGCGCCGAGCCCAAGACGGACGTCGACTTCATTTCAATCACGGGCTTCAATTGAAACCACCTCAGCCGGGAGAAGGATCTTGAACGAGTCGAATACCCAGAAGAACGAGTCCATCGCGCTGCGCATCCTCTGGATGCTGCTGTTCATCATCGTCTGGCAGGTCGCGGAAGTGGTGTTGGCAGGCGTGGTGCTGGTGCAGTTGGGCTATCGCCTGATCTACGGCGCACCCAGCGGCAGCCTGATGAATTTTGGCGACAGCCTCAGCCAGTTCCTGGCCCAGATTGGCCGTTTCGGCACCTTTCATACGGATCAGAAACCCTGGCCGTTCGCCGATTGGCCGACGCCTCGCGTCCCTGAGGGCGAAGCTGCGCATTGTGTTGCGCCAGCACCGCATCCCGTGCGTGACGAGGAGCCTAAGCTATGAAGGTCTGGGTGCTGCGCCACGGCGAAGCCCAGTCCAGGGCGCGCAGCGATGCCGAGCGAGAACTGACCGCTCACGGTCGTGAAGAAGTGCTAAAGAGCGCCGTCCACCTGACCGACAAGCCACTGCAGAAAATACTTGCCAGCCCTTATGTACGCGCGCAGCAGACGGCCGGACTGGTGCACAGGTCGCTCGGCTTCGATGACGCGATCGTGACCGTGTCCTGGCTGACACCGGACAGCGATCCGCGAGAGGTTCTGGATCATCTGGCGACACTCGCGGTCGATGAAGTTCTGCTGGTCAGCCACCAGCCTTTGGTCGGCGCTCTTATCGGGCTGCTGGTCCACGGCAGTTATCAGCATGCCGAGCCGATGAGCACGGCCAGCCTTGCCGAGCTCGAAGGCGAGCATATGCTCGCGGGCGGCATGAACCTCAACAGCATTCGTCACGTTTGAGCGGACCCGCAAGTTGGCCGCTCGCCGTGTGAAAACCAGCGTCACCCCACCATAAAAAGGACTGAACATGAGTGTATGGCGTGTCACCCCTGATATCGATGCCCTGATGAAGGCGCAGAAGAACACCATCGGCGAAGTGCTGGATATCCGCTTCGAAGCCTTCACGGACGACTCCCTGACCGCCAGCATGGTGGTCGATCAGCGTACCCATCAGCCTTTCGGCCTGCTGCACGGAGGGGCGTCGGTCGTGCTCGCCGAGTCACTGGGTTCGATGGCCAGCTATCTGGTTGTGGATCCGGGCAAATTTTTCTGCGTAGGGCTCGAAGTCAACGCCAACCATCTGCGTGGCGTGCGTTCCGGACGAGTCACAGGCGTGGTGAAGCCGGTGCACCTCGGTCGCACTACCCATGTCTGGGACATTCGAATCACGACTGACGAAGGCAAGCTGAGCTGTATCTCGCGACTGACCGTCGCGGTGGTGCCGCATGGCCAGGAGCCGCCTGCTCGCTGAGTGGGGACTTGGCTATTAAAGCAGCACGTATTGTTCCAGTTTGGGCGTTGTAAGGCTTTGATGTTGTGTCCTAGTGTCGGTGCGTGCCCTAAAGAGGGCATTCACCCAGGAGGATCATTGATGACTGACAAACAGAGCTCCACTGAACCCGCTGCCCCCAAACTGCCCGAGATGAACTTGGAAAAGCGACTTCGGGACATCTACTCGGACAAGACGCTGACCACCGCCGAGTTCATGGCGTTGCGCGATGATGCCGACAGGCTTTTCACGCAACTGATCGAGCAACTGCCTGGCATTGGCTATATCGGGCTTTTCCAGCAGATGGCAGATGTGACAGTACAGGCCATGCAACTGGGGATGCTCGACGTTAAAAGAGCCAAGCCCACCGCCGATGTGAAGGCGTTGCTCAAGCAGTCCTATGCGTTTCAGGTGGCGTACATAAAGGCGTCGCTTGATCGATTCACCCAGACGTTGTGACGTATGACTGACCCCGGCCATGGCATTGTCGCTACGCGATGGCCGGAGTGACACCTTCGATGGCAGTTCCAATCGTTGTCGTGGCCCAGGCCGGTGCGCACAATCGTCACTCGTCCAGCCTTTGAGTGTATCGGCATGCCTCAGCCCGTATTCTTCGCTCACGCCAACGGCTTTCCCTCGGCCACCTACGGCAAGCTGTTCGCTGCGCTGACGCCGGAGTACGCGGTTGCGCATCTGGAACAGCATGCCCATGATCCGCGTTTTCCTGTCGACGACAACTGGCTGAATCTGGTCGATGAACTGATCCATCATTTGCGTGACCAGGACGGTCCTGTGTGGGGGGTTGGGCATTCGCTGGGCGGGTTGTTGCACTTGCATGCGGCCCTGCGTTGCCCTGAGCTTTATCGTGGGGTGGTGATGCTCGATTCGCCGGTGCTGGGGCTGGCTGATCAGTTATTCATCCGCGCAGCCAAGCGCCTGGGGTTCATTGACCGGATTACGCCTGCGGGTCGAACACTGGGGCGTCGCGAGGCGTTCGCCGACCTGGAATCGGCCCGGGCCTATTTTTCCGGCAAGACGCTGTTTCGCCGGTTCGATCCGGAATGCCTGGACGCTTATCTGCAGCACGGGCTGCAGCAGGATGGCGAACAGTTGCGCCTGCGCTTCGATCCGGCCACCGAGATCAGCATTTATCGCAGCATTCCGCACACCAGCCCGCTTCCGTCGCGGCACCTCAAGGTGCCGCTGGCAATGGTGCGTGGCAAGCACAGCCGTGTGATCATGCCGCACCATGGCTATCTGGCCAGGCGCATGCGTGAAGGCGAATACCTGTCGATGCCGGGAGGGCACATGTTTCCACTGGAGCGGCCGGATGAAACGGCACAGTTGCTCAAATCACTGTTCATGCGCTGGGATGAACGCAACGCACGACGTCACGCAGGGAAAACCTCTGCATGAAGTGTCCTGTCGAGGAAGTACGGCTGAGCCTTGGGCACATTGAGCTGGCGGCGCATCTGTTTGGTCCTGAAGACGGCATGCCGGTCATCGCGCTGCATGGCTGGCTCGACAACGCCAACAGCTTTGCGCGGCTTGCCCCGAAGCTTGAAGGCCTGCGCATCGTGGCGCTGGACCTTGCCGGGCATGGTCATTCCGATCACCGGCCGGCGGGTGCCAGCTATGCCCTGGCCGATTATGTGTTCGATGTTCTACAGGTCGCCGAGCAGTTGGGCTGGTCGCGTTTCGCGCTGCTGGGGCATTCGTTAGGGGCAATCATTTCGGTCATGCTGGCTGGCGCGCTGCCTGAACGGGTAGCCCGGCTTGCGTTGATCGACGGCCTGATTCCGCTGACCGGCGAGGCTGACTCTGCTGCCGAACGAATGGGCGCTGCGCTGCAGGCGCAACTGGCTTTGCCCGGCAAGAAAAAACCGGTTTATCAGGATCAGGACCGGGCCATTCAGGCGCGCATGAAGGGCGTGGTGCCGGTCAGCCGCGAGGCCGCCGAGTGGCTGGCGCAGCGCGGACTGATGCCGGTGCCGGGCGGGTACACCTGGCGCAGCGACAGCCGCCTGACGCTGCCTTCTGCGACGCGTCTGACGCACGATCAGGCGATGGCGTTCATCAATAATGTGCGCTGTCCGACGCAACTGGTCATCGCCCGGCAAGGCATGTTGGCGAAAAAACATGAGGTGATCGAGCGCCTGCCTTTCGGCATCGAAACCTTGCAGGGCGGCCACCATCTGCATCTGGATGACGAGGAGGGCGCCTGCGCTGTTGCACGCTGTTTCAATCGCTTCTTCGCTGCTTCTTGACTTGCGGTCGGCAACTGCCGACGCTGAGCAGGTTGAAACAGGAGCCAACCACGATGGACCCATCCTCCACTCTGCATGATTGCCTTGTCGGTAATGCCCCTAGCGCTTTACTTTCGTCCGCCTGCCAATGAGAGCACTCATGCGTGTATCAAGTGTTCCATTCGTTGCATTCCTTGCGACGGTCTTCAGTGCCATGGTCGGAGCTGCCGATCTGCCGGGCAGTCAGGACCTGCAGATTCTGCCGCGTCTGACTGGCTCGGAAATCGTTGACTATCGCCCACAGGCCGAGCTCGAGCGCATCTATCCGATGGGCTCGATCCGCAAGATCAGCGGCCAGTTGCGGTTCGATGGTCAGGTCAGTGCGCGAGGCAATCTGACCTCGGCCACCTATCAACTGCCTGCCGAACACGCTTCCGACGATGCCTTCACTGCCGCACGCGAAGCCTTGCAACAGCAGGGTGCCGAGCTGCTGTTCTGGTGTCAGGCCCGTGACTGTGGTGAGAGCAGCCTGTGGGCCAACGAGGTGTTCGGCAACTCCAAGCTGTATGGTGCCGATGACCGGCAGGCTTATTTGCTGTTGCGTCTTGCCGAGCCCAATACCGATACGCTGGTTGCGCTTTACAGCATCACGCGAGGCAATCGTCGCGCCTATCTGCATGTCGAGCAGTTCGAGTCAGCCGCACCCCTGGGCGATCTCCTGCCCACCTCGGCCACCTTGTTGCGTCAGCTCAAGAGCACCGGCAAGCTTGATTTGCCAAGGCTGAGCGGGGAACCGCAGGACGTCTGGGTGACGCTGATCTCGCGCGGGCTCAACCTCGACAGTACCTTGCGAGCCACCGTTTCCGGGGCCAACGCTGCTGCATGGCGCGATGCATTGATCGCCAAGGGCGTGCGTGCGGCACGGCTGGAGACCGGCAGTGCCGATAAAAAAGGTCTGTCCATTGAGGTGATTCGCTAGCGGTCTGTTTCCCGTCCATGGCGAATACGGCTGACGCCAGCCGTGTTCGTCATTATGCTCGCCACTTCCGATTCTTTTTTGCAGGCCCTTCATGTTCAACAACGATCGTCTATTGGTTCAGATCCTGCTGCTGGCCCTGTTCGGTGCTTGCTTGTGGGTGATGGCACCTTTCTGGTCAGCGCTGGTGTGGGGCGCGGTGCTGGCCTTTGCCAGCTGGCCGCTGATGCGCCTGCTGACACGCTGGTTCAAGGGGCGAGAGTCGCTTGCCGCCTTGGTCATGAGTCTGTGCTGGCTGTTGCTCGTCGCGGCCCCCTTGGTGTGGCTGGGTTTCAACCTGGCCGATCATGTGCGTGACGCGACGGCGTTCGTCAAGGATGTGCAGGTCGATGGCCTGCCTGATCCGCCCGCGTGGCTGGCGGGCATTCCGTTCGTGGGTGAACGGCTGGTGGGTTTCTGGACCACCATCGATCAGCAGGGCGCGGCGTTCATGGCCACGGTCAAACCCTATCTGGGCGAAGTCGGCAACTGGCTGCTGGCGCGCAGTGCGCAGATCGGCGGCGGCATTCTCGAGCTGACCCTGAGCATTGTCTTTGCGTTTTTCTTCTACCGCGACGGACCGCGTCTGGCAGCCTTCGTGCTCAGCCTGCTGGAGCGTCTGATCGGTGATCGTGCGCAGTATTATCTGGATCTGGTCGCCGGTACGGTGCAGCGGGTGGTCAACGGCGTGATCGGCACTGCCGCAGCCCAGGCGGTTCTGGCGCTGATCGGCTTCCTCATCGCGGGCATTCCCGGCGCGCTGGTGCTGGGTATTCTGACCTTCCTGTTCAGCCTGATCCCGATGGGCCCGCCCCTGGTGTGGCTGCCCGCCACCGCCTGGCTGGTGTGGCAGGGCGAATATGGCATGGCCGTGTTCCTCGGCATCTGGGGCATGTTCATCATCAGTGGCGTGGACAACGTGCTCAAGCCATACCTGATCAGCCGCGGCGGCAATTTGCCGTTGGTGATCGTATTGCTGGGGGTGTTTGGCGGGCTGCTGGCGTTCGGGTTCATTGGTCTGTTCATCGGGCCGACATTGCTGGCGGTGGCTTACAGCCTGTTGACGGATTGGGTGGGGCAGCGCAGGTCAGGATCTGACGTCGGGCCAAGATAAGATGATGCGGATGCACTTGAATCTTTTCTTCGCGAGGCCTACGGGTAGGTTTCAGGCCAACCAAACTTAATAGTTGGTTGGCCTGGTTGTATTAATAGATCGTTTGATAAGGCCTTGCAGTTAGTCTCCCGCCCTCATTGCTAATGCTCCTAACTACATCGTCAGGTACGATTATTGATGTTTGGCGATATTCCGCCACATTCCCAGAGAGATAGTTGTTAGGGTCCGACTGGACTGTTCTGCCTGTCGAACAGTTCGCTATGACGTTGCATACTTTCTCTGCAATCCACTGGACCTGGATTGCAGAGCAAGTTTGTCCTGCTGAGGAAAGCTTAAAGTTTTCCACAGAACAGGGAATGACGTCGGCGGCGTGATTTAAGCTGCTTATCGCAGCAAAAGGTACAGCGCACAGGGCTATCCATAGTTTGTTTTTCATTTCCGTATTCTCTTTTGCCGTGAAGGTCTTCTAGGCAAATCGCTCAGCGAGGTAATGCCTGTTTTCAGTATAGAAATAGTGCAGCAAGAGGCTCGATATAGGGGATGAGTGGCTACAATGTTTTAGGCTTGTCACCTCTGCTGATGTGATGGTTTGATATAAGTTGTCGCGACAGTGGAGGAGGGTATCAAAACGTCCGGTATTAGGTCTGTTCGGTTGCCGCCACCTTGTCGTAGAGGCGGCGGCTTTCTTGTCATTTCGCCGTATCGAGATACCGCCCAACCGGCTTGCTGCCTTCGGTGTTATAACGCTCACCCAGTGCGGCGATCATCTTGCTCAGGGCCTGTGCGGTCACTTGATTGGCTTGGGGCTTTTAGCTGAAAAATTCACCGCTGCCGATCCCGTTGATCATCGTGCTCACTCCCCTGAGATGACGATGACCGGCAACGGTGTGCCGGTGCATGCAGCCTCAAGGCAGCGTTTGTCGAGGAGGGTGAGGAGTGTAACGAGACCGATAAGCCGCTGTTCAATGACGAGGCAAATGCAGCACGGCCGTCAAGCCACCGCCGGGCGTCTGTTCAAGTGTCAGCTCGCCGCCGATTCGTCGTGCTGCTTCGCGTGCAATGGTCATGCCCATGCCGACGCCTCCGGAGTTTCGATTGCGCGAGCCTTCCAGTCGGTAGAACGGCTCGAATACGCTCTCATGTAGTTCGGGCGCAATGCCTGGACCGTGATCGATGACCGAGACCTTGACCCGATCAGCGCTGTCCTCGATCACAATCCGGGCGCTGCCGGCATAGCGCAGGGCGTTATCGACCAGATTCTGCAGGCACGAGCGCAGCGCCATAGGCTGGGTCTTGAGCGGTTTACACTGGCCCTCGTATTGCACATCGTCGCCGTTGTCCTGGGCGTTTTCGGCCTGTGATTCGATCAGCGCCTGTAGATCCAGTTGCTGAAGTATTTCGGTCCTGCGGTGTTCGTTGAGGTATGCCAAGGTCGCATCGAGCATGTTGATCATGTCGTTGAGGTCCTGGGTCATCTGCCCGTGCAGCCTGGGTTCCTGGATCTGTTCGACGCGCAGCTTGAGCCGCGACAGGGGCGTGCGCAGGTCGTGGGAGACGGCGGCGAGCATGCGTCCGCGTTGCTGCATTTGCTCACGCAGCTTGTGCTGCATCAGGTTGAAGGTCTGCGCGGCCTGACGTGCTTCGCGGGGGCCGGAGATTTCCAGCGGCGGGCTGTCGAGGTTTTCGCTCAGGCGTTCGGCGGCGTTGCTCAAGCGTTGTACGGGACGGCTCAACGCCTTGGCGCCGTACCAGGCGGCGATGATCAGGGTGATGAATTGAAAGATCAGCGGGACCACCGGGCCGCCCAGTAAGGGCGGCCTCGGCGGCCTGCGTCGTTCGCCCTGATTATCCGGACGGCTCTGATCATGTTGCGCAGAGGGTTCGATCATGGGCGGAGGCGGCATGGGGTGCATGCCGTAATTCATGAACCATATGAACGCCAGCAGGTGCGCAAGCAGAATGGCCAATAGCGCGCCGCCGAACAGCCGCGCAAAGAGCGTATCGAACCTGCGGATCAACCCAGGTCCCTGGCATCGAACAGATAGCCTTCGCCGCGTACGGTCTTGATCAGTTGCGGGTTCTTCGGGTCGTCAGCCAGTTTCTGGCGCAGACGCGAGACCAGCAGGTCGATGCTGCGATCAAACGCCTCGATCGAGCGCCCACGGGCGGCATCCAGCAACTGCTCGCGACTCAGTACACGATGAGGGCGTTCAAGAAAGACTCGCAGCAAACGAAACTCGGCGTTCGACAAGGGGACGACAAGGCCGTCGGGCGCGATCAACTGGCGTAGCACGCTGTTCAGGCGCCAGGTGTTGAAGCGAATCGTGCTGCGTTGATCGCTGCGTTCATCGCGAACCCGACGCAGGACGGTCTGGATGCGCGCGACCAACTCGCGGGGTTCGAACGGCTTGGCCATGTAGTCATCCGCACCCAGTTCCAGGCCGATGATCCGGTCGGTCGGTTCGCAGCGGGCGGTCAGCATCAGAATCGGGATGTCCGACGTGCTGCGCAACCAGCGGCACAGCGACAGGCCGTCTTCACCGGGCAACATCAGGTCCAGCACTACTACGTCGAAGCTTTCCTCGCTCAGGGCCTGGCGCATCTGGGCGCCGTCAGTCACGCCGCGCGCCTGGATGTTGAAGCGCGTCAGGTAATCGCACAGCAGTTCACGGATCGCCACGTCGTCATCGACGATCAGGGCGCGCACGGCCCAGCGCTGCTCGGTCGAGCTCGTTTCAAAGGTGCTGTCGGAAAGTGCCTGCATAGTACGTCTGCCGCCTGGTGATGCCGCCATCACTGGCCGCTGTGGAATATCAAGCCTCCAGGCATGCTACTTCGCCGGGAGGCGCGGCGAAAGGGTGCTGCGTTTGAATGTCCCCGGCATGTCGTGAATGTATCGGTATTGATACATCGCCTCTTGATTACGACTGAGCCTAGCAGTTCTGGCAGTATCGGCAGCAGCGATTCCCCACGTTAAATAGTGTTTGCACGGCCGCACAACTGCCACGTTGTTCGCGGCCGGACGCCTGATCGGCAACGCGCGCGTCCGTTCGGGCCATGTGTTATCACCCACCTGCCCGGTGGGCCACCGTCAGGGAGACGCATTGATGACTGCATCCAGATCCACCCTTAGTGCCGCCGAGCAAACCCGGCAGGCTTATCGGAAAAATAAACGCCTCGAACGCGTCCGCCAGGATCCGGATCCGACACCGGAAGCGCTTGAGCTGAATGGTGTGCTCGGACCTATTCCTGGCGATGACAGAAACCTCTGGCCCAAAACGCAGTGGGGAAAAGACTTGACGATCAGGGTTCCCAATTCCCTGGATCTGTATCCCTACGAAACACTGTATTTCGTGATGGATGGTGTCGATCTGGAACGGCGGGTACTGCCCGATCCGGTGAAACCTGAAGACCGCAACTATGTGGTAACGGCTGACAAAATCGAGGATGAAGGGGTTTATGTATTTGAATACAAACACACCAACCAGGATGGCAATACGAACCCTTCTTTCCCTCGCGCACTCAGTGTCGATCATCTGGTGCCAAACAATAATGTTGCCGGTTCAAGTCCCGAGTTGCCGAAGGAAATCATCGATAATGGCTTGACGCGGGCTTATCTCGATGCAAACGCGACAGTAGACGTCACGATTCCTCGTTCCAGTGATATCACGGCAGGTGACGAGATTCTGGTGTACTGGGGCCCGATTGGTCCCAAGCAGGAACCGGATCCGGTGGACCCCATTGCTCGTTTGACTGTGACAGAGGCCGAAGCCTTGCCGGGAGCCGCCCGCCCGGTCGTGCGTATTGATTCTGACCTGATCAAAACGCTCAAGGATGGTCTGATTGCCGTGCTGTATCGCTACGTGGATAGAACCGGCAACCTCGGGCAGCCCTCGTTTTGGCAAGAGGTCCATGTCGACCTTGATCCGCTGGCGGAAAACCTGGTAGCCCCTACGGTGCCCTTGGCGGCTGACGGTCTGATAGACCGCGCTGATGCGCGTCTGGGCGTGTATCTGGAAATTCCAGCGCCAGGCTATGACAATCAGCAGCCTACCAGCGACCTTATCGAGGTCAACTGGGAAAGCACCACGGTGCCTGCGGTGCCGCTCTCGAGTTTTCCAATGTCGATCTTCGTTGACTGGCTCACATTGTCGGCAGGTGGGGCGCTCAATGCGCGCGCCTTCACAGTGAGCTACAACGTGGTGCGAGGACCCGCAAAGACAAAATCGCCAGAAATCGACATCAAGGTGGATTTTTCGGTGGCAGGCATTGATCCCAATCCTGATCCGGATCCTGACGGACCTGATCCGATCAACGACAAGCTACCGCGGGTGGTCATCAAGAGCCGGGAAAGCCCGTCAGTGGATAACGTCCTGGGGGAAGCCGACAAGAATCAGGACGCACGGGGAGAATTAACACCCAATCCGGTCGTGGACGGACAATTTCTGCGTTTGTATTGGGGCGCGCTGAAGCCTTATGTCAGTGAAGTGGCGGTCACGGGTACGCCAGTCGATCCTGTGGTCTTTACCGTGCCTTGGGTCAAGATCCAGGAGGGTGGTTACAGCGATAAATTACCTGTCTATTACACGACCTGGAACGGGACCAACGAGCAGGAGTCGGTCCGCACCGAAGTGGATGTACGCATTGTCGAGGCGATCGGGCTGGCTGATGTGGAGTTTCCGGACCGGTATCCTGGCAACCCGACGACTCCTATCATCAATTGCTGTTCGAAGCCATGGGACGGCATAAAAGCCCGGATTCCGGGTGATCCGGTCAACTTTGCAGTCGGTGATTCGGTGACGGTCAGTTGGCAGGCTTATGAGGATGCACTAGGCACCAAAGAGATCGCCGGAACCGACTACACGTTTCCTGTTATTACGCTGGATGATGATCAGGTCAACAACGGCTTTCAGGTCACGGTGCCGTACGAAGATCATGTCGAGCCCATCGAGACGCGCGGCAGTGGGCGCGTGACGTACGTATTGACCAAAGCGTCCGGTCAGACCGGTGCTCATGTAACGCTGGTTATTGTGACGCGAGTGTTTGGTGCCGGCCCGTCACTGTGTACTCCGCAATTTCCCGGAGATTGCTCCTGACACTCATGGTCGTTAATTCACTGCCTTTGAGCAGGGCAATGCCTGATGTCTGTTTCGGCAGGTATTGCCTGTTCCGGGCTCGACTGACACGTGTATCGAGCTGTCCGCTCTAACGTTTCAGCCTGCCAGGTTCAACTAAGCAGGTCGCTTATAGTGCCAATCGATCTGTCGCCCTCCACCCAAGGTTTTACACTTAAACCCGATCGGCGTTATGTGGGAATCATCCTACGAAAACATCGGATTGGTCCTGCATGAGTTTGAGGTGCAAGTCTGTAGTCTGCGCGGCCGCCCACTCATGAAGGGCACGGCTGGAAGTGCCTGACGCATTTCTGGCCCGCCCCTTGGCCCAAGGATGTTTATCCATGTCGATTTCCGATCCGTTCATGCTTCGCCCTTTATCGCTCGCGATCAGTTTGACATCACTTTTGCCTGTCGTGCTATTCAGCCACACCGCACGGGGTGCCAATATTCCAGTGAAAGGTGTCCTGGACATTGATCAATTCTCCGCTGCCAACAATTACATCGTGACCGATGGGGGCACGTTGAATGTGAAAGGCGGCACCCAGCACGGTTTTGTAAGTGTAGTGGCGTCCACCCTGACGATGGCCGCAGGTTCTGCAATCGATTCTGCGGATCTGTCGTTGGGTGCGTCGCTGACCATGGCGGGTTCAACGGTCAGAAAAGGCCTGTCGCTCAATGAAAGTCAGGGAACGATCGTTGGCAGCACACTGCTCAACGACATGGGCAGCGGTTTGTCGGTCATCAGGCGGCCAAGTAGTACCTTCGGTTCGACGGTGTCCCTCACTGACAGCACCAGCACTGGCATCACCAACGGTGCTTTGGTGACGCACTTCAGTCAGCTTGATCTGCAGAACTCGCATCTGGTGGGCAACGGTGCCAACGGCCTGGGCCTGCGACTCGTTGCCGGGGTGGCCCAGGCCAGCGGCGGCAGCAGTCTGACCGGTACCGTCAACGGTGTTCTGATCGTCGGGGAGCAGGTTTATCAGGAAGCCTCATTGACCCTCGACGACAGTCAGGTGACGGGGCAGACCGGTGCCGCCATACGCGTCGCGCCATCGAGCCCTACCAGCTCGCAGCCCATCGCTGTGATCAATGTGAATAACGGCTCCGCCCTGACCGGCGGCAACGGCAATATCCTGGAAAGTGCCGGCGGGGCGGACGCCACCCTTAACGTCAGTGCCAGCCATCTGACCGGTAACGTGCAGGTTGAGGCGAGCAGCACAGCCACTCTTAATCTGAGTCAGAGCAGCCTCACCGGCGATGTCGTTGCCGAGTCCGGTGGTACGGCCAGCGTGCAGCTGGACAACGGCTCTCTGTTGACCGGTCGGCTTGAGAACACACGCAGTGTGGCCATCAACGACGGCTCCCAATGGACGATGGTCGACAACGCCAGCGTTGAAAACCTCACAATGTACGGCGGCTTCGTCCAGCTTGGAGATCCTGCCGCGTTTTACACCTTGTCGGTGGCCAACCTGTCGGGCAGCGGCACCTTCAAGATGGACGTGGACTTCGGTGCAGCGCAAACGGATTACATCGACATCACCGGCAATGCGACAGGCAGCCATCAGCTGTTGATCGGCAGCACCGGCAGCGATCCGACCACCGACACCAGCCTGCATGTGGTGCACGCTGAAGCCGGCGATGCGAGCTTCTCGCTGGTCGGTGGACGAGTGGACCTGGGCACTTGGTCCTATGATCTGATCGAGAAAGAGGAGAACGACTGGTATCTGGACGCGACCACTCGCACCATCGGCCCTGCGCCGCAGACAATCCTCGCCCTGTTCAACGCCGCGCCCACCGTTTGGTATGGCGAGTTGAGCAGCCTGCGTACGCGCATGGGTGAGTTGCGCGTCAATGGTGGTCGCTCGGGTGTCTGGATGCGGACCTACGGCAATAAATTCAACGTGGCCAACGCCTCCGGCTTCGGCTACAAACAGGTGCAGCAGGGTACGGCCCTCGGCGCAGACGGAAATATACCGACTGCAAGCGGGCAGTGGCTGGCAGGCGTAATGGCGGGGCAGAGCACGTCCGACCTGAGTCTGGATCGTGGGGCCAACGGCAAGGTTGACAGTTACTACGTGGGGGCCTACAGCACCTGGATGGACAGCGAGAGCGGTTATTACCTGGACGGCGTGGTCAAGTTCAACCGCTTTCAGAACAAGGCCCGGGTCAATCTCAGTGATGGCACGCGAACCAAGGGTGACTACAGCCATTCAGGTGTTGGTGCGTCGGTCGAATTCGGGCGGCATGTCAAACTGGATAACAGCTACTACGTCGAGCCTTATGCCCAACTGATCGGAGCATTCATCGAAGGAAAGGACTACACACTGGACAACGGTATGCGCGCCGAGGGTGATCCGACCCGCTCACTATTGGGCAAGGTAGGGGTAACGGCCGGGCGCAATTTCGAGCTGGGTCAGGGCCGGACGGTGCAGCCTTACGTGCGGGTCGCACTGGCAAATGAGTTCGTCAAGAACAACGAAGTGAAGATCAATGACAACCGCTTCGACAACAACCTGTCTGGCACTCGTGGTGAAGTGGGCACCGGTGTCGCGGTGGCCTTTTCCGACCGGCTGGAGGCGCATATTGACTTCGAATACAGCAACGGCAGCCGGATCGAACAGCCCTGGGGCGCCAACGTAGGGCTCAGGTATAACTGGTGACTTGAGTAGAAACGTCACTGACTTTGAAGGGGAAGGCCATGCGGTCTTCCCCTTTTCGTATGTAGGACCTAGCAGACTTGCCAGTTTCAAGTCGGAGCATGCGTGGAGTAAATCAGGATATCCAGGGATTGATTTCGGTTTTGTCGCGCGATGAAACCCGACCGAGAGACCAAAAGATGACTGATTTCACTACGAAGCAAGACCTTGCGCCGCCGCTCGTCAAGGTATTGATGGATGACGATTCTCGCTGGGATGAATCCGGACTGCTGCCTGCCGAACTGTTGTCCTTGCCGCTGAGCGTTGAGGTGCCTGCCTGGGACCACACGCCGACTCCCTGGGTGGAGATTTATCTGGAGGCGTTCTGGGATGACGTACGGATCTACGCTCAAACATGGAGCGGCGATATTCCTTCCATTCCAGCGCACGAGCTGATTTTCGAGGTGTCCGTAGACAAGCTGACTCATGGCGTTCACACATTGCATTACACCGTGAGCAATTCGGATGGCAACACCAATACATCGTTGAGCCAGGAGGTCACGGTGGACATGGTCCCGCCTTTACTGGGCGTCAATCGTGGTCAATTACAGTTCGATACGGTCGATGTGACAGAGCAGTATCTGTCCGAACACGATCATAAACTCATCGGTGCAATGCCCGCTTACGTCGGCGGCAAGGCCGGGGATGTGGTGACGTGGTACTGGAATGAAAACCCCAACACTGTGTTTGACAGCGATGTGGTGACAAGCATGATCCTGCAGCGTGAAGAGGCGGGCCAGCCTATGGATCTGGTATTTGACGGCGATATGATCCTGGCGCGCAAGGACGGCAAGCGTTACGCGTTTTATGCCCTCAGTGATCGAGCCGGTAACCTGAGCCCCTATTCTCAGGCTGTGGAACTGCTGGTGGCGGCTCAACCTGTTCCGCGTGTGCTGCCGCCGCCGAAAGTGGTTGAAGCGTCTGGCTCTTCAAGCGCCAGTACGCTCAACCCGGTGAACGCCACGGGTGGCGTTACGGTCAGGGTGCCTGATGACGCCGTGATACGTCCGGGCGAGACGCTCTGCGTACAATGGGCTGAGCCTGATAGCGTGGGAGCTTACCGCACTGAAAAATCTGAGCTGCGAGTGGTCAGAGTCCCGTCCACACGTATTGCCCAGCATTTCGGCAAGTCCATACCTGTGTATTACGACGTATTCGAAAGCGGAGTTGATACGCCGCACAGTTCAGCCAGGCATACGCTCAGTGTTTTACATGTCGACGGGTTTCCTACCGTGCAGTGCGACAAGGTGTCAGGCGGGACGCTAAAGCTCGGGGACATTGCCAGCGGAGGCAAAGCCAGCTTCACGCTCCAGAAGTGGTTTCTGATGTGGACCGACCAATTCATTAACATTGAAGTCAGAGGCTCGGACGATGAGGATCAGCCGGTGGTGATCCAGGTATTGAAGGAGTATCAGGTGCCCCAAGTGGCCCAGACTATTGATGTCGGCCACATTACCAAGGTCGATCTGCAGCGCTTCAAGATCGGACGGGAAATTGAGGTCAGGGTGCATGTAAGCTTTGACGAGAAGCTCAGCTGGCGACAGTTTCCTTCGTTGAAACCCAAGCTTGAAGTCTGACCTCGACCCCGGTTACGCAGACGAAAGGCCTGCGTAACGACGCTATTTGTAGGTCATCGTGAAGCTGAGGGCTCCCTTTGCCCGCCCTGGCCGGAGTGCGCTGCCAGGCCCGGTCTGGTAGAACCGGGCGTTGAAATTCAGCACGGTGTTGCCCGGCGTGATGGCCGTCAGGGGGACTTCGGTCTGCAGTTCCATGGGCGTTACAGCGTCGTCCTTGAGAATCTGGATACCCAGCCCCTGGGCCTCCGAATCGCTGGTGAGGCTGAACACACCCGTGTGCGGCGGTCCTATCGGTGTCGAACCGTTGACCCCGTCGAGCTGGATATAGGCCGTTGCTACAAATCCTGCACTGGTATCCGTTTCGCAACTGCTCAGGGTAATACTGAAGGGCACCGCAGGCGTGGTGAAGCCAGGCCCAGTGAAGTCTGTCGTATTCCAGTCACCCAGCTTTACCGGATCGGCGCTGACCGGGTTTGCGCCGACGCTGCACTGAGCCTGGATCACGGTGCCGACCACCCCGTACCGCATGACTCTGCCAAGCGTCGTCACGCTCCCGGACCACAGCTCGCTGCCATCCAGTACCTGGGGGCCGCTGGGAATAGGCCCGGTCTTGATCAACGTAATACGGTTATTCAAATACGTTATCGGAAGCGAGGTGAGCATTCTCTGGTGATCGTTGAGTCCCACGTAGGGCACGCTAGGGTCGCCGTCCACCGGTACGAAGCAATTGGCACAGACTGCCGGGGCCATGTACGGATAGCCCAGTTTGACTCTGATCCCGACACCAGGAATGTTGGTCTGTATGATCTTGCCGGTCACGTCTTCGCCATTGATCGGGTCCACGATGCCCGGAAAGATGGGGGCTGTCGCGACTGCGTTAAATTCCAGCAGAGCGGTTCCGTCATTGGTGCACGCCGCTTCGAGCCCGGCCAGATCCGTACTGCGTGCGTTCACGTCGGCCGTGCCGATAACGCTGCCGATCCGTGCGTCCCTGGCGACGTAAAGCGTGCCGACATCGCGACGAAACTCCTTGATGCCAGGACTGGAGATCCAGAAACAGTCATTGGTCGGGGTAGGCGCCTTCACCGCTGCCAGGGCGGTCGCGCTCTGACTGGCTGCGAGGGCGATGAGGCCTGAAGCCAGGACGTTCGTTACTTTTTTCATGCGGGTTTCTCTCAGTGGGCGGCGCACGGGCGCCGTACCTGCTCTCATTGGCTGCACATCAGCGATTGCATTCGATACCCTTCGCTCAGGGGCATGAGTGAAGGATCAATGTGCAGGCGGCACTGTGTCTCGACGTCCTGGCCCCAGCGTACGGTAAGGATTTGCGATTGCATGCCGGTCGAGAGCACGATCTGTCCGCCCTGACCGGTCATGCCCATCAGGTTGCCTTGCGCATCGCTGACCTGGGCACCGAAGGGCAGTGGCTGATCGTCACGGGTACGTGCATGGATGATCAGTCGCGTGACTTTGCGCGCGGCAAAAGTGGTTTTGACCACGGCTCCTCGGGCAGGAAGCACTTGAGCGCTGCCGTTATCGATCTCCACTTCCGGGCCCAGATCGTCGGTCTGCAGAGCGATCTGGTTGTACCGATAAGGACGCAGATAAGGCACCAGTGCGTAACCGCGACGGTCTGTCTTGATGCCCGTCGCATTCATGATGCCGACGTCTGATGTTTCGGGTACTTGCACCAGCGCGATGGTATCGCCCAGGTTTGGACCCAGCTCGATACCGTCGCCATGCAGCAGTACGGCCCCGTTGGCAGTGACCGACGCGCTTCGGTAATCGGTGCCTTGCGTCAGTCCTGCGCCAATACTGCCGAATGCCGTCTGGTAGCCGATCGCAACGCCCGCGCTTTGTTGCTGGCCGTTATCGTTGCTCAGGCTGGTGCGGTAACTCAGCCGGTTGTCGTCCAGGCTGCCGCTCAGACTGGCTCGCTGGCTTTGGCGGTTGCCGCTGTTCTGCACGTCGAACACGACATTACTTGAATGCCGCAGATCAAGGGGCATGGACACGCTGAGCCCGACCTGCCGACCGTTGTCGCGGCTGCGGCCATCGCTCAGTGATTGTGAGGCGTAGAGGTTGTAGGTAATGCCTGCATGCTGAGTATTGACGTTGAATTGAAACTGCCGCTGCTCGCGGTTGCTGTTCCAGTAATCCTGATGCGACACCGTCAGGCTAACGCTGCTGCGCGTACCGACCCGCTGATGAATGGAGGCTTCCAGACGGCTTCGGCGGCTGCCGCTGAACGTGTGGTCGTCGCTGCGCTGGCGCACGGCTTCATCGAAATCCCGGTAGCCTTCGGTGGAATAGCGATAACCGGCGAAACGCAGGTTGGTGTTGGTTGTGAACGCCTTGCCGTACTTGATTGCATGACTCAGGCCCTGCACGCTGCGTTGCCCGGGCTTGTCGATATCTGCATTCGAGTGCGTTACGTCGAAGGCCACAGCGCCCAGCGCGCCCATGTCCTTGGATACACCCAGTGCGGTAGCGCTGTAGAAATCGCTCGCCATCAGGCCTGAGTAAAGCGTTGAGTTCCACGCGGTGCCCAAGGCCAGCGTGCCTTGCCACAACCACGGTTGTTCGGTGGTGTCGAACCCGTTGTAGCGGCCCAGTGCGGCGCTGTATTTCCAGACGCCTTCACGCAACAGATTGTTGATGGTTGCGTAGGCCTGGGTAAAGCGTCGAACCTGACCATCGGCCTCGGTCAGCACGACTTCGAGTTCGCCATTGCCCGCAGTGGTCAGATCATCAATCTCATAGGGGCCGGCGCTGACGTACGTGGAATAGATCGGGTAGCCGTTCTGCAATACCTCGAGTTTGGCCCGGCTCTGCGCGACGCCGCGCACCACAGGCGCGTAGCCTTGCAAGGTATCGGGGAGCATTTCCTGATCGGTCCTGATCAGCGCACCCTTGATCGGCAGACTGCGGAAAACATCCCCGCTGGTATAGGTTTCGCCTACGGTGAGGTTCGCATGAGTGCCGGGGATATCGCGTTGTGCATAGGCATAGGCCCTGGTCCATTCGCGGCGGCCTTCTTCGTCGTGACGCAGGCTCTGGTTGCTGCGCAGCCGCCACGCTCCCAGGTTGATCCCGGTGTTGAGGTACAGGTCTGCACTATTGCGCCGGCCCGCCGCACGACCGGTGCTTTGCTGGGCTGAGGCCTGATAGCTGAAGAATGCCGCGTTGATGCCGTAATCCCAAAGCGCTGGATCTATACGATCTGTTGCATCACGGCGCATGGCGATTTGCGGAATCGAAATCGCCAGGCGCAGCTTGCTGCCATCAAACTCGATCCGAGATCCAGGCACTACCTGCAATAGATCGACGCACTGTTCCTGCAGCCCGGAATCGTCCATGAGGCTCTCGGTGCGCAGGCCCATTTGCTCCAGCAGTTCTCTGGACAGGCAGGGCAAGAGACGTTTGTGTTGCGGATCGAGGTCAAAGCGCAGGTTTCGTTGGCCGAAGTAACGCATATTGATCTGGATCTCGACCCAGTGATCACCTGGCGCGATGTCTTCGGCATTCGACAGCATGTCCAGCGCTTTCATCGCTGCATCGTCCGAATACGCAGATCCCTGGCGCAGAAAACCGGACTGAAAGGCGGTGGGGGGGGAGGCCAGGGTCTGGGTGCTTTTCAGAGTCAGCGCACCGCTGCCGCAGACGATCAGTAAATGCATGAAACGCAGGCGCACAGGTATGCGCCCGGGTTCGGGGAATAGGGGCATGTTCAATGTCCTGAGAGAGAAACTGATCCAGGCTTTAAGGTGCCAGCGTGGCTCGGGCGGTTATCGGGGTGCTGTAGCCGCCGTAATCGTTGATGGCGGAAAACACGACCTGCATATCCGGTGTGGCTTTAATTTCGCTCAGGTCATAAGTCTGAGAGGTGAATGGGCCGAGCATGACGGCCTGTTGAAGTTTTTCAGTTTTGCCACTGCCCGTGACCTCAAGCCGAATGAAAGAGACATGAAAGGGGCCAGGATTGGTGGCGACAAGTTGCGCCTTGCCAGCAACTTTCCTCACCGTCCATTGCAGGTCCTTGAGGCGTGACATGGGGTTGTCTTTCAGCCCGGCGGGGCGATAGAACAATTTCAGGCGGGTGCGCAGTGCAATGTTCAGAACGTTGCTTTGCGTGCTGTCTGCCTCCGGAATTTCCTGAACATTGAAGAAGAACAGCGACTCCCGATCATTCGGCAAGTCATTGGGCAAGCCGTTGATCTGTAGCTGTTGTTCCTTGCCCGGATTGAGGCGAAACAAAGGCGGCGAGGACGCGAATGGCACCAGGCTGGTGGTGTCGTCAGCCACTGTGTTGATCCAGGTCTGGACCGCGAATGTCCGGTCGCTGGGGTTGGATATGATGACCGAGGCGTTGCGTTTGTCGCTGTTGAACACGACGCGGGTCATATTCACGGTCAATGCGGCCTGGGCTGTGGGCATAGCGGCGGCGAGCATGAGCAGGGTCATTCCGGTACCCAGTGCATGCCTGATGGAAAAAGGTTGACGGGTTGCGCTGATCATGAGGGTACTTACCTTGTGCACCCGGCCCTTGGAAGGGCCGGGTGCATGCAGACGCTTGGGGTGAATGGCGCGTGGACCATTGCACCCAAAGCGGGGAGTGGACGTATCAGTTCACGGCTACGACAAACTGCACGTCTGCCGAGGCAGCACCGGCAGTGATTGCCGTGGCAGTCGAGCGGTAGTAGGCGTTGAATATCATGTCGGTGATACCGTCCGCGATCAGCGGATAAGCTGCAGATGTGCCACCCGGCTCGATGGATTTACCGGTATGGTCCTTGATGACGATCGCCACGCCTGTGGCGCCATCTGCGGTCGGGGTGACGGCGAAGTAGTCACCAGAGGTGTCGGCCGTTCCGTTGAAGGTGACGGTGGCCACGTCATCGGTGCCGGTAAGGCCGCAGTCACCCGTGTCGTTCAGGCGCAGCGCAAATCGCTTGCCGCTGTACTCCTGACCGACCTTGGTAAAGCGACTCGCTTCGATGCTGCCCATTTTCACCAGGTTGCCGACCGAGCCATCCCCGGGGTTGACCACCTCGATAGGGCAGGTGCTGCTGGTGATCTGCCCTTCGAAATTGATGGTGCCGGTGTTGGCGAAGGCGGAGGTGCCTGTCAGTGCGGCAGCAAGGGCCAGTGCGAAAGCAGGTAGAGTTGTTTTCAAAGTAATACCTTATAAGTTTTAAGTTACAAAATTTATGAGTTACAAAGTATATATGTGAATCTTTGTTTCATTGTTTGAATGGTATGCGCTGTTGTCATGACGGGCCGAAGTTTAAAGGCAGTGTTTGTCTTTGATATAGGGCGGGTCCGATTTTTTTGGTGACGCAGCCTGTAGGAAACTTCCTAATTAAACTGAGGGTATGCAAACGGTTGGCAGTGAAAAGTAGAGGCTGCTGTATGGATATGTTTTGAAGTATCTCTGGAGATTAATTGTTACATTGCGTGGCCTGTTTCAAGCGTCAGTTGCTTAGCCAGGTCGCGAGTTGCCTCCGCCGACGAAATATTGTTCCTGTCGGCGGAAGTCAACCTGTCTACCGCTCTAACGTCTTACTTCCATAACTGCGATATAAACGTTCCTTTCTCCTCTCCATTCTGCCAGGTAGCCGATAAGCTCTGATCGCGTGTCGGTGAAACCGGTAGGTGGTGAAGCGCTTCGGGTCACAGGCGCAGCGGCGTTCGGGGCGCTCTGCAGGGTGTGTGTATGGGGCACCGCGCTTTCGCTGACAGATCTGGCAGCCGAGGCACCAGGCTTGCTCAGCGTGGACGCGCCGACCGTCGCGCCGCCGGGTTTCGGCTTGATACGCGGTATTTTGAACGATGGGGATAGTCGGCCTCCGGCTGTGAGCTGGTCGTCAGCGGCGCCGGATAAGTTCGCCGTCACAGACGTAATGCTCGATCTGGCGCTCACAGACGCTGTACTCCTGGCTGCGGAGGCAGCAGACCGTATCATGCTTAAACCCGCTCCACCGCCCATTGACAGAGGCAGGGTTGCGAGGCCGGTCCACATTGAAACCTGATTGGCAGTCTGGTCGTTTGCAGCAACTGCGTAGGCTTGAACGCCCGTCGAAATGGCACCCAGACCTGTACCTACCACCAACGCTGTGCTGGAGACGGTTGCGAGCGTTGTCGCTGTAGACGCTGTCATGGAAATACCCGCCACGGTGGTTGGACCGGTGATCGGGGTGGAGGTGCCAAGCGTTGAAATGGTAGCCGCGATGCTTACCGCAGTGATGATGACGCCGATCCCGACCATCAGCCAGGATTCCCAGCCGGCGCCTCCTGATTCGGCAGGGAGTTGATCCTCGTCCGGGCGCCGCAAGCGGCCGCTCTGGCCGGTGGCATCGTGGCCAGTGGGATCGCGCAGGGCAATCGGATTGCCCAGGCAGTAGGCGTAGGGGTTGAGTCCACCGGAGCCGAAGGGGCTGAGAAAATCGGGGGAATGGAAGCGCATCAAGCATGGGTTGTAGGCGCGATACCCTCTGCCCAGCAGATACCAGCCGCTGTCTGACTCGCGCGCCTCACCGTTGAATCCTAGTTTGCAAAGCAGCGGTTCATCAGCGTGTTGTTCGCCATAGGCGCTGTAGACCGCTGTTCTGAGTTTGTCGCGCTGAAATTCGCCGGCTACGCTTCGGCTCGCGCTGGTCAGCAGCAGCACACAGTCGTCGTTCTCCTCGGTCTGCTGACCCACCGGCTCTTCACCGACATACAGGTATCGAGTGTATGCGCCATCTGTGACGCTCGAACTCAGTTGCTGTCCCTGATAGAAACGCACCGTCTCATCGTCGCCCTGACCGGATGCGACCAGGTTATCGTGACTGTCATAACGATACGTGCTAAGTGGCTGACCCGCAGCGTCTGTGACACTCAGCAGGCGGCTCCAATTGTCGTAGTGCAGTTGTTGACCGCGCTCGTCCTGTTCCAGGTTGCCGTTCTTGTCATAGGTAAACGCTGGACCGGACGTGCCTCCTCTGGGTGGCGTGTAGTTGATACCCGACAGTTGGCATGGGTTGTCGCTGAGGTAGTGGAACGAGGCGCGCTCGCTTGAATCGTCGGAAAAGCGAGTGATGGACAGGGTGATGTTATCCAGCGCGTCGAAGCTGAATAACTGACTGGCGATCTCCCGTCCCAAGGCGTCGCGCGGCAGCGTGCTGCCTGAACATTTGTGTTGGGTCAGGCGACCCCGGCTGTCGTACGTGAACTGCTCTTGCAACAGGCTGGTTTCGGCCTGTTTCAAGTGCCGGCTCTCCAGCAGTCCGTCGGCTTGCCATACTTGTTCAAGGGTACGCAGGGGCTGCTGATTGAAGGACTGGGTTCGCAAGATTTCCCGTCCCTGACTGTCATATTCGAGCGAGGTGGTAAGGGCGGTATTTGCTGCACGGTCTTGTGCGACCGTACGGAGTATCTGGCTCAGGTCGTTGTATTCAAAGGATGCCTGGAGGTTGCCCTGCTGAATCTGTTCTATCCGGCCCTTCGCGTCATAGTGGAATACGGTTTCCAGCACGGGCTGGTTGGCCTGCTGATGCTCGCTGCGTTTAAGCGGCCGACCCTGCAGCGATGTCTGGTGAGACATCTTCCAGGCTTTGCCTTGATGGTCAGTCCAGGTTTCTTCACTCAACCGATTGAGCACATCGTAAACATACTCTCGTGTGCCCTGAGCATTGTGGGCTCGTGTGAGGCGAGCGCTGACATTGTCATAGTCGAATTCGGTATTTTCTTCAGCAAACCTGCTGACGCTGGCTTCAATCTGGTCCGTAAGCGCCAGGTTGTAGCTGTACGTAATGGTTTCCCCATTGGCCATCGTCAGCGTGCGAGCCTGATTCTGGCCTCCTTCGTAGGTGTAATGCTCCGCGCGCTGCCCGACGCGTGTTTCGGTCATTCTCTCCAGCCCGTCGAACGCTTGCGTGCCTGCCACGGTTCGGGTGGTGCCGTCGGGGTGCGCCACCTCCAGGGATACCGGCAGTTCCGCATTGCTGTGGGGCGCATAACCGCGGCTTACCACACTCCTGTCAGGCAGGGTGGTGGTGATCATCCGTGACCAGGCGTCATAGTTGAACTGCGTGATGTGCTGAAGCTCGTCGGTCTGCTGCGTACAGCGGCCCAGCCCGTCATATAGAAAACTGCGCGTGCCCAGCGTGTTGTCGGCCGTGTCCAGATCGATGATCCGGTCTGGCTTGTTGAACAGGTTCAACCAGGTTTCACTGCGGCCGCTGAGGACGGGGGTGGTCCCGCCGCCTTCAATCCAGCTGAATTGAACCGGATTTTGATGTTCTTCCTTGCCGATGGGATCGACGATCAGATAACTCTTCACACCGTCAGCACCGGTGATGCAGTAGCGCTGGTTCCAGTCGTCGTAGGCAAAGCTGCGCGTCAGGGTCAACGGGGGCAGGTCTTCGCCCAGCCAGTCATAGGTGGTCTCCTGTTCAAGGTTGTTCCATGTGCTGTACGTGGCCGCGTAGATCTGTTGCATGGCAGCCATGTCGCTGCCTTTCAGGTGGCTCTGCTCCTCATAGACCGCGCGCCCCAGCCCGTCCAGCCGTGTACGCGTCAATACGCCGCGGGCGTTAATCAGCACCTGCTCGGCCTGCTCCCCGTCATTGGCACACAGCAGGTACCGGTACTGGCGACAGGCTTCGTAGGGGGTGCCTGGCGCTACTGTTTCAAGGATCAGCCGGTTGAGTGCGTCATAGGCCTTGCGGGTTTCGACCCCCTCTTCGCGTAACAGCAACTCGTGCGAGGTCAATGAAGAGAGCTGGCGCAGAACGGTCTTGCTGACGTCATCAAAGCCGGTGCTCACCTTTTCGATGACCTGTAGCACCGGTATGTTCAGTTCCGGGCTGATGAGCGTGCTGTAGGTATACGCAGTGCTGGTGGATTTTCCGTCCAGAATCCGGGTGCGGGACTGGACCTGCCCGTGCTGAACGCGGTCGCCCGGTTGATTGAAATGCGTCAGTTGAATCTGTTGCAGCGCCGGCTCGCTGACGACACCGTCAGCACTCACCTGTACCAGCGTCTCGCTTTCAGGCACGACCCAGTCAGGCATCTGTACACCACCCTCACTCTGCGGGGGGAGCGCTGGCAGTGTCGTGTAGCGATAGCACGTGCGCAGGGTCTGGGCTGTGGCCTGCTGCGAAGCAGCGGGTGTGGTGGTCTTGTCTTTCAACTTGTCGACAAAACCCTCCAGGCTCGCAGGGCATCCATCGCCGCCTTCTGCGGGGTACCAGGTGCTGGTCTCCTGAATACCGTCAGCACGGCGATGGACCAGCAGGTTGCCGTGTCTGTCGTAGGTCTTGCTGGAGGTTTCGCTGCGAAGGCGGGTGAGGGTAGGGTTGTCAGGGTCCAGTGCTGTCCAGGTCGTCGTTACCTCTTTGGGCAACAGGCAGTAAGCGGGTTGTCTCGCGTACGGTACCCCGGGGTCGATGTAGTAGCTCGTCTCCACGGCCTTGCTGTTGTTATTCTGCGTGGTGAGTTCCAGCGTCTGCAAATGAAAACGGTTGAATGTTCGTTCGATGCTGCGCACAGCCGTGCCGTCAACCCACAGGGTTTCGGTGCAGACATAGTTATAGTCCTCCAGATACTTGAACAGATTGTCCAGGCCGTTATCTTCCCAGGAGATGTCCAGGCCTGCGCCCAGGAAGTTGCGCGAGCGCTGCTGGCGATCCTTGTAGGTGTAGCGCACGTCGATCGTTGGTTGAGAGAATCCCGGCGTCGTGATGTGTCGGGTGACCCTCGGTATCGCAGCACGCTTCGCGCTGACTGGAAACTCATGGCCCGTGTCGCCGTAGTAAATATCTTCAAGGGCGCCTGTCGGAGTCCGTACCTGTTTGATGCACAAAAAGTCACCGTTTTCATAGCCATAGTCGAACCGCCAGGAGGCGTTGTTTTCAGTGGGCAATGTAATGCGACTGACACGTTTGTCGCTGCCTGCCAGCGACAGGGTGAACCTCGCCGACAGACTGCTTTCGGTCATCGGCAACAGCGCCACGTCGACCGAATGGCTGCTGCGTGCAATCGTGAGCAGTGTTTGCCCCTCATCATCAGTGATGGATTCGAGCATGTACTGTGTATTGCTGAACGGCTTGTGCTTGAGCCTGATGCTGTGGCCCGAGGGCGCGATGATTTGCACCGGCCAGGCCACGCGTCGTGAACCGCTGCTGTGCACCTGAAGAATTTCCACCAGCCCGGATTTGTGAACGACGCGGAACGAGGTCTCGCTCTGTTTATAGAAGTGAAAGGTGTCCAGCTTCTTTTCCGACATCGTGAGCGGGGTATCGCCGGTGGTGACGATGTTGTCGATGTAACGGGTGTGGCGCGTGCGTTTGGAGTAACGGGTGCTTTTGGTACGCCGCGTGTGACCGGTACGTTTGGTATGCCGGGTTCGTTTGGTATAGCGGGTACGTTTCGTGTAGCGGGCGCTACGGGTGCCCGCAAGGGCGTCGGAGCTGCCTGTCCCGTCAACGCAGAAGGTTTCGCCCGTGCCCAGCGACAGTATGTGAGTGCCCAGGTCGTAGCTGGACAGCTGCAGGCTCCAGCCCATGCCGTAGCCGCTGTCCAGCATATTGAGCTGGCTGTAGGCAAGGCCCGGTCCGACTCCCGGACCCCGCAATCCATTGCTTTGCACCTCGGGCAGTTTGATTGAAATGCTGTAGAGCCCGGTTCGCGGGTCAACGCCGCTTTTCAGGCAGCTCATGAAATTCAGTGCGTTGGAATGTACTGACGTGGACGTAGTCATAGGGCTGACCTCGCTGATGGTGAACGAGACAGCGCACTGATCGTGATGATTGTGCAATCCATGCGCCGGGTCATCGAGACCCTTCACCGCGCCATGACAGGCGCTTTCGGGGCTGAGGGTCCTGACCCACCCTAACACCCCACTGCTGCCTGCAAACCTATCAGGTGTACGAGTAGGCAGACGCATTGACCTGACGTAAAAACGCTTTATCGACAGTCCTGACTCAGGTTGTCAATGCATGCAGTTCGAACGTGAAGCGTCGCAGGAGCGATCGTCATGGCCAGGAATTTACCGCCGCCCGTGGTTCCGGATTTGAAGCAGCCGCAAAACTATATTGACCTCGACCTGTTAGGTGCGGACAGTCTTTTGACCTATATCCCGGGTGTCGTGGATGGCGATGCCTTCTTCCCCAATTGGCGCGGTTGCGCGGCTAACGGCGAAGTGGTGGATTTCTTTGACGACCTGGTCGATGTGATCAGCCCTCCACCCGAAGGCATGCCGGTGCGGATCGAAAATGCGCTGCTCAAGGCCCTCGACCAAGGCTGGGTGTTCTATTCCTATCGTCTGGTGGACACCAGCCTGCCGGACGGCGTGCAGGAGTCATTACGCGCTTTCTTCTTTGTGGGCAAGCGCCCGATTGCGGGACAAGGCCTGGCGGTGCCGCAGTGCAAGGAATCTCAGGACCTTTGTCTTGACCCCGAGATGCTGTCGAGCCCTACCATTGAGCGGGACAGCCTTGCCCCTCAGGTGCTGATTGTGACACTGCCCTATCAGGCCATGCGCGCAGGGGACAAAGTGACGCTGACCCTGGACCGTTATTTTGGGCCGGGTGAGCCGTGGGAGCCGCTGATACTGTCCCAGACCCTCTCGGAAAACCAGGTGGGAACGCTTCTGGAGTGGAGCGTCGAGTCGACCGAGCTGCTGATAATCGAGGGCGGCTTCGTCGAGGTCAGCTACCGCATCGAATACGCCGATCCCGCGTTATTGCCCTCCACACAGTCGCCTGTTCAGACGTTCAACATCATCAGTTCATCCGCGCCTCTGTTGCCTGCGCTGACGATCAAGGATTTCAGTGGCGGTCCACTGGACCCCGGCGCCTATCCGCAGGGCCTCACGCTGTGGGTCGCACCCTACCCGGGTCTGCAGATCGATGATGACATTGTGGTGTACGTCACCAGTAAAGACCGGAAGTTGAATTCGCTGGATGTCACCAGTGCAAACCGGCAGGTGAGTTCGCTGCACGCTGACCTTTCCACACTCGACAGCGGGGTGCTGGAGTTCAGGCTCCCCCACCAATGGCTGATGGACAACAACGGCAAGGAAATCGAACTGATGTATCAGTACGCGCGTCCCGAGGCTGCCGGCAGCTCATTGCCTTATACGGTCACGTTGCGCAGGCCGCTCGATCTGCCACCTCCCGAGATCGAGGGGGCCACGTTCGACGGTTCGGTCGGGGACAACGTTCAAGGGCATATTTTTGCTGTGACGCTGGACAAAGGTGTCAATGTCCGAATTCCAGACACTGCGGTCATCGGCGTGGGTGATCGTGTGAAAATGCACTGGGATGGCCATGGCAGTACCGGTAGCGTCATCGCCGATCCCTCTGATAGCGATCCAGCGCTGTTTTTCATTCCGGCTGCCGCTGTGCCCGCCAATATGGGTAAGCGGGTGGACGTGTATTACGAAGTCTCTCCCGTCGCAGATCCGCCAGGGACGTCGAGGGTTTATGACCTTGAAGTCAGGGGCATCAAAGACGGCTGGCCGGTGATTCAGATCATGCGTCCAAAGGTCACCGATGGCGTGTTATCGCTTGCCAGGGTGTCGGACGAGGGTGCGGGCCTGGACCTGGAAGCATGGATTTATATGGCACAGGGGCAGCGCGTACGGATCAGGGCAAGTGGCCTTGTGGGGGGCGTGACTCGACAGTTCGATCTGCGCACCGGTGCTGCAGAACTGGTCACTGCAGCGGAAATCACGGCCAGAACAGTGTCCGTGATCTTTCCAAAAGTCTCTCTGGCCGAGCTGGACAAGTTGGTCCCGGGCAATCCGGCCGCCAACAAGGTGACCGTCGAGGTGAGCTTCGATGACGGGATGAGTTACGTGGACTTCCCACCCATCAACTTTGACGTGACCGACTGATTGACTGGATTTATCTATGTAACACGAAGGAGCGTTTGCTATGGATGGCAACTCACTGGAAAGCCTGCTGGCCTGGATGAGGCTTGCGCAGAACAACGTCATGCAAGGATGGGGCGCTATCGCGATTCTGAGCAGAAAACACGTCAATGACTTGTTGGCTCAGCACTATGTTGCCCGCCTTGCCGAGAATGCCTGGCTGCCGCCTGTTGCGGGTTCAGTGGACACTATTGCAGGCAAGCAGCGAGACGCCATTCACGGCTTCCTGCTGGATGCACCGCAGTTGTCCTTCGAAAGCCCGGACAGGGACAGCGATCATGCCACGTTGAGTTGTGCCGTCCTGGCCGGAACCTGGATGACCCTGACGCTCAATTCGGGTAACTGGCAGGTCCGTACCATCAAGGAGGTCAATCCTCTACTGGGCCCAAGGTTGCTGCTGGATGTGAACCTGACCAATGCACCCGGGCAGGTGGAGGTGGATGGGCGAATCATGCTTGATCTGCAGCACAGTGATGCGTTCAGGCTCACCCATGCAGGCACAGAAGACGAGCAACGGCTTGTAGGGGATATCTTCAAGAAAGCGTTCACCGATCTGCCGCAGGAGCAACGGGTTTTCGTGTTGGGCAGGATTGAAGCGGATGAGGGCGAAACCACCGGCCTGATGAAGCCGCAAGCGTTTATCCTGCGGGCCCAGGCCGCCCCTGGGTCGAGCCACTCGGTAACTGATGACGGGGCCATTCTGGTTTGTATCAGCATGCAGGGGCAGCCAGTCGGCAGCAGCATTCCCTCCGGGTACCCGTATTTCATTCCCGATGATGCCGGCAAAAACTACTCGGCCACCATGCTGTTTGATGGGCAGATGCTGCCCAATGCACTGCTGACGCATATCGCCAAGAGCTTCGGCAGCCCTGGGTTTTCCTTTCAGTACGATGAAGCGGGCGCCATATCGCAAGCAAGGCTGACGTCCGGGCAACTGACTGTGCCGCCCGTGACGTTTGAGGAAACGGACCCTGAGACAGGTGAAGTCACCGTTATCACCGTTCATGAAATGGCACTCAGGCCTGATGCGGAGCAGCCGGTCGAATTCCATCTCTCTGCTCAAGAAGTGCGGATCAAGTGGGCCGTCAGGTCGCCCGTTAACGTGAGTTACAAGGACGAGGAAGATGCAACTACCTTTCCGTTTGAAGTGGGGCTTGCCGTGGAGGCTACTTATGAACTCAGTGGTCTGGAGTGGACCAGAACCGCCTACACCGTCGAAAAAACGTACTTTGATATTGATCAAGGCACCGGTGAAAAGGTCACCTGGAGTGATCTGATCTTAATCCTCATCGAGATCATCATCACGGGCTACCAATATATGATGCTGGACCATATCAGCCGCAGTCTCGATCCCGTGCTGGAGGAGACATTGCCTGCCTCCCAAGGTCCTGAAGCGTTTCTGGATAAAAATATCAAGCTGGGTTTTGACCACATCATCGAAAGCGACAGTCTTCATTATCCGCGTGATGTGGCCGTGTTTGGCCGTATCAATCCTGCCCTGACTCACTTCGTCGTCAGTCCTTTGCAGCCCGTCATCGCCGCTGGCAGCAGTCAACAGTTCAGCGTCACGCCGAACGTGCAGGGTGTGGTCTGGTCTCTGGAAGGCCTGCACGGCAGCACAGAGCCCCTTGGAACGATCAATAGCAGTTCCGGCGTGTATCAGACGCCTGCGCTCGGTTCGGTCAGCAGCGCAGGTGTCCGCGTTCGAGTGGTGGCCACGCACAGCTCAACCGGTCATGTCAGTGCTGCCTTGGTGACAGTGGTGGTCAATCAGCTCAGCGTTGGCCCAGTCATTCAAGTCTGCGAAGTGAATGGAACCGTGGAGCTGGCCGCACAGTCCCTGGGCGATGAACCCGTGCAATGGTCGGTACACCCGTCCGTGCCCGGGCAGGGGGGCACACTCAAACCCAGCACACTGCCTGATGGCGATCAGACGTACGTTGCAGGCCCTGTGGTGGGCGACACCACCTATGCGCTGGACGAAGTGAGCATCAGCAATGCCCGTGGCAGCCGCTCGGCATGGGTCCTGGTGGTCAACCACCCGCCCGCTCTGACCGTCAAACCCGTGGCGAGCCCCGAGGTCTCGACAGGGCGTATCCAGTTGCAGGCGGTTATCAACAACACCGTGGTGAAAGCAGACTGGACGCTACCCATTGACGGCACAGGCTCCATTGACGACGAGGGTCTGTATACCGGCCCCGAGGTGGTCCAGCAGCCCTTTGTGCTGGTCTTTGCCACGTTGACAGACGACATTCTGGGGACACTTGAAGGGCATATCATCCTGCCGTTGCCGTTGCAGCAGTTCCCTGAAGAGCTGGCGCTGATGGCGGCTCCTGCAAGCCGTCGATCCATTCCATCCCTCGGCAAGGCGGCAGGGGCAGCAAGTGCTCCCGGGGTGTCTGCAGGGAACTCGGTGGAAAACATCGTGGCCTGGATGAAGAATCCCGACAATAACGTGATGTGGGGCTGGGGGGTTATTGCTGCCCTCGCACGGGCCAATCTCAACACCTTGCTGCTGCTTGAGTACATCAAGCGCTTTTCGTCGGAAGCTTATCTGCCACCCATCAGCGCCGAGGTCCAGACGGTCGAAGATCAATGGAAGGAAGTCCTTGATCAGTTCATTCTGGACGCGCCCCGTCTGTCCTTTACCAATGATGATTTGGGCCAGTCACGCGCGACATTGACGTGTGTGATGCTGGGTGGAACTCAACTCACGCAATACAAGAATGTCAACACGTGGGAAGTTGAAAGGCTGATCTGCATCGATCCTCTGCAAGGACCCAGGCTGGTACTGAACTTGAGGCTGGACGAGGTCCCTGGCCTTGTCGATGCCGAGGGTGGAGTGCATCTTGATTTGAAGCACAGTGATGACTTCATTCTCACATTCGCCCACACAGAGCGTGAACGGAAACTGGGCGGTGATTTATTCAAGGATCTTTTCAACGCGCTTCCGGATAACAAGCGTATCTGGAAGCTGGGCTCCATTCGCAGGGGCAGTGACGAGTTGCTGCACCCGCAATCGTTCAAAATGCGCACCCAGTCGGCCCCCCAGGCTTCGCGTGATACGCGTGCGGTCAGCTACGGTGACGGCGCTGTGCTGCTGTTCATTCGCATGGAGGGCAGTCAGGAAGGCGGAGACGTCCCCGCTGAATACCGATATCTGATCCCGGACAACGCATCTAAAGACTACTCGGCCACGGTGTTGTTCGAGGCTGCGCAGGCCCATAGAACGCTGCACGTGATTGAGAAGGTGGTTCAGGAGATTTCTTCATTTGTCAAAGGTGCCGAGTTTACTTACACCCAGGATGCCACGGGCAGGATCACTAAGGCTGTGGCCAAAAATGGCTATCTTGAACTCCCGTCTGATTCCAAGAAGTTGCTTCCGGGATATGTCGACGGCACTTGGATTACTCCTCGTGTAGACAGAACGGGCTCGACATTTGACGCCAGAAGCGTGAGTCCCATGACGATCACGCTGAACGGTGACAATGGCGCTGTTCTGACCTGGAAAGCCGCTGCTGACGAAGGGGCTTTTATATATCTGGAAGGTTCTGGTTTCGATTTCTTTGTTGCCAAAAAAAGTATTGAGTTCAACGCGACCTGCACGTACGAGTTTCTGGAGGTAGGCAATGATTTGGTTATCAAGCCGACGTTGAGTGTTACTTTCGCAAACACAAGACTTGACTATCAGAGCTCGTTACCCATTTTCACCCCGGCAATGGCCTATTTTCTTATAGGTATGAGTATGAATCTCAGCCTGTGGGACAGAGACCGGGGCGAGTCACGGCTAGCGGAGGCATTGCGGCACGAACTAAAAGCCAGCCTTTCGGTGAGTTCTTCCATCAAGGAAATGATCGACCTCAATTTCAGTCGGGCGATCGTACCCGATGTACTCCGTGCACCCCGTGACATTGCGGCGTTCGGGAGGGTCAATCCAACCGGTACTCAATTTACGATCAGCCCGGTTGAGCACGTGATGGGGGTCGATACCTGGTTCAGTTTTGTCACAAATCCGCGAGGAGTCGAGGTGACGTGGAGCATCGATAACCCTGAGGGCGACTCCACGGATTTCGGTGCGATCAGCGGCGTTGGCAAGTACTACGCGCCGGGGGCGGATGCACTGGAAAAAACGTTCACACGGGTCAGAGTCACGGCTACCGATGCGGTGTCAAGCCATCAAAGCTCGGCACTGGTCACGGTACTGGCCAAGCCATTGACCGTTAATCCGCTGATTCAGGTCTGTGATGCGGGACAATCGGTGGAACTGGCTGGCGGCGGGCTGGGAGGTGCCAACCTGACGTGGTCGATCAACAATCCGGTGGCCGGTGAGAGCGGTGAGCTGCAACCCAGTTCACTGCCTGACAGCGACTGGACTTACCAGTCCAGGGCGGTGATAGATGCCAAAAAAACCTATGTGCTGGATGAAATCGAAGTGGTCGGTGCGCAAACCCGCGCATCGGCCTGGGTGCTGGTGCGGCATTTGGACCCGACGCTGACGATCAGCGCCGTCGGGCCAGCTACGTCGTCGAGCCAGACTGAGCAGATTCAGTCGCCTGCGCCGATCATCGACCCTGTCGGGCCTGCTCCGTCGTCGAGCCAGACTCAGCAGATTCAGTCACCTGCGCCGATCATCGACCCTGTCGGGCCTGCTCCGTCGTCGAAACAGACTCCGCAGAATCACCATATTCAATTGCAGGCATTGGTCAACAACAAACCCCAGACGGTCGTCTGGTCAATCGCACCGGGCGGTCCCGGTACTATCGATGACAACGGTCTTTACACCGTTGTGGCGCAAAAAACGCCGCATTTCGTGTTGATTTTCGGGGCACTGGAGCACCCGATAGCCGGAACGATGGAAGGGCATATCATTTTGCCGCTGCCCCTCTTGCCGCTTTCTTCGAAAAGGACAGTCGAAGGACACGGAGCACAATAAATAAAACGCACGTCAAGTTGAACATATCGGTATCACAGGAGGTGATGTCATGGCTGGTTACTCGGCAGAAAGTCTACTGTCATGGATGAAGAATACGACCCGGTTGAGAGGCTGGGACGCATTGGTGGCGCTGGACGGCGACACAATCAACACGCTGATGGAGCAAGCGCATGCGCTGGGCATCAGCCAGGGGCAGGCGCAGCCAGTACCCGACGCCAGCTTCACCATTCCCGACACCAACGTTTCCCATTTTTTTTCGGGTTTCGTGCTTGGCGCGCCCGGGTTGACGTTTGAGCACAGCTCGCTTGAGAGCCCGCCGCTGGCGTGGGCAATGGGCGTTATGGGAGGCACCCATACGGTTATGGAGAGGGTTCAAAATCAGAATCGTGTCCTCAGAATGGCCGCCCATGGTCCTTCCGATGCGCTTCGACTCAAGCTGGATCTGGAACTGGGCAGCATGGGGAGGGAATTACTGGTAGACCCTGCTCAGGGGGAAAACTTCATGCTGGAGTTCCCCGGTACGTTGACCGAGCAACGACAGGCAGGCGAACTGTTTCAGCGTGCGTTGCAGGGGGAGGGCGGTGCAGCTCCGACAATCCGGTTGGGTGTGTTCTCCGATGACAGCAACCCCCTGCTTACAGTGCGCAGAATTGATGTGCGCGCTCAGGTCGAGGGACCTGAGGCAGAAAGCCCCGAGGTCGAGAACGGTCCGGTCAGGCGGGCTTCAAAAAAAGGTGCCTTGCTGTTATTCACGACGCTGGAGCACGGCGCGACAGGTGGTTTTCCGGACGACAGTGCAGATTTCCGCTACCTGATTCCTAATGATGCCGACGCGCAGTATTCGGCGACCACTGTGATCTCGGCCCATGCACTGCATCGTGCTGCGTTTGGTCATGCGGTCATGGAAATGCTCAAAACGTCTCAGTTTGAATTCATTGTCCCGTCCGATCAGCCGCTGACACAGATGGTTGCTCAGGCGGGTACTTTCGATGTCGCCGCCAGCGCTTATCAGACGGCCGATCTGGAATTTGAAGCCGACAGCTTCAGTGTCCCGGCTGTCAGCGCAAAGCAACCCCTGACCATCGATTTCGATTATCTTCAGGCCACGCAACACTGGCATTTTCCGTGCACGCTGGCTTTTCGTTATCGCGCGCTGGGCAGCACCGAGTGGCAGGCAGAGACGGCCACCTTCGATGTCACTCTCAACCATGAATTTCATCTGGTCTCCGCAGGGCCTGACGGGCAGGATCTGGAAGGGCATCTTTACGCGCCCTATCTGCAGGACGATGAGGTCATTCCTGCCGCAGGCCAGCTGGCCAGTGTTCCGGCTGCGGTCGCACAAGACGTGAATGGTTTTGTGGCCTACACCCTCAAGCGCGCCTTGCTTGAGGGGTTGAGTGGCACACTCGAGTCGAAGGGGTATGAACGTTTTCTGACGCATCTCAACCTGGGCAGCCAGCAAAACCTGAAGCTCCAGTCAAGAGCATTGCCCCATGACCTGGCCTTATTCGGTCAGGTCGGTCCTGTTGCGCAGGCATTCGTCATCGTGGAACAGCAGTCGTTGATCCTGGCCGGAGCCAGTGCCCAGATGACCACCGAGCCCGCTCGCACCGACCTGGTGTGGAGCGTTGCCAGCCCGCCCGGCAGTGGTGACAGCAGCCCCGGGACTGTGAACGCACAGGGTGTTTACAAGGCCCCCGATTCACAGGCAATGGCCCAGGATTATCAGCGTGTGCTGATCACCGCCCGTGACCCGTCGAGTGGGCAGAGCAGCACGGCGTTGATCACGGTGCAAGCCACTCGGATCAGCGTCAACCCGTTGATCGAGGTGTGCAATCACGGTGGTCAAGTCAAGCTTTCCGCAGGCAGTGTGACCGGCAGTGTTCTGGAGTGGAAGACCGACGGCGTGCCAGGAGGCGGAAGCCTGAAGCCTGATCCCGACTCGGAAGACGGCATGATCTATGTCGCAGGACCCAATATCCCGAATCAGACGTACGTGCTCGACAGGATCACGGTCAGCGATGGCCAGAGTACCGGATTCATCTGGGTGCTGGTCCTTCAGCAAGCGTCCGTGCTGACGGTCGGTGTCGTCGACGATGACCTGCCTCCAGGGCAAGTCCGTCTGCAGGCCATGGCTAATGGCAATGTCATCCCGCAGGTCGAGTGGAGCGTACCGGACGCAATGCCGGGTGAGATCGACGCCAACGGCATCTACACCAGCAGCCCGGATACCCATGACCGTCTGGTGGTGATCTTTGCGCGACTGTACGACGATATCTTCGACATGTGGTTCGAAGGTCATGTCATTCTTCCGCTGCCTCTGGCGAACGCCTCCGACCTGCTCCAGGCGCTGAAAACGACTGTCAGGCCTTATTCCAGAGCCCACCTGGTGGCACAAATGGGCACAAGCTCTGTCACCGAAGGCTGGGGTGCTGTCGCTGCAATCAGCCGGGCCGACGTCAATCGTCAGGTTGAACAGCAATATATCGAGCGCCACCAGAACCGGGAATTCCTGCCGTTCTTTACCGGTGACGTGCCTCTGGATGATCGTAACGTCGACAGCGTGCGGTTGGCGCAGGTCGTGCTGGGTGTACCTCGCCTGGATTTTTCCGGCTCCGGTTCTCCTCTGGTGACGGTGAAGATGAACATCGTAGCCGGGCGTTATAGCGCCATGCACAGGCCTCGTGGTGCGGTGGCGGCCTTGTCGGGCAGCTTCAAAATCACCGAGTCGATGGGGTTTGTCCTGCAGATGACTGCATCGCTGCACGAAAGCGACTGTTACGTCACGATCAACCTGGCTGGCGCGTCAGGCTTCAAATGCAACCTGGGTGGGAGTGATGAGGCGGTAAACGAGCGTCTCGCCGGTTTTTTTGCGGCGCAATTCAAGTCCGTTCCCGCGCATCGGAGTGTCTTTGTGCTGACAGGGGTGGACCTGAGCGGCTACCGCGCTCGGTCACCTGTGAGCTTGCGGGTCAGCACCCAAAGTGCGCCCGGTGCGCAGGTTGAAGGTGCCGGCAATTATGGCGACGGTGCGCTGCTGTTGTTCATCAGGCTACGTGGCGACCCTGCCGAAGGACGGTTCCCGCCCCCTGAAGATTTCCCCTACCTGATTCCCGATGACCTGGACCCGAACAGTCGGGAAAAGTCCGGTGCGACGCTGGTGCTTTCCCAAGGGGCGTTTCCAAAGGACACACAGGATCATCTGGTGCTGCCCGACAGCTTTCGTAAGGCCGGTGTCCACGTATTTCGTGCGGGCGAAGAGCACAGAATGGGTGATCTTGCCATCTTCGGCACACTTCGCTCAGAGCAGCCGACCATCAGTCCCTTATTCTCGACGATCAAGGCGGGGCAGACTCAACGTTTTGCCCTGCAAGACACGTCGGGTCAGGCGATTCCTGTACTGAGCTGGCAGGCAGTGAGCCTGCAAAGTCATGTGGTCGCCGGGTATGGCAGCATCGATGCCAATGGCCTTTACACTGCAGTAAGCCCGGCACTCATGGGGCACGATGCCTTGCGTGTGGTCGTGACCGCGACGTATGAACAAGCAGGCGAAACGCTGGCTGTTTCGGCACTGCTGAGTGTTGTGTCCGAGAGCATGGAGGTGGCACCGCAGATGAGGGTGGTCGCTGGCGGCACTGCTTTACAGTCTGTGTTACTGAGCGCTGCCACGCTGGACAGCAGTCCAGTGAGCTGGACCCTGCGGGGAGAGCTCTATGGCGAGCTGAAGGGCAGCGGGCGGGAAACGGTTTTTGCGCCTGATGCACGGTCAGGCAAAAGAGTGCTTGCCGCACAACAGATAGAGGCCCGGGGCAGCGAGAAAGCGCGGGTTACCGTGTTGGTAGCCAACGGCCAGCAATTGTTGCGTATCGAGCCTGACTACGTGTCCTGGGTGGGTGAAAACGTGCCGGTACAACTGCGTGAGGATGGTTCGCTGCTGTCTGGACTTACCAGGCGCTGGACGGTCGTCAGCGGCCCTGGCAGCGTGGATGCTCAAGGGTTGTTTACCCCTCCCGCGCAAGAATGGGTTGGCTCCAGCAGCGTTGTGAGTTGCGAGATCGTCAATAACGGCATCGTTCTCGCGTCTGGCTATAGCGTTATTGAAGTGTCCGACAGTGCTCCCGAGCCGACATGGTCGGAGCTGTCGCTCTTTACCATCACCGTGCCGGGCGGCCCCGACGACCAGCGCCAGGGTGAGGTGTATACAAACGGGTATCAACAGCTCAGGTTTCAGATCAAGACCCAGACCATGCCGGTCGATGGTGTGGAGTATTCATTGAGCGAGCAAGAACTGGCGAGCATGCGACTGGTGTACACCGACAGCCAGCAGGAGATCGCGTTCCTGAGCCCCGAGCTTGAGGGCATTCCCTACAAAGATGATCAGGTCTGGTACACGACCGGTAAGAAAAATCGGTTCGAGCTGGCGCTAGCGTCAACGACTCTCCCAGAGACTGAGACGCTAGCCCTCCCCACGACGCAGACTTTCTACCTGCTCACCCGGGAGGAAGCGGGGTCATTTACTACGTTTCACGCCCTGTTCAAAAAAGACAACGATTTGGTGAAAACCTCGCTTGAACTTGAAGACCGGAACAGCAAGATCCTTATCAAACCGCGCCCCCTGCCTATTATGGGTAATAAGGACTACGTATTAAGCATCCAGCGCATTGCAGGAGGGTCAAGCGATACCGGAGAGCCGACGCCCCTACCACCTGAGAGTGGCGATGATAGACCGTTCGGATATACGTTTCGCACGATCGATTATTGGGGGTTTACTGCGAGCTACCCCGGGGAATTCAAAGAGATCAATATGTTCAGTGCTAAGTTTTTGCCCACGGTAGGAGAGACCGTGAATACGTCAATGATTCTCTGGGAAAGTGAACAACTGGCTGAAACGATGTTCAGTTGGACCGGCTTTATATTCGAGCCGTACGTCCCTAGCAATGAAGATATACCCGTGACTCAGGAAAAAATCGACTTCGATGAGAACCTCAATGCCGTGCTGGAAGGGGTGGAGTCGCTGGATATTGATGTTCAACCAGCTAAAGTGCTGTCGACGGGTAAACTGGTCATAAGCCTGCATCGTTCCGACAGGGTGCCGTATAAAGTGCCCCTCGACCCGGCCCGTGAAAAACTTCCCGATTTTGTCAATGTGTTGTTGATCGACACCATGGGCAATCCTCATAGATTGAAAATCAGCTTTCTCGGACAGTCCATTGTCGGGCGGCGGAACCGGCTGATGATCACGCGGCTATAGTGCGCGTGGCTCTCGGCATACACCAGGAATTTAATGACAGGAGTCTCAATATGAATGCGTTAACAAAAAACCTCGTCTGCCTGGCCCTTGCCGGTCTTGCAGGCTGTGCTCCCCAAGGGGTAAATACCCCCATGAACGATGCCATCCGCACTATATATTTGGCTGAGAAGAGCGACGGCGGAGGGAGCAGTTGTTCGTTTGAGGTTAAAAACGAGAATGTCTTTCTGAACAGGGAAGATCATGGTTGCGAAAATGACGAAATGCGGTATTTCAAACTGGACAATGTTCGTTCAGCCATGGTCGTCGTGTTTGAAAGCAGAGATTGTGATGAGGAGGGAGGGTGGGTCTTTAAAATAAAAACCTATATTGACCCGCTGACCACACCATGGCTGGACATTGACGATCTTGAGACGGCGGCAGAAGGATCGATTTACAGCCGTGGGGTGCGGGTCGAGAGTATTAGAGCAGACGGCCCCGATAAGGAAGGGAAGTTGTCCTGCGTAAGAGTCATACCGTCTGAGTTGCCGCCGACTGGCGCGGGAATGACGGGCAGTGATCAACGTTCTCGTGTGAACTGAGCGACGCTAATCACCTGACCGTTAAAAAGGACTTTAACGATGACCACCTCAACTTCCGTGCATTCCAATGCCTTCAACTTCATGAGCTTCCTGACGGGCGGTGTGGACCCGCGGACCGGGCAGTACACGATTTCCATCACGTTGCCCGATGTCAAAACCAACGGTCTGCGCGGACCCGGGCTGCCGCTGGCCCTGAATTACAACCCGCTTAACATTCAGGACAGTGGCTTTGGCCTGGGCTGGAATCTGCAGTTGTCACAGTACACGGCCGGTAACCAGGTCGTTGCTCTGAGCAGTGGCGAAACCCTCAAGGCCGATGGCATCTCGGGCGACGAGCTGTTGATGTCGGAGAAAAAAATCGACAGCTTCCATCTGTACAGACAGGACAGTGACCATTTCCGGGTGGTTCACAAATCGGGCCTCGTCGAAATGCTGGAAATGATGGGCAGTACCGGCAACAGGGTCGCCTTGCCCAGACGCATTGTCGCGCTCGAAGGTCATGGTCTCACGCTGGATTACACCGCATTCGGGGCGTACCAGCGACTCAGTAAGGTCACCGATGATTCAGGGCAAATTCTGCTCGATATCGAGCGCGATGACACCTCGATCCTCTTTCGTCTACACGCGGCGCAAGGTGCAGACGCCGAGTTCGTCATGAGGCTGGAGGGGGCGGACCGCCATGTCAGCCGCATTGAGCTGCCTACCGACAACGCGGCTTCCTGGCGTTTCGGGTATAGCCAGATTCGTGATCTCTTGTGCATCATCAGTGTAGACACGCCGGTGGGCGGGCACGAAGACGTCTTCTATCAGGACAGTGGTCATGCCTTTCCGGCCAATGCCGGGCGTAGCGCGCTGCCCAGGGCAACTCGCCACTTGATGGATCCGGGGGCGGGTCAGCCCCAGGTGGATATTCACTACACGTACAGCGACGGTCAGGGCCGAAATCGTAATTTTCTTGGGGCAGGTCTCGACATCGCCTGGGAAGACAACGGTCTCGACAATCTTTATCGGTACCTGGGTGCTGACGGTTATGACTACGTCAGCACAGAGACGCTGCACGTTTTTGGCTCTGCTGTGCGCACCATTCAGCGTGTTTTCAATCAGTTCCATCTGCTCACCAGCGAAACGACGACTCAGAACGGTGCAGTCAAACGAGTGGAAACCGTTTATCCCGTCGAGCCAGGCGTACCCTTTGCCAGGCAGCCCAACCAGTGCCAGTTGCCCAGCGAGGTCATCACCACCTGGCTGGGCGTGGAAGATACAGAGGGCGTGAGAGCGCAGCGCAGCGAGTCGGTCAAGAGTACCTATGACACCCATGGAAATCTGATTGCGCAGACCCTGGCCAACGGCGTAACGGAAACCCGTGAATGGTATTCCGTCAGCGGCGAGGACGGTTGCCCACCCGATCCTGAAGGGTTTGTCCGCAGCCTCAAGCTGCACACGGTCACCCCTGCAACTTCCGCTTACGGCCAGGCACCCACGCTCAGCACGCGCTATCGCTACACAACGCTGCCGGCCATCGCAGGCAGTCAGTCCAGCGACTGGCTGGTGTTGCAGAGCGAAACGCTGACGCAGATTCCCTCCGGTAACGTGCCTGCGATCGAGTCTGCCGTGCGCGCGTTCATCGGTCTTTTGCTGAGGCCTGAGCCAGGCAATCTGAACGCGCTGCAGCGGGTGGCTGCCGAACTTGTCGGCGCGCTGATAAAACAGCTGCCTGACAGCGAACAGAGGCTGCGCGATACGCTGAGCGATTTGCTGCGCGTGCTGCTGAAGATCGCGCATGGTTTCTGGCAAGACGTGCAGCGTATTGCCAGCGAGCTCAGTGCAATTCTGGACAAGCAGGCGCAAAACACCCGTCAGGAGCTGCAAACCACGATATATACGCATATAAACACACCCGACGATGCCTTTCAGCACGGCCGCGTCCGTCAGGAAACGCTGGTCATGGGCGGCCTGAGCACAACGACAGACTACGTCTACAGCACAGAGGTCAGCCCGATTTTCGGTGAGAGTGTGCAACGTACGGTGCAGACCATCACTGGTTTCGATGGGGCGAACAAAGTGATCACCCTGGAGCACTCGCTGCTCAATGGCGAACCGCTGCTCAACCGGGACGACAACGACATCGAGATCCGTTACACCTATGATCGGCTGCGGCGTGTCTTGAGTGAAACCGTGGCGCCAGGCACCGAGTTCGAGGCGGCCCGCCGCTATGAGTACCGGCTGTGCGCCGACCTCGCCGAGCACGCCGAGCAGGTCATGTTCGACGTCAAGGACGTAAAGACTGTCAGCCGTATGGACGGCCTGCAGCGCGTGGTTTATGAGGAGCGCGACGATGCGGATAATCCCATTCCCAAGCAGGCCGCGCTGCCGCGTCAGACCTACAAGGCCCTTTACGACCCCTGGGGTCAACTGGTTGAGGAAACCGAGTACGACTGGTTGGCAGAAGATGTGTGCGCGCTGACCCGCACTTATGAATACGACGATTGGGGAGAGCAGCGTTGCTTCGTGGGCCCTGACGGTGTGCGCAACCTTGAGGTAACCGATCCCATCGGCACGGCTGAGTCCAAAGGCCCGATCCAGCGCAGTTGGACCGAAGGCAATGGCGTCAAGAGCGGGGAGACTGAAACCTGGCTGAACCTGTTCGAAAAGCCGACCCGCCAAGTGCGACGTGATCAGGCAGGGACGGTCCTCAGCCAGAGCCGGTTCCATTACGACGGGCTGGGCCGCAACGCTGAAGAGATTGTCGGCTTTGCGGAGCGGGAACGGCGCACGGTGTTCACCTATGACGCTTTCGACCGGGCCATTGAAACCACCCTGCCGGACGGAGCTATCGTGCGCCGCAGCTTTGCCAGCCACAGCGCGCAAGACCTGCCGACGCAAATCAGTGTTGAACACAACGCTAAACTCTCGATCCTCGGCGAGCAGGTGTTCGACGGCCTGGATCGCAAGATCAAGACCATCACCGGCGGACGTGAGCGGACCATGAGTTACGACCCGGGCCAGTTGCAACCCAAGTCTGTCACGACGCCCAGTCAGCAGGTCATCGGCTATCAGTACCGTCTGCAGTTGTGCAGTGAGCCGTCGCAGCGCACGCTGCCCGGGATCACTGCCAGTTATCGGTACGACCCGCAAAACGCGCGTCTGCAGCACTCACTGGAAGAGGGCGAGCAACTGGATCGCGAGTACTACAGCACGGGTGAGCTGAAAAGCGAAAAGCGCGTGTCCAACGGCCTCGAATACAACATGCAATACCGTCACAGCCGACTCGGTCGCCTGCTGGGCTACACCGATGTACTGAACCAGGAGCAGGCCTACAGGTATAACGCCGCCGGGCAACTGGAGTGGACCGGGCTGGGAACCACGTCGTCGGCGTTTGCCTACGATGATTTAGGGCGCACTGCCAGCATTACCACAACGGACAGTGCAGACGGACAGCAGGTTGTCACAAGCCTTGAGTACGACGATCTGGGTCGGGAAATCCGCCGTGGCTTTGACCTGGATGGCGTCGAACAGTATCTGGAGCAGGTGTATGGTGATGACGATGACATGACCGAGCGCAGGCTGTATGAAGGGGCAGGCCTGCTGCGCGAGGAACTGTATCGGTATGATTTGCGCGGCCGTCTGACTCAATACGATTGCAGTGGGCCGCAATGCCCGACAGACCCTTATGGCAAAGTCATCACCCGACAGATTTTCAGTTTCGATGCGCTGGACAATCTGACCCTGGTCGTAACCTCCTTTGACGGCGGTATCAATCGGGCCCGCTATTATTATGAAGGCATTGATCCGGTTCAGCTAAGCCGCGTTGAAAACAGCCATGCCGACTATAAGGCCGAGATCAGACTGGCGTACGACGACGACGGAAATCTGACTGTTGATGAGGCCGACCGTACCCTGGTGTATGACGCTTTGGGGCGTCTGGTGGAGATCAGCGCCAAGCCCTTTGGCGCGCCCTCTGCTAATGATTCGCCAGACAGTGTGACGGGTCAGGCTCTGACGGAGGATGAATCGCCTGGGCAGCCGCTGGAGAGAAATGGAGCCAGCGATTGAGCCGAGCGTTGACCCGCTTTCAGAGACCGGGCATGGATACTGACATTCATGCCCGGTCTGGTCAGTCTTGACAAGCGATGCTGCAAAACCGCCGTTGCAGGCAACGGCTATCTCGAAAATACGCCTCCCTGGTCCAGCGCCATCACAAGTGCTGCGCGCATCGAGCTGACCCCGAACTTGCGGCGAATGTTGCAGGCATGAAAGTTCACGACCGCTTCGCTGCGGCCTTGAATGCGGGAAATTTCCCACGCGGATTTACCCAACGCAATCCAGTGCATGACTTCCTGTTCTTTGGGCGTCAGAACTACCCGTGTCGCTATCGTGTTCAGCGGCAAAAGACTCGCAGCTTCGGCTGCGCCGTTCCGACTGTAGTTTTGATGTTTCATCGCGGACTTCTCCTTGTCCAGTTTTGTGCATCGCCACCATAACGCCTCGCTCGCGGGCTGAAACCTGTCAGAAATCGCAGTCCGAATCGAGAGAACACGTGATCTTTACGGCTTTTTTACGCCACAGAACCGGCCTCGCCCTCGTTCCTTTACGCCCTGGATCACGACAATGCCATTACGCGGCCATCGCGGTAATCGACGTGGCCTGATCATGGGGAAATTGCAATGAGCGTTATGGATGGTATCTCTCTGTTGATGGGAGTCGGGCTGTTCATCTATCTGTTGGTGGCGCTGCTGCGCGCCGACCAGAACTAGGAGCGGCCATGCACAGTTATGACTATCTGTTGATCCTGGCCTTTCTGGTGCTGCTGCTATTGCCTGCACCCTGGCTCGGGCGTTTCTATTACCGGGTGATGGAAGGCGAGCGAACCTGGCTCAGCCCGGTATTGGGGCCTGTGGAGCGGGCCTGCTACCGGATATCCGGCGTCGATCCGCAGGTGGAACAGTCCTGGAAACAGTACGCCTGGGCCTTGCTGGCGTTCAATCTGGCAGGCTTTGTGGTGCTGTTCGCGATACTGCTGTTACAGGGCGTGCTGCCGCTCAACCCGCAGCAGTTGCCGGGTATGGAGTGGTCGCTGGCGTTCAACACCACCATGAGTTTTGTGACCAACACCAACTGGCAGGCCTACAGTGGCGAAGCATCGCTCAGCTACCTGAGTCAGATGGTCGGCCTGACCGTGCAGAACTTTGTCAGCGCCGCCACTGGCCTGGCCGTGCTGGTCGCGTTGTGCCGAGGCATCAGCCGTCGATCCTCCAACAGCCTGGGCAATTTCTGGGCCGACATGACCCGCGCAACGCTGTACGGCCTGCTGCCGGTCAGCATCGTGCTGGCTGTATTTCTGGTCTGGCAGGGCGTGCCGCAAAGCTTCGCGCATTACATCGACGCGCTCACGTTGCAAGGCACCGACCAGAGCTTGCCGATGGGGCCTGCCGCGAGTCAGATCGCAATCAAACAGTTGGGTACTAATGGCGGCGGCTTCTTTGGTGTCAACTCGGCGCACCCGTTCGAGAACCCGACGGCCTGGAGCAACCTGTTCGAACTGGTCTCGATCCTGCTGATCCCGGCGGCGCTGGTGTTCACCTTCGGTCATTACGTCAAGGACATGCGCCAGAGCCGCGCAATTCTCGGCTGCATGCTCGCGTTGTTGCTGATGGGCGGTGCGGTGTCGCTGTGGGCGGAGTACCAGCCCAACCCGATGCTGAATCTGGCGGGCGTCGAGCAGACCGCACCGCTGGAAGGCAAGGAAACCCGATTCGGCACCACCGGCACAGTGCTCTGGTCGGTGGCAACGACCGCGGCTTCCAACGGCTCGGTCAATGGCATGCATGACAGCCTCAATCCGCTGACGGGCATGGTGGCGCTGGTCAACATGATGGTCGGCGAAGTGATCTTCGGCGGCGTCGGTGTCGGCCTCAACGGCATGCTGCTGAACGTGCTGATCGCCGTGTTTCTCGCAGGCTTGATGATTGGTCGTACGCCGGAATACCTGGGCAAGAAGCTGCAGGCCCAGGAAGTCCGGTTGCTGGTTGCGACGCTGCTGGTGATGCCGGTCGGCGTGCTGGTGCTGGGCGCCATCGCGGCGAGCCTGCCGGGCCCGGCGGGTGCGATCAGCAACCCCGGCCCGCACGGCTTCAGTCAGTTGCTTTACGCCTACACCTCGGCCACCGCCAACAACGGCTCGGCGTTCGGTGGTTTCAGCGCCAACACCACGTTCCATAACCTGATGCTTAGCGTGGCGCTCTTTATCGGTCGGTTCGGCTACATCCTGCCGGTCCTTGCCCTCGCGGGCAGCCTGGCGATGAAGAAAAGCCTGCCGCAGGGTCAGGACAGTTTCCCGACCCACGGGCTGCTGTTTGTCACGTTGCTGACTGTGACCATTCTGCTGGTCGGCGGGCTGACCTTTTTGCCGACGCTGGCACTGGGTCCGATTGCCGAACACTTGAGCCTGGGTTTCTGAGGAACCGACCATGAATATGCCTATTTCTTCTGTCAAACAGGCTGAATCCCAAGCCGCTCAGACCTCTGCCAGGACCGGTATGTCGGCCCTGTGGCGTCCGGCACTGGTGCAAGCCTTCGTCAAGCTGGACCCGCGTCTGCTCAAGCGTTCGCCGGTGATGCTGGTGGTGGAACTGACGGCCATCCTGACCACCGTGTTGTGTTTCATTCCCGATCCGCAGGTGTCGACCTCGGTCGCGTTGCAGATCGCGCTGTGGCTGTGGTTTACCGTGCTGTTCGCCAACTTCGCCGAAGCGCTGGCCGAAGGCCGTGGCAAGGCCCGGGCCGACAGCCTCAAGGCGGGCAGTGAAGGGCTCAAGGCGCGGATCCGCGACGAGAACGGCAGCCTGCGCACGATCAATGCCAGCGAGTTGCGCAAGGGCGATGTGGTGCGCGTCGAAGCCGGTGAGATGATTCCCGGCGACGGCGAGGTCATCGAAGGCATTGCGGCGGTCAACGAAGCTGCGATTACCGGTGAGTCCGCGCCCGTGATCCGCGAGTCCGGCGGCGACCGCTCGGCCGTGACCGGCAACACGCGACTGGTCTCCGACTGGTTGCTGGTGCGCATCAGCGCCAATCCCGGCGAGTCGACGCTGGACCGCATGATCGCGCTGGTGGAAGGCGCCAAGCGTCAGAAAACACCCAACGAAGTGGCGCTGGACATCCTGCTGATCGGTTTGACCCTGATCTTTTTGCTGGTGGTCATCACCCTGCAGCCGTTTGCCCACTTCGCCGGTGGCAGCCTGCCGCTGGTGTTTCTGGTCGCGCTGCTGGTAACGCTGATTCCGACCACGATTGGCGGCCTGCTGTCGGCCATCGGTATCGCCGGAATGGACCGGCTGGTGCGCCTGAACGTGATCGCCAAGTCCGGTCGCGCCGTGGAGGCTGCGGGTGACGTTCATGTGCTGCTACTCGACAAGACCGGCACCATCACTTTCGGCAATCGTCGGTGTGCCGCTGTTTACGCAGCACCCGGCGTAACGCCGAAAGAGTTGGGTGAGGGCGCCTTGCTCGCTTCGCTGGCCGATGAAACCGCTGAAGGCAAATCCATCGTCGAGTTTCTGCGCAACCTGCATCCCATGAGTGAGCCGACACTGAGTTCGGTGACTGCGGTGCCGTTCAGCGCTGACACGCGGTTGTCCGGCGTGGATTATCAGGGCCATGTGTATCGCAAGGGCGCGGTGGATTCACTGCTGGCGTTCATCAACCTGCAACGTAGCGACCTGCCTGCACCGCTGGCACGTGAAGTCGACAAGATCGCCAAGACAGGCGGTACGCCACTGCTGGTGTGCGCCAACGGTCGTCTGTTGGGCGCGATTCACCTTAAAGACGTGGTGAAGCCGGGCATCCGCGAGCGTTTCGAAGAACTGCGCAAGCTGGGCATCCGCACCGTGATGGTGACCGGCGACAACCCGCTGACCGCGGCGGCGATTGCGGCAGAGGCGGGCGTGGATGACGTGCTGGCTGAAGCCACACCCGAGAAGAAACTGGAGCGGATTCGTCAGGAACAGGGTGAAGGTCGTCTGGTCGCCATGTGCGGCGACGGCGCCAACGACGCTCCGGCGCTTGCGCAGGCTGACGTCGGCATGGCCATGAACGACGGCACTCAGGCCGCGCGTGAAGCGGCCAACATGGTCGATCTGGACAGCGACCCCACCAAGCTGCTGGACGTGGTGCACATCGGCAAGCAATTGCTGGTGACACGCGGCGCGCTGACCACGTTCTCCATCGCCAACGACGTGGCGAAGTACTTCGCCGTGCTGCCCGCGCTGTTCGCTGCGATCTACCCGCAACTGGGCGTGCTCAACGTGATGCAACTGGCCAGCCCGCAGAGCGCGATTCTGTCGGCGATCATCTTCAACGCGTTGATCATCGTCGTGCTGATTCCCCTGGCCCTGCGTGGCGTTCGGGTTCAGGCGGCCAGCGCTGCGCACCTGCTGCGTCGCAACCTGCTGATCTACGGCGTGGGCGGCATCTTCGTGCCGTTCGTGGGGATCAAGCTGATCGACATGCTGCTGGTGGCCTTGGGTCTGGTTTGAATGGTTGCTTTGGCTGCGCACCGGTCGGTGTGCAGCTTCACCTGATTGAGGATGTAGAGATGGCGAGTGTAGTGCGTCCGGCCCTGAGCCTGATTGTATTGATGAGTCTGATCACCGGCGTGGCCTATCCGCTGGTGGTGACCGGTGTCGCGCAAGTGGCGTTCCCGGCGCAGGCCAATGGCAGCCTGCTGTATGACCAGGACGGCAAGGTGCGCGGTTCCGAGTTGATCGCCCAGGCGTTCACCGGCGATGAGTGGTTCCAGCCGCGTCCTTCGGCCGGTGCCTTCGCAACGGTCGCCAGCGGTGCCAGCAACTTTGCACCGAGCAACCCGGCACTGGCGACCCGTGTTACCGAAGACGCCGCCAAACTGGCTGTGCCCGGTCAGGGCCCCGTGCCGCTGGCCTTGCTGACCACATCCGGCAGCGGGCTTGATCCGCACCTGTCGCCGGAGGCCGCAGGCTGGCAGGCCGCACGCGTGGCCAGCGCCCGGAAACTGCCTCTGGACAGGGTTCAGGCGTTGATTGAAGACAACACCCGCCGCCCATTGATCGGCCCGCCAGTGGTCAACGTATTGACCTTGAATATGAGCCTGAATCAGATAACGTCTGCACAACGCAACGCGCAACTGTAACATTCGCTGACATAATGCGCGCCGCGTGCTGTGGGAGGCGGCTTGCTGGCGATGAACGATGACACGGTCTGACTCACCACGCCGGCTTTATCGCCGGTGCGCCGCCTCCCACGGTCAGGTGTCTACTGTTAAGCAGCCGTGTCAAAGAGAGCGGCGTTCTTCCGGCCGCCCTGATATTCAACGGCTCCCTGGCCTTACCGAAAGAGAGTGATACCCAACGTGAGTGATTCCGGTCGAGCAGACGCATTACTGGCTCAATTGCCCCGCGACGGCCGAGGGCGGCTGAAGGTTTTTCTGGGAGCAGCGCCGGGTGTGGGCAAGACCTACGCCATGCTGCAGGCCGCTCACAAACAGCTGCGTCAGGGCGTGAACGTCATGGCAGGCGTGGTGGAAACTCACGGGCGGGCGGAAACCGAAGCCCTGCTCAATGGCCTTCCACAGCAGCCGCTATTGCGCAGCGAGTACCGCGGCATGACGCTGGAGGAAATGGACCTCGACGCGCTGCTCAAGGCCGCGCCGAGTCTGGTGCTGGTCGACGAACTGGCGCACAGCAACGCGCCTGGCAGTCGTCACGCCAAGCGCTGGCAGGACATTCAGGAACTGCTGGCTGCGGGCATCGACGTGTACACCACCGTCAACGTTCAGCATCTGGAAAGCCTGAATGATCAGGTGCGTGGCATTACCGGTGTGCAGGTGCGCGAAACGCTGCCGGACTGGGTATTGCAGGAAGCCTTCGACCTGATCCTCATCGACCTGCCGCCCCGCGAGTTGCTGGAGCGGTTGCGCGAAGGGAAGGTCTATGTGCCGGAACAGGCGCGTGCCGCCATCGACGCTTTCTTCACTCCGACCAACCTCAGCGCCCTGCGCGAACTGGCCATGCAGACGGCCGCCACTCAGGTCGACAACGATCTGGCGCAGGGCTATCGGCAACTGGGTCAGGCTGCTCCGGCGGTGCGCGGGCGTCTGCTGGTGGGGATTGACGGCGACGTGCAGGCCGAACGTCTGGTGCGGCATGCCAGCCGGGTCGCCCAGCGTCGTCATTTGCCGTGGAGTGCGGTGCATGTGGACGACGGGCAGACGCTGGATGAACAGTCCCGGGCGCGTCTGCAGAGCGCCCAGCAACTGGCCGAGCGGCTGGGCGGCGAAGTGGTGTCCCTGCGCGCCGGAGAAGTCGCCAGAACCCTGATTCAGCACGCGGTGGAGCGTCGTGCCAATGTGGTGTTGGTCGGTCAGTCGCATCGACACTGGCACCGTCGTATTTTCGGCGGCGGTGTCGCTGCACGGCTGCTGCGCGAAGGGCACGGTCTGGAAGTCTGTGTGCTCGACGACAGCGAGCAGCAACCCGACCAGCCGCCACGTGCCCGACCGCTGCGCGACGTGGTGTGGTTCGATTATGGTCTGGCGCTCTTTGCGACGGTGTTGGCCAGTCTGGTGGCGTGGGGCGTTGCGGGCGTGCTGGCGTTGCCCAACATTTCGCTGATCTTTCTCGCAGCCGTGCTACTGGTGGCCGTGCGCAGCAGCATGGGGCCGGCACTGGCCTGTGCCGGGCTGTCGTTTCTGGCGTACGACTTTCTGTTCATTCCGCCCAGTTTCTCGCTGAGCATTCAGCGCAATGAAGACGTGTTGACCCTGATGTTTTTTCTGCTGATGTCGGCACTGACCGGCAAACTGGCGGCACGTCAGCGTCGGCAGTTGCAGGCATTGCGCGATACGCAGGAACAGACCAGCGAGTTGCTGGACCTGTCACGCAAGATGACCGCCGCGGCCGACAGCAAGGCGGTGTTTCATGCCGCCGAACAGCACTTCAGTGGCTGGAAGGAATTGAAGCTATGCCTGCTGGATCGTGACAAGCAGGGCGGCTGGACCGTCGAGAGCGGCGGCCCGCTGACCTTCACCGAGGCCGAGCGCGCTGCTGCCGACTGGGCCTGGCAGCATGAACAGCCTGCCGGCAGCGGCACCGGCACCTTGCCCTCGGGGCAATGGTGGTGGTGGCCGATTACCGCCGAAGAGGGGCCGTTGGCACTGCTCGGCGTCACCGCTCGTAAAGGACAGTCGTTCACGGCGCAGCATCGCCGTCTGCTGGCGGCGCTGACCCAACCCTTGGCTCAAGCCCTGGCGCGTGCGCAACTGGCCGAGGAATTGGAAGCCGCGCGCCTGCACGGCGAAACCGAACAATTGCGCAGTGCCTTGCTGGCTTCGGTTTCCCATGACCTGCGCACACCGCTGACTTCAATGCGCGGCAGCATCGACAGCCTGCTGGCGCTGGGCGAGGCCATTGCGCTGGAGGATCGCCGCGAGCTGCTGGAAGGCACGCGCGATGAAGCCGAGCGTCTGGACCGCTATATCCAGAACCTGCTGGACATGACCCGGCTCGGCCACGGCGCATTGAAACTGGCCCGCGACTGGGTCTCGCCCGCTGATATTGTCGGCAGCGCGCTCAACCGGCTGCGTGCGGTCATGACGCCCTTGCAGGTCAGCACCGAGGTGGCCGACGCACTGCCACTGCTGTACGTGCATGCCGCGCTGATCGAGCAGGCGCTGGTGAACGTACTGGAAAACGCTGCACGCTTCTCACCGCCGCAAGGACGTCTGCACGTGGTGGCGGGCGTGGTGGACAGCGAACTGTTTTTCTCGGTCAGTGATGAGGGGCCGGGAATTCCCGAAGAGGAGCGCGCAAAGATCTTCGACATGTTCTACACCGCTGCACGCGGTGACCGGGGCGGGCAGGGTACGGGTCTGGGGCTTGCGATCTGCCAGGGCATGGTCGGCGCGCATGGCGGGCGCTTGAGCGTGGGCGAAGGCATAGATGGTCTGGGTACGCGCATCACCCTGTTTCTGCCATTGCAGGCTCAGCCCGACGCTGAAACGGAGGAGCCGGCTTGAGTCGATACCGGGTTAAGCTTGTGGGCCATCACCGTATTGCAACGGCCGCGCACTCATGAGTCAGACAGCAACCATTCTGGTGATCGACGATGAGCCGCAGATACGCAAATTCCTGCGTATCAGCCTCGTGTCCCAGGGTTACAAGGTTCTGGAAGCGGCCACCGGAGCGGAGGGGCTGACTCAGGCGGCGCTGAACAAACCTGATCTGTTGGTGCTCGACCTGGGGCTGCCGGACATGGATGGTCAGCAGGTGCTGAGCGAGTTTCGTGAATGGTCGACGGTGCCGGTTCTGGTGCTTTCGGTGCGTGCGAGCGAAGCGCAGAAGGTCCAGGCGCTGGACGCCGGTGCCAACGATTACGTGACCAAACCCTTCGGGATTCAAGAGTTTCTGGCCCGGATCAGGTCACTGTTGCGCCAGTCGTGCGGCAGTGAAAAGCCCGACGCCGCATTGACCTTCGGCCCGCTGACGGTGGACCTGGCGTACCGCCGCGTATCGCTGGACGGCAATGAAGTGGCATTGACCCGCAAGGAGTACGCGGTCCTCGCACAACTGGCGCGCCATCCCGGACGCGTCATCACCCAGCAGCAACTGCTCAAGGACATCTGGGGCCCGACCCACACTGAAGACAGCCACTACCTGCGTATTGTGGTGGGGCACCTGCGTCAGAAACTGGGCGACGACCCGACCGCGCCGAGGTTCATCCTGACTGAGGCGGGGGTGGGGTATCGGTTGCTGTCCAGGGATTGAACCGACATCTAACGCTGACTCTCGTACCGGTCCAGCGTATCGCGGGCAATTTCACGGCCCAGGGCGATGAGTTCCGGGGCCTTGTAGAACTCGAAGAACCGGCACACGCGTTTTGGTACGTTGATCAGGATGTCCGGCGGATACCCGGCGATCTTGTACTGCGCCAGCGACGTCTGCATCACCTCGAAGCTCTGGTTGATCAAGTCCAGCAGCGAAGCAGGCCCGACGTTATCGATAATGACCGAGCCGCTCGCCGATTTCGGCGCGCCCTCAGCCTGTGGCGCGGCAGAGGTTTGCTGGCCCTGTGGATCGGCACTGACCTCGCCCAGCCAGGGGTTGGGTACACGGGCCGCGGCGGATTTCAGGCTGTTGGCCTCAGCCGTTATTGATGCAACGCCCGTGGTTTCCAGCTTGCGGCGGAACGGCAGGCGCGAGCCAAGCGAGTTGATCAGCAGGTCGAAGCGTTTTTTTACCGCGGGCGGACGTTCGATGATCGGCAACTGATAGTGCTGCTGGTGGGTCGAGTTGAGGTTCACCGCAACGATCAGATCGCAATGGCTGGACACCACCGGCACGATGGGCAGGGGATTCAACAGACCGCCATCGACCAGCATCCGGCCTCCCTGCATGACCGGCGTGAACAGGCTCGGAATGGCGGCCGAGGCGCGCATCGCCTGATGCAGACAGCCTTCCTGAAACCAGATTTCCTGCTGATTGGTCAGGTCGGTCGCCACCGCTGTGTAAGGAATCTTCAGGTCTTCGATGTTGATCTCGCCGACGATGTCGCGGATCTGGCCGAACACTTTTTCGCCGCGTATCGCACCCAGCCGGAAACTCACATCCACCAGGCGCAATACGTCCAGATAATCCAGGCTCTCGATCCATTCGCTGTACCGGTCGAGTTTGCCCGCTGCGTAGATCCCGCCTACCACAGCCCCCATCGAGCAGCCTGCGATGCAGGCAATCTCGTAACCTCGTCGTTCCAGTTCCTGAATCACGCCGATGTGCGCGTAACCGCGGGCGCCCCCGGAACCCAGAACCAGTGCGATGCGTTTTTTCATCCGAGCGCTCCTGAGCATTGACTTAACTTATCTGTCATGTGCGACGCCCCCACGCAAGCAGTCGAAAACAGTTACCCTTGGGCCCGCGCATGACGGCACTTTCAGCCAATATTGCCGTCAAAGCCGCACAATTCAATTTCTACTTGAGGTAACACCCCATGAAAGCCTGGATCTGTCTGCCATTGTTCATCGTGGTTCTTGCAGGTTGTGCTGGCAAGACCGGGTATCGGGACAGCTGTGCCACGCAACTCGATGCGGCCTGGCATGAGCTTGATCTGGCCAAGGCCGAAGGCTTTGCCGGAACCGTCAGTTACTCCAAGGCCCTCTCGCTGCTGACAGGTGCCAAGACCCAGCAGCAGTTCGAAGCGTTCGAAGGCTGCACCGAGAAGTCCGAAAAGGCCCGTTTCTATATTCGTGAGTCGCGCGCCGGTCGTTGATCGTTCCCCATCGGGCAGGCGCATTCCGTGTGCTTGCCCGTCTTCGTTTTAACGTCTTCTCAACAAATCCCTGATCCCGCTTCAGCAAATCCCTACTTCCTCTGGTGAAACGGCCTACGCTAACCGTAAAGTGATCATACGTTTGGCATCCTTGGTCGTGCGTGACCAGCCATAAAGCAGTTGCCGGGGAGGCGTATCAATGGGCAAAAGACTCGAAGCATGCCTGAGCGCCATCAATGAGGTGGTGCTGGGCAAGGAAGCACAGGTGCGTCTGGCGATGACCTGCCTGATCGGTGGCGGACATCTGTTGATCGAAGACTTGCCCGGCATGGGCAAAACCACACTCAGCCACGCGCTGGCGAAGATTCTGGGCCTGAGCTATCAGCGCATCCAGTTCACCTCCGACCTGTTGCCGGGCGACATCCTCGGCACCTCGGTGTTTGATCGCGATACGGGGCAATTCACCTTTCATCCGGGGCCTATCTTTGCCGAACTGGTGCTGGCGGATGAAATCAATCGCGCCACGCCCAAGAGCCAGAGCGCGCTATTGGAGGCGATGGAGGAAGGGCAGGTGTCCATCGAGGGGGCGACCCGTCTGTTGCCGGATCCTTTTTTCGTGATCGCCACCCAGAACCCGTTCAGCTCTGGCGGCACTTTCGCCTTGCCCGAGTCGCAACTGGACCGGTTCCTGATGCGTATCTCCATGGGCTATCCGGCCCGGGCTGCCGAGAAAGCGCTGCTGCTGGGCGAGTCGCGCCGTGAGTTGTTGCCGCGCCTGCAGCCGATTCTGAATCACGCCATGCTCGGCCAGTTACAGGCCGAAGCGCGTCAGGTGCGGGCCAGCGATGCGCTGGTCGATTATGTGCTGCGTCTGGTGGATGCGACCCGCAGCCAGCCGCAATTCGCTTACGGACTGTCGCCCCGTGCCAGTCTGGCGATTCTGGCGGCGGCGCGAGCCTGGGCCATGCTGGCGGGCCGTGATTATGTGATCCCGGAAGACGTGCAGTCGGTGCTGCCATCTGTAGTGGGGCATCGTCTGCGCGAACGCACCGATCCGACCGGCCATGGCGGCGGGGCACTGGTGCAATGGCTGCTGCGTGAGGTGCCGGTGCTTTGATTCCGCCGCTCAAACCGTTCTGGCAACGCTGGCTGGCAAGACGCATCCCTGCGGCGTCGCGCATCGTGCTCGATCATCGACGCATCTTCATTCTGCCGACGCGCACGGGCGTGACCTTCATGGTCGTGCTGGTCCTGATGCTGTTGGTCGCGATCAACTATCAGAACAGCCTTGCCTATGGCCTGACCTTCCTGCTGTTGTCGGTCGGGGTGCTGGCGATTTTGCATACTTACCGCAACCTGAGCGGGCTGATCCTCAGTGCCGGACCGGCGCGCTCCGTTTTCGTCGGCGAGGCCGTGCAGTTGCGTCTGCGCCTTGAAAGCGCACGCCATGCACATCAGGCGCTCGGGCTGGGTTGGGAGGCGGGCAGCCTGCAGCATGGCGACGTCGGCGCCCAGGGACTGACCGAGGTCGAACTGACACTGCCGGCCGAGCGTCGAGGCTGGCTGCGCGCGCCTCGGCTGCGTGTGGAGAGCGTGTTTCCGCTAGGTGTTTTTCGAGCCTGGACCTGGCTGGATCTCGAGCAGACTGCGCTGATCTATCCGCGGCCTTTGGTTGGTACGATGCCGCTGCTCAACGGCGTGCAACCCCACGCCGAAGATGAAGGTCACGCCACTCAGGGCGCCGGTGTGGATGACTATCAGGGATTGCGTGTCTACCAGCCGGGGGACAGCCGCGGGCGACTGCACTGGAAGGCTTATTCGCGAGGGCAGGGACTGCTGGTCAAGGCGTTCACTGATCTGAGCGGGCATGAGCTGTGTCTGGATTTTCTGGCGTTGGGCGGCACTATCGAAGAGCGCCTGTCGCGTCTGTGCTACTGGGTGCTGGAGCTGTCCGAGCGTCGCCAGCCATTTGCGTTGCGCTTGCCGGGCTTTCTGTCCAGCGTGGACGTCGGCGATGCGCATCGGGAAGCCTGTCTGCGCGCGTTGGCCTTGTATGGGCAGCGGCCATGACGACCAACGCTGCGGTAAGCCAGCCGATTCCCCGGGTCAGCCTGACCTGGCTGTTGCTGGCGCAGGCACTGGTGGTGGTGCCGTTTGCGTTACACGTACCGGCCTCGATCATGGCGCTCTGGCTGGGTTGCAGCGTATGGCGTGTCCAGGCGTTTCGCATGCGTGTGCGTTTGCCCGGCACCTGGGTCAAGTCCGGATTGCTGGTCGGCACGGCCGCAGGGGTCTATCTGGCGCGAGGCAGTCTGGTGGGACTGGATGCAGGCGCGGCGCTGCTGGTGGCGGCATTTGTGCTGAAGATGCTGGAAATGAATACGCACCGCGATGCGCGGGTGCTGATCTTTCTCGGCTTTTTCTGCGTGGCGGTCGGCTATCTGTTCGAGGATAACCTGCTGTGGGCGCTGTTCAGCCTGCTGCCGATCGGTGCTCTGCTGGCGGCCTTGATCGGCCTGCAGCAGTCGGATCTGGCCAGCAAGCCTTCGGGAACCCTGAAGCTGGCGTTCAAGCTGATGGCGCAAGCCGTGCCGCTGATGATTCTGCTGTTTCTGTTCTTTCCGCGTCTGGATCCGCTCTGGTCGTTGCCGCAGCCCAGCAATAAAGGGTTAACCGGGCTTTCCGACAACATGGCACCCGGGGACATGGCCGAACTGAGCCGCTCGCCTGCGCTGGTGTTTCGCGCCAGTTTCGAAGGGCCTGTACCGGCGCGCAATCAACTGTACTGGCGCGGTCTGACGCTGGAGCAGTTTGACGGCCGGCGCTGGTCGCAGTCGGCACGCGCCCAGACCGTGCAGGTGCCTCAATGGCTCAAGCGCGGCCAGCCGGTGGTCTACAGCATCGTCATGGAAGCCAGCGGCCGACCCTGGCTGCCGAGTCTGGACATTGGCGAAACCCCTTTGTCTGACGTGCGTCAGATGAGCGATTTTCGATTGCAGCGCAGGCGTCCTGTCGAGCAGTCGTTGCTGTACAGCGTCACGTCGTGGCCTGACAGCGTGCGCGATTCGCAACTCAGCGAGCAGATTCAACGTCAGGACCTGCAACTGCCCGCCAAAGGTAACCCGCAGGCCAGGCAATGGGCCGATGAGCTGCGACGTCGTTACGCCCGGCCCGATGACTTGGCGCAAGCCATGCTGGATTACTTCGCCAGTCAGCCGTTTCATTACACGCTCAAGCCCGATTCGCTGGGCAACGACAGCATCGACGAATTCCTGTTTTCCAGCCGCCGAGGTTTTTGCGCCCATTACGCCGGGGCGATGACGTTCGTGCTGCGCTCAGCCGGGATTCCCGCACGCGTGGTGGCCGGGTATCAAGGCGGGGAACTCAACCCAGAGGGTCAGTACCTCACCGTGCGCCAGTTCGATGCCCATGCCTGGGTCGAATACTGGCAGCCGGACGTTGGCTGGCGCAGTATCGATCCGACCGCAGCCGTCGCGCCCCAGCGTATCGAGCAGGGGCTGGAGCAGGCATTGGCCGCCGATGAGGACTTTCTTCAGGACTCGCCCATGTCTGCCTTGCGCTATCGGCACGTGCCCTGGATCAACGCCATGCGCCTGAGCTGGGATAACCTCAATTACGGCTGGCAACGCTGGGTGCTGGGCTATCAGGGCCAGCAGCAATTACAGGTATTGAGCCGCTGGTTCTCGGGTTTTCAGGCGCCGGTGTTCGTCGCAGGGATCGCGCTTTCTCTGGGGCTGGTTGCCTTGTGGCTGTTCAAGCCGTGGCAGCGGGAAAGCGATTCGCAGCTGCGATTGTTCAATGCCTTTGAACGCTTGCTGGCTCGCCATGGTCTGCGTCGTATGCCGGGCGAAGGTGCTGAGGCGTTTGGTGCGCGTGCGGTGCTGTTACTGCCGCAGCATGCCGAAGCCATCAGCGCCTTCATCGATGAGTTTCAGGCGCAGCGTTATGCCGGACATCCAGGCTCTTCAAGTCTTTTGCGAAGTCGTCTCAAAGCACTGCGTCGTCGTTTGCCATGGCGGCTCTCGTCGTCCCGAAACAGTCATTCTTGAGTTTTCTAAGGGGGAATCGCATGTCTTCAATGGTGGATCATCTGGTCGCTGAAGTCCTGGCGCTGGACGTCAAACTGCTTGCCTGTCAGGCACGCCTGGCCGTCTCGACCGACAGTGAAGCGCTGCATGATCTGCGCACCACCGTACGCCGTCTGCGTAGCGTACTGAGGCCGCTGCGCGAGTTTTCCGGTGCCACGCAACTGGAAGGAGCCGCCAAGGCAGTGGGTCAGATGACCACGCCATTGCGTGACATGCAGGTATTGGCTGCGTTTCTCGACGAACAAGGCCTGACCGAAGCTGCTCGCAAACGTCATGACCACCTGAGCAGCGCCTGTCCTCGCGTGGCGAAGTCCAGCGAGCTGACCCGACTGCTGACATTGATCGACCAGTTCCCGACGATGCTGCGCATGCAGCAGCGCCAGGGTTTGCTGCGTGGGTTGCGCAAGACGATCGAGAAGCGCATGGACAAACAGTGGCGCAAATTGCGCACCGCGATTGCCGAGCCCGGTCATGATCGCCATGACCTGCGCCTGTTGATCAAGCGTGTGCGTTACGCCGCCGAGGCTTATCCGGAACTGAGCCATCAGCCGAAGAACATGCAGGCGTGCCTCAAGTCGGCGCAGAGCGAACTGGGTGACTGGCATGACCACCTGCAATGGTTGGCGCAGGCCGGTGAACAACCTGATCTGGCGCCGTGCATTGCCGGTTGGCAGATCGGGATCGTGCGTGCCGAGCGCAAGGCCGAGGCCTCATTGAAGCGGCTGGCGAAGGCCTGTTTCTGAACGCAGGCTCTATGAAGTCTTTTCCTACAACAAACAGGTCATTCAGGCCGCACTAATGGCCGATATGTAGCATGCCAGTAAGGGAAGGGATGAGTACCATCATCCCTATTCACATTGAACCTTGCAGGGATGCCCATGACCTTCTCCGAATTGATCGCCGCGGTACGTGACAACCCCGGCTCTGTCATCATTCCTGCCGAATGGTCTCAAGGCCGGGCCTGCTTTGGCGGGCTGATGGCGGCCTTGAACTACGAGGCTATGCGCGCCCAGGTACCTGAAGGACGACCGGTGCGTTCACTGGCAATCACCTTTGTCGGGCCTGCAGAACCGGGTGTACCCATCTCGTTCGACGTCGAAATTCTGCGGCATGGCAAGGCGGTGAGTCAGGTGCTTGGCCGCGCTGTGCAGAACGGTCAGGTCATGACGCTGATGCAAGGCAGTTTCGGCGCCTCAAGGGAGTCGATGATCTCGGTCAAGGCAGACGCTGCACCCGTGCTCAAACCGGTCGACGCATGTCCCGAGTTGCCCTTCGTCAGCGGCATCATGCCGGAGTATCTGCGCTTCATGGAGATTCGCTGGGCGCTGGGTGGCCTGCCTTTCAGCAACACGCCGTCACCCGCCGTCGGCGGTTACGCCCGCTTCAGGGACACCTCACAATCGCAGCCGATGACCGAGGCGCATATTCTGGCACTGGTCGATACCTGGCCGCCCGCGGTACTGCCGCACCTGAACAGACCTGCCCCCGGCAGTTCGCTGACCTGGACCATCGAGTTCGTGCAGCCACAGCCGGTGCTCGATACCCTGAAGTGGTGCAGCTATCGCGCGGTGATCGAGCATGCGCGTGACGGTTATGGGCATACCGCTGCGGCAATGTGGACGCCTGAGGGAGAATTGATTGCGATCAGCCGTCAGACGGTGACGGTGTTTGGTTAGAAGCCAGTGACGCGCTTCTCGATCGTGGGTATTTGACAACCTGAACCGGGCTGCTATACCCAGATGCGTGCCAATGGCACATAGCCACGCCGATGTCTCCCCCCAGCGTTCGAGTCTCTGATTTCCGGGCATCAGTGTCATGTCTTGCCATGGCGGCAAAGGCAATTGTCTGCCCTGACGACTGAGCGGAATTGCTCGCGAGGAGCCTCTTGGCATTCCGCTTTTCTGCGTACGCCAGTCATAGGGCATTACATATGGATATGTACAGCGGTCGTAGTTTCACTGCGCGGCAACCTGTCCCGCAATCCCAAGCCAACCCGATCTTGCGCAACACCGGATGTGGCATTCTGTGCGGCGTGTTGTTTTCGCTGTTTTTCACTCAGGCATCGGCACAGGATGTCCCCGCATCGCCACCCCGTCAGCTGTTTGCTTTCAGTCCGGTCATCCCGTCGGATGTCGATCCTGCGCAAATCGGCACGCTGATGAAAGAGGGGAAGGTGGCGCAGGCGCAGCGAGCATTCGATGTTTTTTCCTGGCAACAGTTTCTTGCCATGAACTGGCCGACGGGCGAACAGGGCAAGTCTGCGCCCGTCATTACCGACACTGCGTTCGGCCCGCCTGCCTGGCTACGCTGGCACGAGTCTTCCGAGGTGTTTCGCGAACAGGGGCAGCCGCCCGCGCCCGGTGAGTTGCTGACAGCCAAGCCATCCCGACAGGCTGTCGCCTCGCGTCACGGAGTGGCGCTTGGATCGCTTTCAACCACCGACCGGTCTACCCGTGTGCTGTCGATTGTCAGCGCAACTCAGAAACTGACGTCGCTGGATGACACCCAGCAAGCCTTTTCTCACCCTATCTGGGACCAGAACGGAAACGTCGTCTTCTATGAGATTCTGCTCAACGACGCAGAAACTCAGTACATCGTGCAAAACAAACTCTACAACCTTGACGGACAAATTGCCTTTGCCAGCAACCACAATGCGATAAACCTGCCAGCGGGCATTTTCAATGATCCCGGACAGATAGGGGCCATCGAGCTGAAGCTGGCCTGGAAAGTTCTTGATGCCGCGGCCGGTGACAATGCGCAACGGTATTTTACGAGTCAGGCCGTTGTGCTCGACGGCGATGGTAAAAGCTGGCGCAAAGTGACGGTGGGGCTGGTCGGCATGCATATCAGCCACAAGACCGGTTCAAGCCCGCAATGGGTGTGGTCGACCTTCGAACACGTCGACAACCTTCAGGTCAACTCGCTGGACACCGTCACGGTCGATGGCAAGGAACAGCCGTTGCGTGCCTCGTTCAACAATGCCGATTGTGAAACCTGCCTGGTCAACACTTACCCTCCGGCTCAGGACGCGGCAACCGGCAAGAAACGGACTCAGATTGCCCGTGCCGTTCCGATCCCCGACGCTACCCGTCAGCTCAACGAGCAGGTGCAGAGCAAGCTGCGAGAGATCAAGTCAGTCTGGCAATATTACGAGCTGATAAACACCCAGTGGCCAACGGACCCGAGCGCACCGCCTACCACGCCAGGACCTGACACTCTGCCTGGCAGTGTCGAAAACAAATCAGGCGGCAAGCCGACGCCCGTCTTTTTGACCAACTCCGTCATGGAAACCTATTTTCAGGGCGGTAATCAGACGGTCGGCACTCAGGAAGAGGGCTCGCCCGCAGGACCTGAAGAAAGGCTTTTCGCCACGGAAAGTTGCATGGGGTGCCATTACTCGGCAGGCATCGCCAACTCGTTCACCACCAGCCCCGATGGCACCAGAACAGCGGTTTTCAGCGGTCCGAAGACATCTGACTTCAGTTGGCTTTTCCAGATGCGCGCCGCGTTCCAGCCTTACCCGACCGCCGCTCCCCAGACCCAATCGGCTCCCTGACAGGGGCTTGATACAGCACCCCGGAGGCGGCTCGCAGAGCGCCGGCCGGGCCGTGTGCGTCAGCACTGCGTCCTGCGAAATTCAAGGAGCTTTATCATGAGTCGGACACCCGCCCAAAACGCTTACCTGGCTGCAAATGGAGCCAGGGATTTTCTCAAGACCGATCCTGCCGGTTCCTACCAGTTTGTAAACACCAACGCGTTCACGCCCAACCTCGGGCACTGGACGCCGTTCGGTAACGTCAGTGAAGTCACTCGTTCAGGTAACGCGTTCCTGCTCAAGGCGCAGGATAATCAGGTCAGCCTGATGGTGTCGTTCCTGTCAGCGAGCTGTTTTCGGGTGCGCTTCAATCCTGCCGCCAATGCAACCTATGACACTGACAACTCGTATGCAGTGGTCAACCGTGAGCTGGGGGCCGTAACGCTTGATGTTTTGCAGGACACATCGGATGTTCTGCTTGTGGACACGGGCTCGATGCAGGTTCGAATCAGCCTGAAACCCTACGCGCTGCAGGTATTGCGTGATCAGGGTAACGGTCTGCAATTGATTCATAGCGACACCACTGATGAAAACCGCAATTACAACCTGGTCTATCTGCCAGGTCAGGAAGTCATTGCCAACTTCAAGAAAACCCCAGCGAATGCCTACTACTTTGGCTTCGGCGAAAAAGCGGGTGCGCAGCTGGCAAAAAACGGCTTTACGCTGACGCAGTTCAACTTCGATAACTTCGAGTACGCGTCAGGTCCGCTACCCGATGGCGAGCAGTCCGGACCGCTCAACCCAAGCGAAGCGCTTTACTGTTCGGTGCCGTTGTTGATTGAAAACAACCCTGACCCACAGGGTGAAAACGCCGGATCGATGTACAGTTATGGACTGTTTTTCGACAATCCATCCCAGTCCTATTTCAACCTGGGGGCCAATGACTACTCGAACATGGACGGCATGTATTATTTTGGCGCGCTGTATGGCGAGCTGGATTATTACTTCATGTTGGGCAGTCAGACCTCCGAGGTGATTGACCAATACACTCAACTGACCGGGCGGCCGACGTTCGTGCCCAAATACGTCTTGGGCTACCACCAGGGCTGCTATGGCTATTACGACCAGCAGAAACTGACCGCTGCCGCCGCGGCGTACCGCAATGCCAATATTCCGATCGACGGGCTGCACATCGACATCGACCTGCAGAACAACTACCGGACGTTCACCAGCAGCAACAGCAAGTTCGGTGACCTTGGTGCAATGTTCGCAAGCCTCAAGACCCAGGGTTTCAAGTGCAGCACCAACATTACCGCGATGATCACCAGCAACCCTCTGGACGAGGACGGTAATCAAACGCCCTATCCCACGCGGGATGAGGGCGTCGCCAAAGGCTATTTTCTGACCAATAGCCGTGCTGGCATCCCTGACAGCTCGCTGTTTGTAGGCGAGGAGAACTATGGGGTCAACTATGGCAGTAACCCTTATCCGTATCCTCCGCTGAAACCTGATGGATCCGGCAGCACCCAGTTGGGCGCAGGAGGCTACTACCCCGACCTCGGTCGACCGGAAGTACGCGCCTGGTGGGGGCAGCAGTACCAGTATCTGTTATCTGCCGGTCTGGAAATGGTCTGGCAGGACATGACAGACCCGGCCATTTACTCTTACTACGATACGCCGCAGATGCAGCAGGCTGCCAACGACACAACCAGCGAGAGTCCGCCTTATGGGGAAAAACCGCCTGAAGGCGGAACCCTGGTATTGTCGCCCTGGAAAACGGCGCCGCTCGACCTTCTGGTGACCAGTTTCGGCGAGTCCGTGCCGCACGCCCAGGTTCACAATGCGTTTGCCCTGCTGCTCAGTGGGGCAACCCACGACGGTCTCGATCAACTGCGTCCGCAGCAACGCAACTTCATCATTGCCCGCGGCGGCTATGCCGGACTGCAACGCTATTCGGCACTCTGGACCGGCGACTCTGCCTCAAGCTGGGATTTTTTGCGGATCAACCTGCCGCAGGTGTTGAATCTCGGGCTGTCCGGCATACCCCTTTCAGGGTGCGACATAGGCGGCTTCGGGCCTGGCGAAGGCAGCGTTGGACAGAGCATGGTGACAAACTACGAGTTGTTCACTCGCTGGATGCAACTCGGCTCCTTTCTGCCGTGGTATCGCAATCACTACGACGGTTACGTCAAGCAGTTTCAGGAACCGTTCAATTACGCCGAGCCTGTGCCCGGCAACTGCCGAAAGTACATCGAGCTGCGCTATCGGATGCTGCAGATCTACTACGATGCGCTGTACGCGTCGACTCAAACGGGCATGCCGGTTGCCCGGGCATTGTTCCTCAATGACCCGCAGGATCCTGGCGTCTATCAACATCTGGATGATCAGTTTTTCGTAGGGCGGGATATTCTGGTCGCGCCGATTTTGACTGCCCATGCCACGGCCAATCCACCCACCACGCCCAGCCGGGACATCTACTTGCCCAATGGCTCGCAATGGTATGCATTTGTGGATGATGACGATGCCTTGGGCGCGCCTGTTGAAGGCGGGACTCTGGTGACGGGCTATTATGCCGATCTGGATCGGGTCCCCGTCTACATAAGGGCGGGAGCGATTTTACCGATGCGTGAACTGGAACAATGGGTCGGCCAGCTTGCGATCAATCCGCTCACCTTCAATATTTATCCGGGTCAGGATTCGACTTACAGCCTGTACCTGGATGACGGCTATACGACCGAATATGCGACCGGCAAAAGCTACCGGCTGACTGAAATCAGTCATACCGGGATCGAGTCGGGTCAGAGCATTCGTGTACAGCGCCTCTACGACAACTATGCGCCTGCAGAGCCGTTCTACTACGTCACTCTCCTTGGCGCTGAAGCACCGAACGCCGTGCTGTGTGATGGCACTGCGCTGAACGATGTGGGCACACCGGAGGCGTTGCAACAGTCAGCAGTCGATGCCTATTACTACAACAGCAGCATAAAACAGGTGTTTGCCAAGCTGCTGGACACCCGTGCGGACGTCACTCTGCAGATGCTGTTCCCTTGATGGCCTGAAGTTAGCCATTGATGGGCGCGATGCAGATCCCGTCAGCTGGGCTTATTGCGGCGCTGGAATACCCGCGCCGCGACCAGTCCGATGACGCCTATGGCAAACGATGGGACGCTTGACGAAAAGAGTCCGTCAGCGATCAGCAGGGCCGCTAGAACGAACAGGGGCAAGGCAATCAGCTGCAAGGCCAGATTGGTCGGATGCCGATGGTTGTCTGCGTAACTGCGCCACTGCCATGTGTGTGGATTGGGGAGTCGCTTGTCCATACTGCTGTCCTCTTCAATGCATTCGACGCGTGTTTCAATGCTTGAAGAGTAGGTCCAACCCGGACAGGCTGCGAGTCAAGTCTGACTATCGGTGTGATAGCGTTTACAGACAGCCGTTTACAGTTTGAGCTGGCCGATGGCGGTGTTCAGCTCGCCCGCCAGTACCGCCAGTTCGCCACTGGTCGTGGCCGAGTCCACGGTCTGGACCACGGTGCGTTCTGTCACATCGCGAATGCTCACCACCGCCCGGTTCATCTCTTCCGCGACCTGGCTCTGTTGTTGAGCGGCCACGGCGATTTGCGTATTGCTTTCGCGCATCTGCGCCACGGCGCTGGCAATAGCCGCCAGGGCTTCGCCTGCTTCACGGGCCTGCTGCACACATTCATCGGCCTTGTACGAGCTGTCCTGCATGAAATCCACGGCATCGCGTGTACCGCTCTGCAAGGCGGAAACCATGGTGGTGATTTCGTCAGTGGACGTCTGCACGCGTTTGGCAAGGTTGCGTACTTCGTCGGCGACGACGGCAAAGCCGCGTCCCATCTCGCCAGCCCGCGCCGCCTCGATAGCGGCATTGAGCGCCAGCAGGTTGGTCTGCTCGGCAATGCTGTGAATCACGTTGACCACACCGTTGATCTTCTGGCTGTCGGCGGCCATGCGTTGAATCATCTCGGCAGTCTGCTGCACGCCGCTGGACAGTCCGGCAATGGACACTTGCACACGGTCCACCACGGCCTTGCCGCTGCCTGCGAGCGCATCGGCGGTCTGTGACTGATCGCGTGTGGTGGTGGCGTGCTGGGCGATGTGGTGCACGGTGGCGGTCATCTCGTTGATGGCAGTGGCGACCTGATCGGTTTCGCTCTGCTGGCCGAGCATGCCATGTCGAACTTCAGTCATGCCGGACGCCAGGTGCGCGGCACCCTGATCAAGCCGGATGGCGGTCTGCGAAACGGTCGCAACCACCCGCTGATACCCGGCCTGCAACGCATTGAACGCCTTGGCCATCTGCCCGACTTCATCGTCACTGCGGTTTGGCACACGGGCTGAAAGGTCACCGCTCCGTTCGACATGCAGCATGACGTCCTTCAGCGTGTTGAGCTGGCTGAGCAGAAAGCGGATCAGCAACTGCGAAGCACCGAGCATGACAATCATCAGGACAAAAACGGCCAGGGCGTAGTGAGCGAAATGCTGCTCGAGCACATCGGTGAAGGCTGGTGCCAGGATGAGCGCCGCGCTGTTGGCTGGCAGTGGCTGGGTGGTGGGCCATCGGGCGATCAGTTGTGCCACGCCGTGCGCGGATTCCTCACGCGACTGTTGCTCCAGATGAACGGCGTAGAGCACAAGCAGCAGGGTGGTGATGAACGCGACTGCATTCACCGCCCAGAATTTGTACTTGAGTGACAGGTTGCCAAGCCATGAGCGCATGAGGGGTCTTCTTCGGTAAACGGTGAAAATAGCAGCAAGGTGCCACTACTGTATTCCGGTCCTCGAAGCGACCTTTGACGCGGATCAAGAAAACCGCGGATTTTCCTGAACGGCCCGTTCCACAACCGGCATGCCGAAGAACTCACGGGCACATGTTGTGCTGTGGCGCGCCAGATCTTCCTGTGATTCGCCTCGATGCAGCGCCACCTCGCGCAGCACTTCGGGCAGATAGGCCGGTTCGTTGCGACCGTTTTTCGGCTTGGGCCGCAGGCTGCGTGGCAGCAGATAAGGCGCGTCGCTTTCCAGCATCAGCCGGCCGCGGGGAATGTTGCCGACCAGTGGGTGCAGATGCGTGCCACGGCGTTCGTCGCAGATCCAGCCGGTGATGCCGATGTGCAGGTCCAGGTCCAGATAGCTGAACAGCGCAGCCCGCTCGCCAGTGAAGCAATGCACCACTGCGGCAGGCAAGCGGTCGCGGTAATCGCGCAGGATTTCCATCATTCGCTGGTTGGCGTCGCGCTCGTGCAGGAACACAGGAAGTTGCAGTTCCACGGCCATGGCCAGGTGCGCTTCCAGCACTTTCTCCTGTTGTGGGCGAGGGGAGAAGTCGCGATTGAAATCCAGCCCGCATTCTCCGACGGCACGCACGCGATTTTCCTTGAGCAAAGCATGCAACTGTTTCTCGGTGTCGCCGGTCCAATCGCTCGCCGAGTGAGGGTGTATACCCGCCGTGCAGAACAGTCGCTGCGCGCTGTCGTCCAGTTCGTGACACAGCTGCAAGGCTTCTTCGCTGCCTTCTACGCTGGTGCCTGTGATGACGAGTTGATCGACGCCTGCGGCGTAGGCACGGTCGAGTACCGCCTGTCGCTGCGAAGCGAAGCTGGCGTTAGTCAGATTGACGCCAATGTCGATGAGTTGCATGGTGCTACCTCCAGCACAAGGCTGCCGAGCATATCAGAGCTTCGGTAAAAACAAGAAAACGCTGGCTATTCAAACGGTTGAGCTCAAGGACTCGATGCTTTTCTTCAATGTTGATGCTGCTGCGTGACTTCCAGAGTTCCTTTTTCCTGTAACGGCGATGCCACTGGGGAATGAATGATCCGATCCGCGCTCGTGTCCATTGTCTGTCTTGTGCCGCTTCTGACGACCTTCCCGGGTGAAGTGTCCGCACGTCCGCTCACGTCTGCCGGACCTGTGGTCGCCACATCGCATTCGCCTCCCGTGCGTGATCTGGCCGCGATTCGTAGCAGCAAGGTGCTGCGCGTGCTGGTCAATCAGAGCCGCAACAGTTCCGGAGACGTCAAGGGACAGGAAATCGGTGTCGAGTACCACCGTCTGGAAGCATTCGAGCGCTACCTCAACAGCCATGCCCGCGACGGGCAGAAAGTCACGTTCAAGATCATTCCCAAGGCCAAGAACCAGTTGCTCAGCGCTCTGCAGCGCGGCGAAGGTGATCTGATCGCCCCCGGCGAGCTGCTTGATGTAAGCGACGCCAGGGGCGTTCAGGCCAGCAGTCCGATCATTCATGATGTGCCGCTGGTGCTGGTCGGTCTGCGCGGCGACCGTAGTCTGCGGCGCGTTGAGCAATTGTCCGGCCGGACCCTGAGTCTGGCCACCGGCAGTGCCGCAGACGAAGCGCTGCATCAGGTCAATCGGCAGCTGGAACTGCGCAAGCTGCCGCCGGTGAAGATCGAATGGGTTGACCCCAGCCTCGCCGTCGAAGACGTGCTGGAGATGGTCCAGGCCGGCATCTACCCGATGACGCTGGTCGAGCAACCTATTGCCGAGCGTTGGGCTGGCGTCATGCCGAAACTGCGTCTGGATCGCGGGCTTTCGCTGAAAACCCATGGCGATGTGAGCTGGTTCGTACGCGACAATGCCACCGTTCTGCGTGCCACCATCGATGATTTCCTCAAGGATTACAAACCCTCCAACCGCCAGGACGTGGCCTTCGAAAAGGCTTACAAAAACATGTACCGGGTCAACAATCCGCTGGTGCGCGGAAACATTCAGCGCCTGGAACAGTTGCGACCCATGCTGCAGCGCCATGCCGATGCGCAGGGCATGGACTGGCTCGATCTGGCAGCGCTGGCGTTCAAGGAATCCAAACTCGATCCTTCTGCGAAGGGCAGTGGTGGTGCGACAGGGCTGTTGCAGATCACGCCTTCGGCAGCCAGAAGCGTCGGTGTCTCGAATATCCAGAATGCCGATGACAATATCCGCGCCGGATCACGCTACATGGCGTTGATCAAGCGCAAATATTTCTCGAGTCCCAGCGTCAACGAGCGTGAACGTATGGCGTTCACCATGGCGGCCTACAACATGGGGCCGGAACGCGTGCAGGGCATGCGTGACGAGGCGCGAAAGCGCGGGCTCAATCCCAATCAGTGGTTTTTTCAGACCGAGCGGATCGCGATGGAGCAGGGCGGGGCCAACGTTGTGACCTTCGTCAACAGCGTCAACAAGTACTACTTGGCCTTCGACCGTCAGCGTGACGCGCTGGAAAAAGCTGGCTCCGGAAAAACAACAGCTAAACGCTGATCGAACAATTCGATAGGTATGTGCCAATTATTGGTGTTTTCACATGAGTCATTTTGATTATGATGGTGCCACTCCCACTTAATCGACCCTGGAACACACTCGCATGAACAGCCTGATTAAATCCGTACTCACCACCCGCGCCGGTTACGGCCTGACCATCCTGCGCGTCATTGTCGGTATCGCTTTCATCGCCCACGGCAGTCAGAAGCTGTTTGGCGCCTTTGGTGGCTATGGTCTGGAAGGCACCGCGCAGTACATGGAAAGCCTCGGCCTGACGCCGGGTTATCTAATGGCGATGCTGTCCGGCGGTGCCGAGTTCTTTGGCGGTCTGGGTCTGCTGGTCGGGCTGCTGGCCCGTCCGGCTGCGGCATTGGTGACGGTGTTGCTGCTGGTGGCTATCTTTACCGTGCACATCGGCAACGGCTTCTTCATGGCCAACAACGGTTTTGAATACGCACTGGCCCTGCTGGGTGGCGCGCTCGCGGTCTTGATTGAAGGCGCGGGCAAGCTGTCGCTGGACCGCGTCATCGCGCGATAACCTCTGCTGCTCCCTGACTGAAGGCCCACGTGAACGTGGGCCTTTTGCGTTTTGGCAGGATTGTAGGGCAAGGTAATTGACAATGAAGTGCGTGCTTCTCTAGGATGCGTGCTCAAGCGCCGATTTAACAACTACTTGCGGGGCGCCTGACAAGGCTCGAACCTTGTCGAAATACCGCTAAAACGTTGGTTCGGTGTTGCCTCTCACCGCTGCCCAGCGGAGCTTTTGAGGCAGAGACAAAACCCATGAACAACCTGCGCCCGCTTCTTCGTCTGTCCCCGATCAGCACCGTGCTGACGCGCAAGAATCCTAAAATCCTCCTCGCCGGTTCCCATCAGCCGACACTGTTGCGCTATCTGGACGGCTGGCCGCGTCGCCGTGGCGGCTCTTGCGCCTTCCTCATCCAGTTTGTCGACGCCCATCAGCCGCTCAGCCATTTCGCCAACGATCAGTTTGATCTGGCAGTGATCCAGTCACCTGACGCTGAGCAGGTCGAGCAGGTGATTCGCGACCTCACGCGGGTGGCCCGGCAGGGTTTGATCACCTTCGGCTGAGAAGGCATTATGCTGGCCCCCGCCGCATCGCCTCACAGGCAGAATCGCCGCCTTATCAAAGGATTAGGTGTGGTGTCTGCATGCGATTGGTTTATTGTGCTCTGGCTTGCCTGACGCTGTCGGGCGTTGCACTGTCTGCCCAGGCCCGGAATGCTACTGAAAGTGAACGCTACCTTTGCCGCTGGGGCTCGACCATCGCGGGTAGCGCGCAAGCGTCGAAGCTTTCGGGTGTAACCCGCTATGGTGCGCGGCAAAAGCTTCAGGCACGCAAGTTCACCAAGCAGTGGATGCGCCCGATGGCGCTGGGTATTACCGAACAGACCTACGACAGCGACTCGCGTCTCAAGCCCGACAGCGTCCGGCAGATTTATTACGACGGCTGCATCCGCCACGAAGTGGCGCGTCGATAGCGGTTCGACCCCTGTCGAGTTGATGTTTGTGTTGATGGAGGAACGTCTTGAGTACAAAGATCATCACTAAACAGGGGCACGATGCCCTTAAAAAGGAACTCGACTACCTCTGGCGCGAGCATCGCCCGGACATCACCCAGAAGGTCGCTTGGGCGGCCTCTCTGGGGGATCGCAGCGAGAATGCGGATTTCGCACAGGCACCCCAAAGGAACTACTATTTCGAGCGCACTCCTTGCCCCAGTAGGCCCGCATAAATAGTAGGCCTACTATTTCAGGCCTACTCTTTCGAGTAGCAAATTGAGCTGATGGAGGGGCTTGTTCAGACGCCGAAAGCCCATTTCCCCGCAATCTTCCCTACATCCATGCCGGCACAGCTGATAAGTCCACCCAAAATCCAACCCGATTCCCCCCGTCCTACCCCTAAGCCTCACGCCCGACCAGCCTGGAATGGATTACGCACTCCCTCATTCGCCCTGACGCCGATACCTACAAACGCCCACCCATCTCCCTAGAAACACCGAACGATCGGTAACCGCCTCATCGCCAATAAACCGTCAATCCCCGCACCACCCTGATACACGTCCATCACTCAACCCCCCTCTAAGATGTCCACGCGAGCCAATTCCTCACCTGGAAAAAACACGTTTTCTGGCCCATAGTCATGATGGCCAAATGCTGGTTGTGCCCGTGCCAAGCGAACAACCCAAGCCAAGAAAAAAACCAAGCCAAACGAACAAACACACAGGTCCAAAACCCAAGCCCAGATCATCAGCATGTCTAGGGAGTGCTGCCTTGGCCAATCCGGAGAAAGTCAGGACGCTTTCCGTACGGTTACTGCGTAGTGACTACGAGGCTGACGAGGCCCTAGTAACATATCAGGGGCTCGTCGCAATCGACTTACGCGAACTGACTGGTCAAAGGGCGAAGGTGCGCAGTTATTGGTCGGCCAGATCTTCACCAGCAGGCCCGGCTGGATTTCCTTCGTCGAGGAGCAGGTGGGCGCACAGCCCGACAACCTGATTGCCAGCGCCGCCGGTGCCGCGCTGTTCCTGCCCGTCGATGATCGGATTTTCGCGATCTGCTTTGGGCACATCCACAGGCGTTGGAGAAAGAGGCATTCGAACGCCAGTTCGGCCTGAAAGTCACGCTGAACTCGGTGCTACGTGATGGGTTGCGCACGCACGCGGGATCTGGCGACCCCAAACGCCGTGACGTTCCAGAAGCGTGTGCAGGCCAGCAAATACAGCGACGTCCAAGACTTCGGGGTCGACGTGCTGCGGGATCTTGCGCGCATCGCTGGCGGCACCCCGAGCGAAGCGAGTTTTGCAAAATTCGTTGCTGGTCGTGACAGCCTCTCCATCACCTGCAAGCTGGCGTATGATGATCTGCTGGGCAAATGCGAGCAGATCATGCAGGTCTATCGCAGCAACACCTACAAGCAGCGCTTTCCCTGGATCGAGTTTGCAAGGTGTCTAGAGAATCCGGGGCGATTCATACCTCAGTTGACTGCATGGTAGAAGCTATCTTTAGTCAGGCGCATGGCGCGCCTCGCTTCTCAACGTAGAAGGAATACATCTTGTTCGATAAAGCAACTTGGCAAGGCTGCTACGAGAGACGCGCCATCCCGAAGTTCCGTTGCCCCCAATGCCGTAGTGGGCGATTGATCGTGGATCCGTCGAACATTCAAGTTAGGCACCCAGAATTCTCACAGATCCAATGCCAGCGTGACGACTATGAACCTGGCTGGGAGAGGGAGCGGTTCAGCGTAGAGTTGAAGTGCGACGAAGCCAGCTGTGGTGAGGTCTCATTCGCGATTGGCGATACAAGTGCAGAGGAGTATTACGAGCCCGAGGTCGATGCTTACGCGTGGATGACCCTTCTTCACATTCGCGGTTTTTTCCCCGCGCCCCCGATCATCAGCGTTCCAACGCAAATGCCATATGAGATACAACGTGAGCTGGAAAAGGCATTTGGATTGTATTGGTCAGACCTGAATGCAACGGCAAACCGGCTTCGGGTTACCGCAGAGCGCATCATGGATGATCAAGGTGTACCTCACGAAGCACTCACCAAGAAAAACGTCCTGAATCGGCTGGATCTTAACGGTCGGATAGCGCTTTTCAGTCATACGCACCCAGAGCATGCCGATACGATGACGGCCCTGAGGATGGTTGGTAATCTGGGCTCACACGGTAATGACGTCCAGCGAGAGGCCATTCTGGATGCCTTTGAGGTGTTCGAAGATTGCCTTTTAGAACTATACGGCGAACGAACTGCCCGACTCAAAAAGCTCAAGGATAAGTTGATTACCTCCAAAGGGAAATACTGACCCGATTCCCGTTAGTGGTCGAGGTGACCCACCCATAGGCACCTAGGCTCTGTACGAAATCATCTGAAACTCATTTGAACCCAGCAAGCGTCGGGAGTCAGTAAAGTCCGCGTCCATCAACGGCAGGAGCCCACGATGGCCA